>NZ_JAGSOG010000009.1 GCF_018139695.1 Actinospica durhamensis | reverse complement strand
GTGGGCCGGGTGGCCGACGGGCACCAGACGCTCCAGGCCGAGTGGTCCGGATCACTTGTCCGGGTCGATCGCTCCGCACCGGCAGCGGTCGATGACCCGGCCAGGGCTCACGGCAGTGCAGCAGGCAGGGCGGGAGACAAGCCCGCAAGCAGGGCGGAACGGATGCCAGAACGACGTCTCCACCAGAGACGGGAAGTCGGAAAGGGGCGGGAGATGTACGAGCCGGACACGCACGACGGTGGGATGCGCGACCGCAGGATCTACGAGCGCGAGATGTACGAGCAGGACACGTACACGTGGGAGCTGTACAACCAGGAGCTGCACGACCAGGAGATTCACAAGCAGGACATGTACAGGCAGGGCATCCACGAGCGAGACATGGATCGGGCCCTGAATTGGGCCCGAGATGAGCACCGCCCGCAGCTGTTCGCCATCGCCGAACCGGCTCCCCAGATCACCGAGCTGGCCCGTGACGCAGACCCCGCCCACGAGAGCCGCCACGCGCGCCGCCCCCAAGCCGATCGCAACCCCAGCGCCGAACTAGACGCCCACAGCGCGCACGACCAGCCCAACGAGCACGACAACCCCGTCCACAGCTCTCGCAGCGTCGACAGCCACCACGTCGACCAGAGCAACCACAGCGACCGCGCTGACCACAGTGACCACACCGACCACACCGACCACACCGACCACACCGACCACACCGACCACACCGACCACACCGACCACACCGACCACACCGACCACACCGACCACACCGACCACACCGACCACACCGACCACACCGACCACAACGCCTATGGCGCTCACAGCATCCGCAGCACCCATCGAGCCGCACCCGATGACGTCGCCGCACCCGAGCCCGCGCGCTACCCGACCACCGCCGTCCCGCCCGAGCCATCGCACTCAACGCCCGGACCCCACCCGAGCACCACCCAACCGGGGTCACCGTACTCAACACCCGGGCCGTATCCGAGCACCACCCAACCCGGGCCGACGTACGCATTGCCCGGGCCGCACGCGAGCGCCGCCCAGTTCCAGCCCGCGCGCTCAACGCCCGTGTCGCACTTGAGCACCGCCCAACCCGGGTCGTCGTACTCAGCACCCGGGCCGCACCCGTACGCCGCCCAACCCGAGCCAGCGCATTCAACACCCGGGCCGCACGCGAGCGCCGCCCAGTTCGAGCCGCCGCACTCAGCACCTCCGCCCCACCATGCCACCGCCACGCCCGGGCCCATGTCTTCCGCGACTTCCGCGACTTCCGCGAGCGTGTCTTCCGCGACCGAGGCACACCCAAGCACGGCCAACCCCGACCTGTCCCATCCGATGTCCGCGCCTCATCAACCCGCCGCCACGCCATCCGAGGCGTCGCACTTCGGGACCCCGCCGTATCCCGGGACCGCACCGTTCACGTCACCCGACACACACCCGCCGCGACAGCCCCCGCATCCATCTCCGGACCTCGGGCCGCCCGACATGTTCCAGCCCTCGGCGCCGCCTCAGCCGACCTTCTTCACCGCTCCCCCGCCCGGCGCCACCGCACTGATGCCGGCGACATCCTCGATGGCGCCAGACGCGCCGCCCCATGAACAATTCAGCTTCGCCGCAGCCTCGGTGAAGCGGACGTTCCCCGCATCCGAGCTTTATCCGCCTGAGCTGCGGCCCATGCTGACGAGGCACCGCCTCCGACGTCGGCGGCACCGCACGGCGGCCTCCATGCTCACCGGCGCCGCGCTCGCGTTCGGCGTATCGGCGCTGCGCCCATGGGCTGTGCTGACTCCGAGCTCAACGTCGGCACGCGACCCCACCGCGTCGTCGGCCCTGGGTCGCACGCCACCAGTACCGGACTCGATCGCCGTCGCGGGTCATGCGGTCGCAGGTCCGGCTGTCCCGCACCCAGCTGGCGCGCACCAGAGCGTCGCAAGCCAGGCCGTCGCGAACCAGACCATCCCGAACCAGGCCGTCGCGAGGTGAGCCGCTGCGAGCTTGGCCGCACCGGCAGCCGACCACCGCCCGCCCGGCCGTTATCGACCCCGCAGCTTGCCGACCTGCGCGGATATGTGTCGCCCCGTGACCGTGGCCCTTGAACGGCCGCGGCCCTGCCCCGGTTTCTTCCCCCAGTACAGGAGGTGTTGTGATTCAGCTGTGATTCGTCGTTCGCCGCGAACGTCAGTCGCCGTGGTGCGGCGGGCGTTCGGCGAGGAAACGGTCTAGGTCCTCATCGGTCCCGTTCGGGCTGTCCGACCAGGTGCGTTCGCCCCAGCCGAAGTCCGTGTCGTCGCGGGTCTGCTCGTATCCCGACGGGGCGAC
Source organism: Actinospica durhamensis (assembly GCF_018139695.1). Lineage (GTDB taxonomy): Bacteria > Actinomycetota > Actinomycetes > Streptomycetales > Catenulisporaceae > Actinospica > Actinospica durhamensis. Next base: position 73,908 of record NZ_JAGSOG010000009.1, on the reverse strand, counting down.
CAGGGCGTTCTCGTCGCGGCCCCAGTCCTCGTCGTACTCGTCATCCAGATAACTCATAGCACTCTGATCGTAGCTAACCCGCGTGTCCATCCGGCAAAGACTGGTCGGACGCGCCGTGCCAGCTGTCCCACAGCCGGGCGTACGCTCCACCTGCCGCGATCAGCTCGTGGTGGGAGCCGAGCTCGGCGATTCTCCCGTCCTCGATCACGGCTACGCGGTCGGCGTCGTGCGCCGTGTGGAGTCGGTGTGCGATGGAGATCACAGTGCGGCCCTCGAGTACGGCGTTGAGCGAACGCTCGAGGTGGCGGGCGGCGCGCGGGTCGAGAAGGGCGGTCGCTTCGTCCAGCACGAGCACGCGCGGGTCAGCGAGGACCAGGCGGGCGAGCGCGAGTTGCTGGGCCTGCGGGGCGCTCAGCTCGAGGCCGCCGGAGCCGAGGGCGGTGTCAAGGCCGTGCTCGAGCGGCTCAGTCCAGGCGTCGGCGTCCACGGCCGCGAGGGCTGCCAGGACGTCCTCGTCCGGGGCGTCGGGGCGGGCGAGCACGACGTTCTCGCGGAGCGTGCCCGTGAACACGTGGTGTTCCTGGGTGACCAGGGCGACCTCGCCGCGCAGCTCGCCGAGCGGGAGTTCGACCAGCGGCGCGCCGCCGATCGAGACCTTGCCGCGTGTGGGCGCGCTGATACCTGCGAGCAGGCGGCCGAGGGTGGACTTGCCCGCACCGGACGGGCCGACCATCGCCAGCCGCTCGCCCGGACGCAGCGTCAGATCGACGTCGCGCAGGACCTCGCGGCCCGGGACGTAGGCGTAGCCGACGCCCTGAGCCTCGAGTCGCGGATCGGTCGGATCCGGGCTGACCCCGGTGGCCGTGCGGTCCGCCGGGATGTGGGAGACGCCGACGAGGCGGGCGAGTGAGGCCGAACCGGTCTGAATGGTGTCCAGCCAGTCGAGGAGGGTACCAACGGGATTCGCAAGTTGCTGGATGTACAGCGTTGCCGCGGTGACCTGCGCGATGCTCACCCAACCGCGGGTGTAGCCATAGCCGCCGAACAGCAGCATGAGACCGGCGGGGGCGAGCTGGCACGCCTCGGTGACCGGGTAGAGCACGTTGCGCAGCCGCAGCGTGAACCGCTCGGCCTGCCACGAGGTGGTGATGTCGGCGTCGGTCTGGCGAACGTGTCCGGGCCCGAGGCGCAGCGCCTCGACGGCTCGCGCGCCCTCGATCGTGCCCGCCATGTTCTCGATCAGCGCCGAGTAGGTGGCGTTCGTGGCGAGGTAGCCGTCCCGGGCGTAACGCAGATACCAGCGCGTGACGGTCAGCAGCACCGGCAGCGTGATCACCGCGATGACAGCCAGCTGAGGCGCGGTCAGCACCAACGCGCCGACTGTGAGCACGCTGGACGTGGCCGCGCCGAGAATCGTCGGGATGCCCTGCTGGGCAGCCAGACGTAGTGCACTGACATCGCGTGACGCGCGGTTGATCAGGTCACCGCTGCCTGCCTGCTCGACCTTCGAAAGCGGCAGATCGAGCACACTGTCGACGAAGCTCTCGCGCAACTCGGCCAGCACACTCTCGCCGAAGACCTTGCCGGCCATGTACGCGGAACGGTTCAGCGCAGCCTGAATCAGGACCGAGACCACGAGCAGCCCGGCCAGCAGGTTGATGTGGTCGGCCGTGGTGCCCGCCTGCACGTCCTGGACGATGTCACCGAGCAGGCGCGGCGCGAAGAGCCCCGCAACGGTGGTCAAGGACGACAGAGCAATGAGGACGATCAGCTGCCGCCGGTAGTGACGGCCGACTTCACGGGCGTAGGCGCGCACGGCGGAGCGGTCTGCCACGGGCAACATGGTCGTGCTGCTCATGACAGCGCTCCTTCGGGGACGTGCGTGAGATCCGGGTCCGCACCCGGGATCGGCGACTCCACTGCGGAAGAGTCCTGAGGCTGGTCGGGACCCTCCTCGTCCTGAGGCTGGCCGCCGGGCTGGCCGACAAGTTGCCGGTCCTGGAACTCGCTACCGGACTGGCCGAGAAGTTGCCGATCCTGAAGCTCGCCGCCGGCCTGGCCGAGAAGTCGCTGGTCCTGGAGCTCACTGCCGGGCTGGCCATGAGACTCGTCCTGCGGCTTACCGTCGGGCTGCTCGTCCGACTCGCCGCGCGTGACCAGGCTGCGATAACCGGCGTCGCGGGCGAGGAGTTCGGCGTGCGTGGCCACGGAGGTGACTCGGCCGTTCTCGACGTAGGCGACGGAGTCGGCACGGTCGAGGACGAGGGGGCTCGTGGTGAACAGAACGGTCGTGCGGACGGCAGGTCCGTCGGCGTCGGCGTCGAAGCCGCCTCCGCTAGCACCACTCTGCGCACCGACATGGCTGAGTGAATCGGCACCGTGGCTGCCGCCGGGACGACTGATGCCGTCCGCACCGCTGTCACCGTTGGCGTTGCGTCCATCGGCGGCATTGCGTCCGTTGGCGGTATCGGGTCCACCGTCGACATTGCGTTCATCAGCGGCATTGCGTCCGTCGACTGCCCGGGAACGGCGGTAGGCGCCGATGCGTTCGGCGATGCGGGCTTCAGTGTGGGCGTCGACGGCGCTGGTGGCTTCCACGGCGACCAGGATCTCCGGGTCGGCGATCAGGGCTCGGGCCAGGCGCAGGCGCTGGAGTTGGCCACCGGAGAAGTTGCGGCCCTTCTCCTCGACCGGGGTGTCCAGACCGGCGTCGAGGCCTGCCAGCACATCTTCGGCGGAGGCGGCCTTGAGGGCGTCTCGCAGTTGCTCGTCCGTCGCGGTCGTGACACCGCTGAGGCTGGCGCGGAGGGTTCCGGCGAAGATGCGGTCCGCGTTGTCCGACAGCAGGATCCGCTGGCGCACTTGACCGACCTTCAGCTCCTTGAGCGGGACCTCGCCGAGTCGGGCCTCACCGGAGTCCACGTACCGGGCGAGGCGCTCGGCGAGCGTGGTCGCGTCGCCGGGGTCCGCGCAGGCGACGGCGAGGAACCTGTCCGGCTCGATCCGCAGGCCCGACTCGCGCTCCTCGAGCACCGCGCCGTCGACCGGCATCGGCTGCGGCTGCTCGGGCTCGGTGATCGGCGAGGCCAGCCGCAGGACTCGGATGATGTGGTCCGCGGCGACGTGGCCGCGGGTGAAGGCGTCCGCGGCCTCGCCGAAGGTGGACAGCGGGAGCACCAGGAACGACGCGTACCCATAGAAGGCCACGAGTTGGCCGATCGTGATGTCGCCGCGCAGCGCGAAGTGCGCCGCGAGCCACGTCACCAGCGCGGTGAGCAGCCCGGGCAGCAGCACCTGCTGTCCAGCGAGCAACGCCTCGATCCGTCCGACGCCGACGCCGAGGACGCGCAGCCTCTGCGACATCGTCGCGTAGCGGGCGGAGAACGTCTCCTCGCCACCGATGCCGCGCAGGATGCGGATGCCCTGGGCGATGTCGATCGTCTGGTCCGTCAGCGAACCCTGCAGGTCGCGGTACTCGTCCTGACGTCGGCGCAGGGGACGCAGCAGCAGCACGGTGCCGATCATCATCACCGGCACGCCGACCAGCACGACGAGGCCGAGCGGCACCGAGGACGTCAGCAGAATCACCGCCACCGCGACGACCGAAACGCAGCTGCCGGTCAGCCGGGCCCAGATGTCGAACGTGCTGCCGATGGCCTCCACGTCCGTCGTCCCGATCGCCAGCACGTCGCCGCTGGCTATCAGCCGCGGCAGATCGGCGCCCACCTTCACCGACTGGCGCGAGGTGATCTGGATCGCCAGGTACGCCGCGGAGAGCCAGTTCGTCATGGCACTGCGGTGGCGCATCCCCCCGGCCATCGCCGTGAACAGCGCGAGCCCGATGGCGACCGACGCCCACTCCCACAGCCCGCTCGCCGACCGGTGCACCAAGCCCCGGTCGATCGCCCGCCCGATCACGGCCGGCATGAGCGCCAGGGACAGCATCCAGGAGACGCCCCACGTCATGCCGAGCAGTTGGGACCGCCATTGATCCCGCCATATCCACAACAGCAGCCGGGTGGCGGACCGGCTGTCAGGTTCCCCGGGTTCCGGAACTGGGAGGCGGCGCATGCTACGGACAGTACGTGCCGCAGGTGAGGGCCCGCATCCTATTTTCTTCGCGGAGGTTCTTCGGGGCGGTGCGGAGGCGGCAGAACGAGCGCCGACGGGAGAGCGCCGGCCGGCAAGTGTCGGCGAGCGCGGAGCAGACACGCGGACACGCGGACACGCGAGCTAAGTGCGGAGCAGGCACGCGAGCGAAGCGGCGCGGCGGCGCGTTGCGGGGGACCATAACCTGGTTCGAGGGCAAGAGCGTCAACCTGTAAGCTATCGCGGACGGTACAGGTCTCTGCGAGAGCTGTACGGTCGAGCGGCAGCTGGACTGGCGCATCCCGCCCTCGTAGCTCAGGGGATAGAGCAACCGCCTCCTAAGCGGTAGGTCGCGCGTTCGAATCGCGCCGAGGGCACTGACATGGGGAAACACCGCGGCGGGGGCTGTGGGGGGAATCCGGCGGCAGGGCATGACCAACCGCCTACCAACCGCCTGTTGCTCGACCTGCCGTCCCACCTCCGCATGCATCTGCGCGTGACCCACCACCTGCCCCGCGCATTCAGGCGCCAAGCTCAGACGCGATGCTCAGGCTCGGCACTCGGGCACGACGGCACGTCGCCCGGCCGCGAGTTTCAGACGCGCGGCAGGGGCGTGGGGGACGTCAGGGTGTTGGTCAGCCATTGGAGGGCGGGAGCTATTTCGGCGTTCCAGGTGGCGAAGTTGTGGCCGCCTTCGTTGCGCAGGAGGGTCGAGGTGCGCAGGGGGGTGCCTCTGGTCAGGCGGACGAACTCCTGGACGGCGGAGATGTCGTTCTCGCCGGTGAGGCTGCTGGCGAGCAGGACTGCGATGGGGGGCTTGGCGAGGTTGCGCAGGCGCCACATCACGTTGTTCTCGTCGCGGAACTGTTGGTTCTGGTAGAGGTTGCCCGTGGTGATGTCCTCGGGGGCGTTGTAGTCGCCGGAGAGGGAGACGGCCACGCCGAAGCGGTCGGAGTTCATCATCGAGACCTTCAACGCGCAGTCGCCGCCGGTGCTGTCGCCCATCAGGCCCCAGGAGCGGGCGTCGGTGGCGAGGCGGGGGTAGGCCTGTTCGAGTGCGGTGGGGATGTCCTGGGCCCAGAACGTGTTGACCTGGGGGCCGCCGGGGACGTTGGTGCACTCGGTGTCGGTGCCGCCGACGCTGGTGGGCGAGGGCTGGGTCATCACCAGCACGACCGGCCGGTCGGTGTGGCCGTTGAGGCCGGTCAGCAGGCGGTAGGGGTACTTCAGCCGGTTCTCCAGGGCCTGCAGGTCGCCGGGGTAGCCGGTGGAGATTATCGCCACCGGGAAGCGGTAGTCCTGGTAGGCCTGCTGGAAGTACTGCGGCGGGAAGTAGACGATCGCCTGGGTGCTCAGGCCGGTGACGGCGCCTTGGATGGTGACGTTCTGGGTCTGGCCGGTGACGGCGGGCGCGGTGCCGCTGGGGAGGTTCAGGCCGCTGATGGACTGGACGCTGAGCAGCTGCCTGCCGACGGTGCCGCCGGCGCCGAGGGCCGTTCCCGTTCCCCGGCCCCGGGTCCCGACCTGGTCGGGGTTCTGGAACACGCTCTGGGTCTGGGTGGCGAAGCCGAACAGGTCGTGCCAGGACCCGTAGAAGCCGAAGTAGTCGTTGGCGAGTGCGGCCACCAGGACGACCACCATGAGCTGCGCCCCGCCGAGTACGCCGACCCGGCCGAGCACGGCTCGCCAGTTGCGTCCCGACAGTCTGCGCCACAGCAGGATGACGCCGGTGAACGCGCCGATCGTGAGCAGGATCAGCAGCGCCAGGAACAGGTCGCCGGTCAGGTTCATACCCGCACGTCCGCGTTCGCCTCGAGGGACCGGCCGAGCCAGTCGAGTTCGTCCACCAGGGTCAGGCCCGAGTGGCGGGTGATGCGCAGGGCGCCGCTGGATGCCTGGATCCTGGCCGGGACGTCGCCCACGGTCGGGTCGTAGAGCAGGGCGACGGCGGGCATCGGGACGGACGCCAGGTACGTGTCGATGCCGGGCCAGCTCTCCGACGCGGCGGTGTGGGTCCAGTCGCCCCCGGCGGCGGCCAGGCCGTAGTGGGACGGGTCCTGCACGGCGAGGTTGACCGCGGCGGTGCCGTCTTGGCCGACGCCGGCCATGCCCCAGTCGGGCGCGGACGCGTCGACGCGGTAGTGGGCGCGCAGGGCGCCTTGGAGATCTTGGGACCAGAAGAGTTGGCCCTGCTCGCCGTGCGGGACGTTGACGCCGGGGATGGTCAGGAGGGAGGCCGAGCCGGTCGAGCCAGTAGGCGCGGTGGACGCCGTCGAGCTGGTGGACGCCGTCGAGCCGGCGGACGCGGTGGAGACGGTCGCGGTGGGCGAGGCAGGCGCGGCGTCCGAGGTGCCGGTGACGACGACGACCATGACCTGATACGTGTTCGCGACCTGCTGGTATATGGCGGAGGCCAGGCTCGGGGAGCCGCCGGTGAGGTTGACGACCTCGACCGGGTAGTGGCGGTGGGCCTCGGCGCGGCTGGCGTAGTCCGTCGGCGGGTAGATCTGCAGGCTCGCGCTCAGGCCGCTGCGTACCCCGCCGAGTTCGGCGGCGATGAAGGACTTGGTGGCGGCGAGGCCGCCTGAGCCCGACCCGGGGCCGCCTCGGCCGGAGCCGCGACCGCCGCCGGATCCGCCCCCGCCCGTGCGGGCGGAGGCGCCGGTCAGGGCTCGGGCGTCGGCCTTCGCGGCGTCGGAGGCGCCCCGGTTGACGATCGTGTACTTCGCCGACGCGGTGCCGAACAGCTGGCCCCAGGAGGTGTAGAACCCGCCGAGTGCGTTGACGGCGAACAGGAATGTCGCCGCGAGGGAGAGCTGCGTGCCGAGCAGCAGGCCGACCCTTCCGGCCAGGGCCTTGGCGCCCGAGCCGGCCAGCCGGGGCCAGAGCCAGACGGTGAGAACCGCCAGGACGAGGGTGCAGACGCCGAGTGTCGCGAGGAAGCCCTTGCCGTCTATGCGCATGCCGGAACCCGCCTTGCTCGTACTCGCCCGAAATCCCTACTCCGCGTGCCGGCGGCGGCCGCCCCCAAGCGGCCACCGCCTACCGTGCCACCGCCGCACCCCACGGCGACGGAACAACCTGCCGGCTCAGCCCTGCTTCGACCACTGCTCGTAGGCGTCCGCGACCTCGTCCACGTCGCCGTCCATCAGGATCCTGCCCGCCTCGATCCAGATCGCCCGGTCGCAGGTGTCGCGGATCGCGCCCATGGAGTGGCTGACCACGAACACGGTGCCGGCGCTGGCGCGCAGCTCGCGGATGCGCTCCTCGCTCTGCTTCTGGAACTTCGCGTCGCCGGTGGCCAGGGCCTCGTCGATCATGAGCACGTCCTGCTCGCGCGAGGCCGCGATGGAGAAGCGCAGCCGCGCGGCCATGCCGGAGGAGTACGCCTTCATCGGCAGGCTCATCGCGTGCGGGTTGGTGTCCTCGATCCGGGAGAAGTCCACGATGCCCTGGTAGGACGCCTTGGCCTGGGCCCGGGACATGCCCATGGCGAGGCAGCCGACGATCACGTTGCGCTCGCCGGTCAGGTCCGGCATCAGCGCGGCGTTGATGCCGAGCAGCGAGGGCTGGCCGTCGGTGTAGACGCCGCCGCCCCTCTCCGGGGGCAGCAGGCCGGCGATCGCGGCCAGGGTGGTGGACTTGCCGGAGCCGTTGCGCCCGATCAGGCCGATGCTCTCGCCGCGCCGGGCCACGAAGGAGATGCCGCGCACGGCGTGCACCTCGCGGACGGTGGGCGAGGTGCGGCGCGAGACGATGCGCGAGAGCGCTCCGGTGGCCGAGCCGCGGCCGGTGCCCGCGCCGTGGATCCGGTAGATGATGTTGAGGTTGTCCACGACGACCGTGGGCGGGTTGGTGGCCGCCTCGGCGCGCCGCTTGGCCCGCTCCTCGAGGATCTGCGCCCGCAGCGCGGCGATCTCCTCGTCCGAGATGGCGTGCTCGCCGTCGATGCCCTGAACGGCCCGCAGGACCTGGCTCGGCAGGATGGTTTGCTTCTCAGCCACGGCCGTACTGCTCCTCTGCCTTCCAGAAGTACACGAACCCGCCGATGCCGAAGGCGACCGCCCAGCCCAGCATGATCAGCCAGGCGAACGGCGGCTGGTAGAGCGGGGACTGCCAGGCGTGGGCGACCGCGTAGTCGTTGCTCATCAGGCAGTTGCGCACCAGGGTGATGAACAGCGCGGCCGGGTTGTAGTAGGCGAGGTTGATCATCCAGACCGGGACGCCCGGGTGGTCCTTGAGGACGGACGCGATGCTGTACATGACGCCGGAGACGTACATCCAGGTGCGCAGGATGAACGGCAGCAGCTGGCTGGTGTCGGTCAGCACCGAGCCCATCCGGGCCACGATCAGCGCCATGCCGGTGTTGAACGTGAACAGCAGGGCCAGCGCCGGGACGATCAGCAGCCAGCGCCAGGTCGGCACCTGGCCGGTGGCCGCGGCGACGATCAGCACGATCAGCATCGAGAAGCCGAGCTGCTGGAGCTGGATGATCGTGGCGGAGATGGGCAGCGCCGCGCGGGGGAAGTGCAGCGCGCGGATGAGCACCAGCTGGTCGCTGATCGACCTTGACCCGAAGACCATCGCGGTCTGCAGGAAGTTGAACAGGAACACGCCGATGACCAGGAAGAGCAGGAAGTCGTGCACGCCCCGGCTCTGGCTGAACAGGAAGCCGAAGACGAAGAAGTAGACCGCGACGTTCAGGATCGGGGTCAGCAGCTGCCAGATCTGGCCGAGCTTGGCGTCCGAGTACAGGGCGCGGTTCTTCGCACTGGCGTAGCCGGTGACGAAGTGCCGCCGGCCCCAGAGGATGCGGATGTAGTCCAGCAGCGGCGGGCGCTTGCCGCTCTGCTTGAGGCCGTACTTGTCGGCCATCTTGGTGCCGCCGAGTTCGGCGTACTCGGGATCGACCGGGGGAGCCGGCAGCTCCTCCAGGACGATCTCGGCGGATTCACTCACTGCCTTCGCCTGACTTCCAGTATCCGTCGTGACACGCTCTGCTGCGGTGGCCCTGACCAGGCCTGCTAGATCACGGGGGGGCGGCCCAGCCTGGTCATCCGCCACACCGTACTCCAGCTCATCGGCCGCCTGGGACCGCACGGGGTGCGCCATCCGGCCGCGAAACCCCGCAGCCAGACCCGCAGGGAGTCCCGGTTCCTGGTGCGAGCGAAGGTTAACGCCGCCCAGACTCCGAGGTACGCGGGGATGAGCACCCCAGGGAGATTACGCCGGGCGAGCCAAACTCGGTTGCGTGCCACGTTGTAGGCGTAGGTCGCGTGGCGGCTCGGGGCCGCCTTGGGGTGCAGCAGGGTGAGGTCGGCCCGGTACTCGATGGACCAGCCGGCGTCCAGCGCGCGCCAGGCCTGATCGGTCTCCTCGTGGCAGTAGAACCAGTCGTCCGGCAGGCCGCCGACCTGGTCGATCACGGCGGTGCGGATGGCGCTGGCGCCGCCCAGGAAGGTGGTGACCTTGCTGGAGCGGTTGGGGTCGCCCACGCGTACGCGCGGGACGTGGCGGCGCTGTACCTCGCCGCTGACCGGGTCGCAGATCCGGAAGGAGACGATGCCAAGGCGCGGGTCGGCCTCGAAGGCGGCGCGGATGCGCTCGGCGGCCTCGGGGCCGTCCAGCTTGCCGTCGTCGTCGAGTACCAGCACGGCCTCGGGGCGCTGTTCCGGCGGCAGGGCGCGCAGCAGGTCGAAGCCGCGGTTGCGTCCGCCGGGGATGCCGAGGTTCTCCGGCAGGTCGAGGGTGCGCACCTGCTCGAGTCCGGGCAGCTGCGAGGCCTTGATGCCGTTGCCGACCACGACCACGTCGATCGGGTCGCCCTGCTGCTCGGCCACCGAGCGCAGCAGGTCCCGCAGTTCGGCGGGGCGGGTGCCCATGGTCAGGATGACCGCGCCGAGGCGCATGGTGCCCATTTCCGCTCCTACGACTTGAGCCGGCTCGAGAGCACGATGGAGACGAAGTGCAGCACGACCATGACGGCCGCGATGACGAACAGCACGACCACGGCGGCGCGGGTGAACGGCTGCCCGTGCGTGAACAGGTCGGCGATCCCGGCGAGGAGCACCAGCAGCGAGGACTCGATGCCGACGATGAGCCGGTGGATCTTGAAGATCTGGGCGAGCGAGCGCAGCTTGGCGGCTCCGGCGGCCCGCGGGGTGACCGAGCCCTCGGTGGCGGCGGCCAGGCCGGCCCGGGCGCGGGCGACGTCGACCAGGTCGCTCTCGGACTTGATCAGCAGCACGCACACCGCGGTGGCCAGGCCGAGCACGGCCCAGCCGTCGGCGTGCAGGTGCGAGGCGCGGAAGCCGAGGCCGACCAGGAACGCGGCCTCGGCCATGTAGGCGCCGATGCGGTCGAGGTAGACCCCGACGATCGAGGTCTGCCGGCGCCAGCGGGCAAGCTCGCCGTCCACGCAGTCGAGCAGCAGGTAGAGCTGGACGAACAGGGCGCCGAGGATCGCTCCGGTGATGCCGGGGACCAGCAGCGCGGGGCCGGCCAGCACGCCGGCCACGATCATCAGGTAGGTGTAGCCGTTCGCGGTGATGGGCGAGTTGACCAGCACGCGGGTGGTGCGCAGGGAGATCCTGCGCATGTACAGCCGGCCGGCCCAGTGCTCGCCGTTGCGGCGCTGCATCTTCTCCGGCGGCTGGACGACCGCGCGTAGCTCATCGAGCGTAGGTAGCGACATAGTCCTTCACCGCGTCATGGATCTCGCCACGGCTGAGATCCAGATGTTCCAGGATGGTGAACCTACCTGGTCTTGTATGCGGCGCGAAGGTTACCGCTTCCACGAACTGATCGATACCAAGACCTAGATCGCCCGGAGTGACCGGGAGTTCATGCCGCGTCAAGGTCTCGGCCATCTCGGCGGCGCGGTCACGGTCCCCGCGCAGGTGGGTGGCGAAGACGGCGCCCACGCCGCACTGCTCGCCGTGCTGGGCCGCGAGCTTCGGGTAGAGCTGGTTGATCGCGTGATTGATCTCGTGGCACGCGCCGGAACCGGGGCGGCTGGTGCCGGCCACGGTCATGGCCTGACCGGAGAGCACGAGCGCGTCGGCGAGCACGGCCAGGAAGTGTTCGTCCGCGACGGTGCCGGGATGGCGCAGCACGGCCTCGGCGGCGGTGCGGGCCATGGCGGCGGCCAGACCGTCCACCGGCTCGCCGGTCTCCCGGTGCGAGAGCTCCCAGTCGGCCAGCGCGGAGATGTTGGACAGCGCCTCGCCGATGCCGGCCCGCACGTAGCGCACCGGCGCCTCGCGCACCAGGTCGAGGTCGATGACCACGCCGATCGGGCTGGGCACGCCGTAGGAGCCGGTGCCCGCGTCGTTCTCCAGGGTGGCGACCGGGGAGCAGATGCCGTCGTGGGCGAGGTTGGTGGCCACGGCGACCAGCGGCATGCCGAGGCGGGCCGCGGCGTACTTGGCGGCGTCGATGACCTTGCCGCCGCCGATGGCCACGAGGGTGTCGAAGGCGGTGCCCGCGGCCCGGATCCGGTCGGCGAGGTCGACCGCGGAGTCCAGGCTGGCCCGGCTGACGGTGAACCAGCCGGCGTCCGCGGGCAGGTCGGCGCTCAGCCGCTCGCGCAGGGTCAGGCCGGAGCCCTCGCTGATGGCGATGGCGAGCTTGCCGGAGCCGGAGATGCGCTGGTCGGCCAGGATCGCGGGCAGTTCGGTGGCGACCCCGGGGCCGATCCGGACCGCGGCGGGCGCCTGGATCAGCCGGCTCAGGACGGCCATCAGGCGCCCGGGGCGGGGGCGGGTTCGGCGCCGCGCCCGGCCACGATGGCGCGGGCCTTGGCCAGGTCGTCGTGGTTGTCGATCTCGACCCAGGAGACCTCGCCGATGGGGGCGACGTCGACCCGGAAGCCGCGCTCGACCAGCTCCTGGTAGCCGTCCTCGTAGTACAGCTGCGGGTCGCGCTCGAAGGTGGCGCGCAGCGCGTCGGCCAGCGGCTCGGCGGCCTCCGGCTCGATCAGCGTGACGCCGATGTACTCGCCGGTGGCCGTGGCCGGGTCCATCAGCTTGGTGATGCGCCGGACCCCGTCCTCGGCCGAGGAGATCACCTTCATCTCCTCGTCCGCCAGCGACTTGGCGGTGTCGAGGGCGAGCAGGATGCGCGCGCCGGGCACGGCCTCGCGGGCGGCGAGCAGGGTGCGCTCGACCGAGACCGGGTGGACGGTGTCGCCGTTGGCCAGGATGACGCCCTGCTTGAGCAGGTCGCGGGCGCACCAGAGCGAGTAGGCGTTGTTCCACTCCTCGGCCTTGTCGTTGTGCACCAGCTCGATCCGCAGGCCGTAGCGGGCCTCGAGCTCGGCGTGACGCGCGTGCACGGCCTCGGCCCGGTAGCCGACGACGATCGCGGCCTCGGTCAGGCCCACCTCGGCGAAGTTGGCCAGGGTGAGGTCGAGCACGGTCAGGCCGCGGTCCTCGTCCACCGGCACCAGGGCCTTGGGCAGCGTGTCGGTGTAAGGGCGCAGGCGACGGCCGGCGCCGGCGGCGAGGATCAGTCCGATCATGCCCGACAGCTTATCGGCATAACCGTTTGGCAGCCGAAAAGACCGCCTGCGTTCGCCTCCCGCTCGGCTCGGCCGAAGCCGTCGGCAGCGGCCCTCAGCCGCCGTGGCGCAGTCGCCAGCCGGCCCAGGCGGAGGAGATCATCTCGGCCAGGTCGCGTTGGGCGCTCCAGCCGAGCTCCGCGCGGGCCAGGTCGGCGGAGGCGACGAGGCGGGCCGGGTCGCCGGGGCGGCGCGGGACGATGACCGGGGGCAGGTCGATGCCGGTGTGGTCGAGGATGGTCGTGATGACCTCCTTGACCGAGGCGCCGGTGCCGGTGCCGAGGTTGAGCGTCAGCGCGGTCCCGGGGTCGCGCACGAGCCGCAGCGCAGCCGCGACGTGGGCCTCGGCGAGGTCGGCGACGTGGATGTAGTCGCGCACGCAGGTGCCGTCGGGCGAGGCGTAGTCGTCGCCGAAGATCAGCGGGTGCTGCCCGGCCTCGAGCTTCTCGAAGACCATCGGGATCAGGTTCAGCGCTACCGGGTCGCCGAGTTCGGGGGCGCCGGCGCCGGCCACGTTGAAGTAGCGCAGGTTGGCATAGCCGAAGTCCTGGCCGGCCAGCTGCCGGGCGCGCGCGACGCCCTTGATCATCCACTCGCCGACGAGCTTGGTCTCGCCGTAGGGGGACGCCGGGGTGCACTCGGTCTGCTCGGTGACGAGGTCCACGTCCACCTCGCCGTAGACGGCGGCGGAGGAGGAGAAGACGAACTTGTCCACGCCCTCGGCCACGGCCACGTCAAGCAGCGTGCGCAGGCCCTCGAGGTTCTCCTCGTAGTACCAGGTGGGGCGCTCGACCGACTCGCCCACGCGCTTCTTGGCGGCGATGTGGATCACTCCGCCGACGTGGTGGGTGCGGATGAGCTGCTCGACCACGGCGCGATCGTGCACCTTGGCGATCTCGACCGGGACGCCGTCGGGCAGCCGGTCCTTGGCGCCGGTGGACAGGTCGTCGACCACGACGACCCCCTCGCCGGCGGCGAGCAGGGCCCGGGTCACGTGCGATCCGATATATCCGGCACCGCCGGTAACAAGCCACGTCGTCATGTCTACGACCTTACTGGGAGGGCGGCGCGCGTCGGCGTCCGCTGCGTCACGCTTGCGCTACAGATTCTAACAAAAACAAACATGATCGAGCATGCTCGCGCATGGCGAAACGCGGCGCGCGCGAGTCGGGGCAGCGCGGCATGAAGCGGCACGAAGCGGCACGAGGCAGAGCGCGAACGACCGGCGACGGACGGCGGGCGCAGCTCAGTCCGGCAGCACCGGCGCGGCGGGGCGGGTCCAGAACCGGACCGACTCCCCCACGGCGACGACGGCGAGGTAGGCGGTGAGCACCCAGACCGCGGCGCTCAGGGCGTCGCCGCGGCTGAGCGCGGTGCCGAGCACGACCACGAGCACCGAGCGGCCGAGGTTGCCGCCGAGGGCGACGGCCAGCCAGCGCGGCACCATGCCGGCGCCGGCCCGCAGCCGGTAGACGACGTCGTAGTGGTGGTAGATCACCACGGCCAGCAGCGCGAAGGAGGCCGGGCCGAGCAGGCGGTCGCCGACGATCAGGCCGAGCACGACGCCGTAGGCCACGAGCTGGATCACCGGCGGGGTGAGCCAGCCGAGCCGGGCGGTGAACGGCTCGCGCGCGGTGGCCTTGATCGCGAGCGGCAGATCGCACATCGCGCGCAGGGCGTCGATGGCCGGGTCGGAGCGGCGCTCGGTGGCCCGCAGCGAACGCAGGACCCTGCCGAGGGTGGTGTATATCGCCGCGAACAGTCCCCAGATCAGCAGCGTCACGAACACGACGCGGGGCGTGGTCAGCGCGGTCAGCAGCGCGATCAGGGCCCAGCGCTCGCCGATCGGCAGGATGACCACCTTGCGCGCCCAGTAACCCGCGCTCCGGCCGCCCGCGGCGGTCGTGGCGGGTGCGGGTGCGGGTGCGGGCGCCTCGGTGCCCGGCTGCGGGCGCAGCGACTCGTGGTAGGCGAAGTCGATGTGGTGGCGCAGGGTCTGGAGCACCATGGCCGCGGCGGCCAGCAGCCACACGCCGTGGTCCCCGCCGTGGCGGGCGGCACCGAACGCGAGCCCGGCGTAGACGGCGTACTCCTTGGCCCGGTCGAAGGTGGCGTCGAGCCAGGAGCCGATCCGGGAGAAGCGCAGCGCGTAGCGGGCCAGCTGGCCGTCGGTGCAGTCGAGGGCGAAGGAGAAGTAGAGCGCGAAGGCGGTGCAGATGTAGCCGGCCCGGGTCCCGGTGGCCGCGGCCGCCGCGCCGGCCAGCGCGATCAGCAGCGAGAGCGTGGTGACCAGGTTGGGGCTCCACCCGTGCCGGGCGCACCAGCGGGCCAGGTACCGGGTCCAGGGGGAGACGAGGAACGTGGTGAAAAGGCCGTCGTCGCTCTTGACCGCGCGGCGCAGCCGGATCGCCTCGTCGTCCACGGAGTCGATCTGGGCGTAGAGGTCCTTGCGGGCCGAGAGCGGCGCGTCCACCAGACGCATGATCAGGCCGTCCGGCAGCACGGTCTGATGCACCGGCACGCCGTCGGCCGCCAGGCGCGCGGCGAACTCGTCGGCCAGCAGCGGCCGCGGCGCGGTCAGCCGGGCGGCCGGCGAGACGCCCTCGACCCGATGTCCCGTCAGGTCCGGCATGCCGCGCAGTTCCGCGGCCAGGTGCTCGCGGGCCGCGCCGGAGACGACGAGCACCCCGGGGGCGTGCGCGGCCTCCCAGCGCGGGTCGAGCAGGGCCAGGCGCAGCGCGTGCGCGTGCGCGGCCAGGCGGGGGTCCACCAGGGCGATCCGGCCGCCGGCCGAGGCGCTGGCCACGGCTCTCGCGGTGGCGGCGGGGCCGTCGGCGGTGATCACGGTGACACCGAGGCGGGCGAGAGCAGAGCGCAGCAGGCCGTCGCCGTCCACGGGTTGAGGGCCGGTGAGCACGGCTGTGGGTGCTGCTGCGGTGCGCAATGCACATCTCCTAGCGCGTCAATCCGTCGTTCAACTATGGTTCACGAACCAGCGTGTCCGCTCGGATCCCCGGGTATCGGCAGCAACCGTAGTACGCGGCGATGATCGGATACCATCCCTGCGTAGGCCGGATGGGGAGACGGACACGATATGTGGCAGTCCCATGGCGACCGACAGCGCGCAAGTGAGGAAGTCTTGCCCGAGCACAACGAGCGAAGGACGCCGGACGTCTCCGTCGTCATCATCGGGTACAACGACGCGGCCCGGCTGCCGACCGCGGTGCGTTCGGTGCTCGACCAGACGCTGCACAACGTCGAGGTGGTCGTCGTCGACGACCACTCCTCCGACGACACGCCCAAGG
The DNA here is from genome assembly GCF_018139695.1 of Actinospica durhamensis. GTDB lineage: Bacteria > Actinomycetota > Actinomycetes > Streptomycetales > Catenulisporaceae > Actinospica > Actinospica durhamensis. Next base: position 57,954 of record NZ_JAGSOG010000009.1, on the reverse strand, counting down.
TGGCCGCGCATCTGGCCGCGCAGGACCCGCGGGTGAGCTACCACCGGCTCGAGGAGAACAGCGGGGGTTGCTCCAAGCCGCGCAACACCGGCATCGACCACGCCCGCGGCCGCTACGTGATGTTCCTCGACTCCGACGACGTGCTCGACCGGCACGCCTGTCTGAACATGCTTCAGGCGGCCGAGGAGAACGACGCGGACCTCGTCTCCGGCGTCTGCATCCGGCGCCACGTGAACCGCTCCGGGCGGGTGGAGGACGTGCCGTGGTGGCCCGAGCTCTACACCGAGCGCCGGGTGCTCGAGTCCGTGGCCGATCTGCCCGACCTGTTGCGCGACACGCTCTCGACGAACAAGTGCTACCGCCGCGAGTTCCTCAACGCGCACCGGATCCGCTTCCCCGAGGGCTTCCACTGGGAGGACCTGCTCTTCTCCGCCACCGCGTACCTCAACGCGCGGCGGATCGTGCTGATCCCGAACCCGGTGTACTACTGGGAGGTGATGGTCAGGGCCGCGGCCAAGTCCATCTCCAACCAGCGTTCGAATATCAGGAACGTGCGTGACCGGATCGGCATCCACCGCCGGGTGGACGCGGAGCTCGACCGGTTCCCGGACGAGGTGGGCCGGGCCGAGATCCGGCTGGCCAAGGCGGTCAAGTTCCTCGAGCACGACCTCGTGCTCTACCTGCGCGAGCTGCCGTATCAGGCGCCGGAGTACATCGAGGAGTGCCGGACGCTGTTCCGGGACTACCTGGCCACTCTCCCGCTGGAGCAGGCCTTCGCGCTGTGCCCGCACCGGGTCGCGGTGGCCGGGGCGTACCTGCTGCTGCGCGAGGACTGGCCGAACCTCGTCACGATCAGCGAGAACCTGCTCGACCGCACCCGGGTGACCACGGACCTGGTGGAGCGCGACGGCCGGGTGTACTGGTGCGACGACGGGTACCTGCAGGACGAGCTCGGCCGGATCGCGCTGGACGTGACCGAGGCCGGCTACCACCAGCGCTCGCTGGCCGAGTCCAACCTGGCCACCCGGCTGACCGGGCTCGAGGTGGTCTCGGCCGGACGCAAGAGCGGGAAGATCCGCCTGAGCGGCGAGACGGTCAACCCGCTGGGCAAGGTGCCCTCGGACGCGGCCCTGAGCGCCCAGCTGGAGTTCCGGCCGGGCCAGCGCGCGGTGCGCCAGTACCGGGTGAAGGTGGCCGAGGTGCGCCACGAGGGCAGCCGGATCCGATGGACCGGCGAGGTGGACGTGAGCCGCGTGGTGCGGCCGCTGGGCGTGCTCGACCCGATGTTCGAGGTCCGCTTCCGGCTCAAGGCCGGGGATCTGGGCACGATGGCCACCCGGGTCACCGCGATCGAACTGCCGCCGGGCGCGGCCGATCTCGAACTGCCGGCCAGGCCGCTGCTGACGAAGCTGGTCGGGGACCGCTGGGTGGTGCGGATCAACCACCGCGGTGTGCTGACCCTGCAGATCGCCGCGCGCAACGCGGTGGCCCGGAAGGTCAACGCCGCCTTCGAGGCCAACGCGACCGGCACCGGCGGCGGCCGGGTGCTGCGGGTGGTGCGCAAGGTGATGCGGGCCGCGCAGAAGGCGAACCGGCTCCAGGTCAAGCGCAGGGGTCTGAAGCTGTTCAGCCGGCTGCCGGTCAAGCGCGGCTCCGTGGTGTTCGAGTCGCACATGGGCCTGTCCTACAGCGACAGCCCCAAGTACATCTACGAGGCGTTGCGCCGGCACAAGTACGCGGGCCGGATGTACTGGTCGTACGAGGAGAACACCAACGGCTTCCCCAAGGACGCGGCGCTGGTCAAGCGGCTGTCCTGGGGGTATGTCTGGGCACTGGCCCGGGCCGAGTTCTGGGTGGACAACCAGGGCTTCCCGCGCTGGATCAACAAGCGCAAGCAGACCACGTACATCCAGACCTGGCACGGCACCGCCCTCAAGACCATGGGCGTCAACACCCCGCAGGTGCGCGCGATGCTCACCGACCAGCGCAATGAGCTGATTCGCGCGGTCAATCGGTTCGACGCGTTCCTGGTGCGCTCGGAGTACGACGTGCGGACCCTGGTGGAGGCGTTCGAGATGCGGGCCGAGCCGCTGCGCACCGGCTATCCGCGCAACGACATCCTGCTGGCCCCGGACGTGGCCGAGCACTCGGCCGCGCTGCGCGCCCGCTTCGGCTTCCCGACCGATCGCACGGTGCTGCTGTACGCGCCGACCTTCCGGCAGGGCAGCGGGAATTTCGAGCCGGGCTTCTCCTTCGAGGAGTTCGCCCGCGAGTTCGGCGACACCCACCTGCTGCTGGTGCGGGCGCACTACCTCAACACGGTCTCGGTCCCGGCCTCGGCCCGCGGCGCGGTCCAGGACGTCTCGAAGTATCCGGACGTCAGCGAGCTCTTCCTGGCCGCGGACGCGCTGATCACGGACTTCTCCTCGGTGATCTTCGACTACTCGCTGCTGGACCGCCCGATCCTGTTCTTCGCGGCCGACGAGGCCGGCTACTCCCGCGACCGGGGCACCTACTTCGACCTCGCGGCCGAGGCGCCGGGGCCCTACACCACGGACGTGGGCGCCTTCTTCAAGGAGATCAGGACCCTCACGGCCGAGGACCGCTACGCCGAGGCCAGGCGCGCCTTCGCGCAGCGGTACGGCGAATACGAGCACGGCGACGCGGCGGAGCAGGTCTACCGGCGCTTCTTCGCGAAGGGCGGGAAGTGATGACGGTGAGCACCGGCGCGGAGGTGACGGCGGCCGCGAGCACGCGGGCGCAGACCCCGCGCGACGTGGTGATCGTGGCCAACAACATCGACGAGGCGGGCGGCGCGCAGCGCTGGGCCAGATCGATGGGCGAGATCCTGAGCGCGCGGGGCCACCGGGTGCACCTGGTGGGCGTGGCCGGGGTGGCCAAGGCGCACGACTACGCGGGCGAGTACGGCGGCCCGCTGCCGTATCAGAGCACGGTGCTGCACCCGCGCCCGCTGCACGCCGTCGCCGCCCCGACGCTGCCGCAGCGGGTCGCCCACCCGGGCGTGAGCGTGCGCCGGTCCCAGTGGAACCGGCTGCAGCGCCACGGCGCGGCGGCCCTGTCGCGGATACTCGCGCCGCTTGACCCGCGCAACGCGGTCGTGGTGTGCGTGCAGGTGTTCGCGATGGAGTGGCTCGCGCAGGCGGACACCCGCGGCATCCCGGTGATCGGGATGAGCCACGAGTCCTACGCCGCGTCGATGAGCTCCTCGCGCGGGCGCCGGGTGCAGAAGCTCTACCGGAACCTGCCCCGGTTCGTCGCGCTGACCGGCCGGGACGCGGTCGACTGGACCATCTCGGGCAAGATGAACAACGTCACCTCGATGCCCAACCCGCTGCCGCTGCCGCCCGAAGGCGGCGCCGACCCGGCCGCGCACACCTGTGTGGCACTCGGCCGGCTGAGCCAGGAGAAGGGCTACGACCTGCTGCTCGAGGCCTGGGCGCGGGCGGTGGCGGCGCGGCCGGAGACGGACTGGCGGCTGCGGCTCTACGGCGACGGCCCGGACCGCGCGAAGCTGCAGGCGCAGGCGGCCCGGCTGGGCGTGGCCGATTCCGTGGTCTTCGAGGGCGCCACCGACCAGGTGCGCGAGGCGCTGCTCGGCGGCTCGCTGTTCCTGAGCGCCTCGCGGGCCGAGGGCTTCCCGATGACCCTGCTCGAGGCGCTGGCCTGCGGCCTGCCGTGCATCGCGTTCGACTGCGCGCCCGGCGTGCACGAGATCCTGCGCGGCGAGGAGGCCGGCGGCGACGGCACGACCACGGTCAACGGCGTGCTCGTCACGCCGGGCAACACCGAGGCCTTCGGGCTCCAGCTCGGCCGGCTGATGCAGGACGAGGCGCTGCGCCGGGAGATGGCCGCGGCCGCGCCCGGTTCGGTGGCCCGCTACTCCCCCACGGTCATCGGCGAGCGCTGGGACCGGCTGTTCGACCTGGTCCAGCGGTAGTCGGCAGGCGGCAGCCGGAGCCGGGGCGCGGCGGCCTCAGTACCGCGCCGTGGCCACCATCGGCAGCGCCAGGGTGAACACGGCGCCGGGGCCGGGTACGGCGTTGCCCGCGGTGACCGAGCCGCCGTGCGATTCGGCGACCTGCGCCACGATGGCAAGGCCGAGGCCGGATCCTGGCCGGTCGCGCATCGCGGCGGCGCGGTAGAAGCGGTCGAAGACGTGCGGGAGGTCCTCCGGGCTGATGCCGGGGCCGTGGTCGCGCACGGTCAGGCTGCCCTCGGCTCCCAGCGCCAGTTCGACCACGCCCTCGCCGCCGGAGAACTTCGCGGCGTTGTTCACCAGGTTGCCCACCGCGCGCTCGAGCCGGTCGGCCGCCGCCAGCACGGTGCACGTGCGCAGGTCGAGCCGGAAGTCCGTCTTGGGCCAGTGCACCTCGGCCCGCGCCACCACCCGGCGCACCAGTTCGTCCCAGCGCACGTAGGCCAGCGCGGGCTCGCGCTCCTCGCCCCGGGCCAGCTCCATCGTGTCGGCCACCAGGCCGGTCAGCTCGTCGATACCGCCGAGCAGCGAGTCGATGACGCGCTTGCGGTCGAGTTCGTCGAGGCGGTCGAACTTGTCGAGCACCTCCGCGTTCATCCGCAGCGAGGTCAGCGGGGTGCGCAGCTCGTGCGAGGCGTCCGCGACCAGCTGCCGCTGCCGGACCGTGGCGTCCTGGACCGCGGCCAGCATCGCGTTGAAGCTGCTGGCCAGCCGGCCCACCTCGTCCCGGTCGGCCCGGGTGCCCAGGTCGATGCCGCGGGTCAGGTCGCGCGGCTCGGCCGCGATCCGCTCGGCCGCCTCGGTCAGCCGCGCCACCGGGCGCAGCGCGGTACGGGTGACCCACCAGCCGAGCACGGCCGAGAGCGCGATGCCGCCGATGCCGGCGAGGCCGAGCTCGAGGCCTATCTCGTCGAGTTCCGAGTCCAGCTGCGTCATCGGCAGCGCGACCTGCAGGGCCTCGCCCTGGGTGAGCTGGACCGTGTAGAGCATCAGGTCGGTGCCCTGCACGTTGATGTCGCGGTAGCTCGCCTCCTGCCCGCCCGACGCGATCTCGCGGTCGAGGCCGGAGACCGGCAGCTCCAGCTGGCCTGAGGTCGAGGCCACCGGGAGCTGGCCGGTGTGCCCGTCGCTGTAGACGAGCTGGGTGTCGGTGACCGAGTCGCCGAAGACGCGCTGGTAGTTGGTCCAGTGCCGGGTCGGCTCGGTGCCGGTTTCGGCCAGCACGCTGGAGTGGCGCACGTAGGCGGAGATGTTGCCGGCCTGCTTGGCCAGCTGGTCGTCGAGGTTGCCGAGCAGCTCGGAGCGCAGCGCCACGTACGCGAAGGCCACGCCGAAGCCGATGCCCACGGACACCGCGACCGTGGCGGCCAGGGTGATCCGGGTCCGCAGTGTGCCCTTGGTCCAGCGGTTCCACAGCCCCCACCGGGCCCGCTTCGGCAGCCGCAGCCTCACGAAGGTGTCCGGAGCGTGTAACCCACACCGCGCACGGTGTGGATCACCCGCGGCGCACCCCCCGGTTCGGTCTTGCGGCGCAGGACGGAGATGAACACCTCCATCGAGTTGGACCCGGGCACCCCGTCGTAGCCCCAGACCCGGTCCCGGATCAGCTCACGGGTGACCACCCGGCCGGCGTTGCGCAGCAGCAGCTCGAGCAGGTCGAATTCGATCTTGGTCAGGTCCTCGGTGTGGCCGGCCCGCCGCAGCTGCCGGGCGCCGAGGTCGAGCACCAGGTCGCCGCAGCTGAGCAGGCCGGGGTCGGCCGGCGGCTCGGCGGTGGCCCGGCGCAGCAGCGCGTTGATCCGCGCCACCAGCTCGGCCAGCGCGAAGGGCTTGACCAGGTAGTCGTCCGCGCCCGCGTTCAGACCCATCACCCGGTCCTGCACCGCGTCGCGCGCGGTGAGCATGAGCACCGGGGTACGGTCGTTCGCCGCGCGCAGGGCACGGGCCACGCCGAGGCCGTCGAGCCCGGGCATGGACACGTCCAGCACGATCAGGTCGGGCGGACTCTGGCTGACCGCGTGGAGCGCCTGCTGCCCGTCCGCCGCGAGGCTGATTCCGTAGCCCTCGAGCTTGAGCGCGCGCCCCAGGGCCTCGCGCACGTCGCTGTCGTCCTCGACGATCAGTAGTTCCGCAGCATCCGTCGCCATCACGGAACCAGTCTGGACGAACCGCCCAAAAGACTGCTGAGAACAATGTCACGGAATGGACTCGGCAGCGCGCCCCCGGGGCCGGTGTGGCGGCCGGAACCGGGGGCGCGGGGTCGTGACGGGGCTGCGTCCGAGCTCAGCCGGAGGTCGCCGACGCGGTGGGCGTACCCGTGGGGATCAACGCCTTGCACACCGAGAGTGCCTGGGCCACCTTCGGGTCCGCGGTGCTCAGCCCTTCGAGGTAGCGCGCGTCGCCCGAAGCCGAGGCGAGATCGGTGGGCCGGGTGGTCGGCAACGCCTCGCCCTGCTGGCTCATGCAGTTGCGGAACGCGGCCAGCCGGGTGCCGCCCGCGGCACCGTTGCCGCCGCCGAAACCGCCGAAGCCGCCGGTCGGCCGGTCCGAGGCACAGGCCTGCATGGCCGCGGCCATGCTCGGGTCGGCCGAGGCGAAGCCGCCCCCGCCGAACCCGCCGCCGAAGCCGCCGGAGGGCCGGTCGGTGGGCCTGGCGGTGAATCCGCCCGCGCCCGCGCTGCGCCGGCCGAAGCCGCCGTAGCCGCCGCTGGGCAGCTTCACTCCGTGCTCGGACAGGCAGGACTCGTACGCGGAGTACGCCGAGTTCCCGCTGCTGCTCGTGCTCCCGGCGCTCGCCGCGGTGCTCGAGCCCGAGTTCGAGGCGCAGCCCGCGATCAGGCCGACCGCTGCCGTGCCGGCCGCGACCGATACCAGTGTGCTGACGTAGATCCGCTTCATCGTCTTCCCCGCCTACGTATGGGTTCGTGTCAGTTCGGGACGGTTCGGTTAGTTGGTCGCCGCCGTGATGGAGGTGGCGGTCACGTCGCCGCTGGAGTCGGCGCTGCCGGCGATGGTCACCGTCTGGCCGGGCTTGAGCTGGCTGAGCGTTCCACTCGAGGAGATCGACACGGTGGTCGTCCCCGAGGTCTTCACGGTGTAGACGGTGCCGTTGGTGGCCGTGACGTAGAGGGTGTCGCCGCTCACCACCGTGACGGTGCCGCTGATCGAGCTGCCGCCGGCCCCGCCGCCGAACCCGCTGCCACCGCCGAAGCCGCCGGTGCCGGTACCGGTGCGCCCGGCACCGCCGGTACCCGTGCCGCGGGTGAAGGTGGAGGCGAAGGACGCGGCCCGCGCGGCCGTGCCGCCCGAGGAGGTGCCGTAGTGCTTCTGGGCCAGCGTCCCGCCGATGAACCCGGCCGCGACCAGGATCGCGCCGCCGAGCACGAGGGTGACCCTGGGCAGCTTGGCCCGCACGGGCCTGGCCGCGAGCTCCTCGGCGAGGTGGTCGGCCTGCGGCGGGATCGCCAGCAGTTCCTCGGCCGACATCTCCGCCGTCTCCGCCGTCTCGGTCCGGCTGTGCGGCTCGGCCGCGGGAGCCTGGGACATGGGGTCCTCCTTGGCAGTCTTCTGTGACGCGCTCCTACTCATGGCGCAGCGCCTCGATCGGGTGCAGTTTCGCCGCCCGGTTGGCCGGCAGGGAACCGAAGACCAGGCCGATCACCGCGGACACGCCGAAGGCCAGCGCGATCGAAGCGGGGACGAGCACGGGCTTGATGCCGTCGATGGTGAAGCGGGAGCCGATGATGCCCACGAGCACCCCCAACGCACCGCCGATCACGGACAGGAACACGGCCTCGATCAGGAACTGGCCGAGGATCGCCCCCTTGGGCGCGCCCAGCGCCTTGCGGATGCCGATCTCCCGGGTCCGCTCGGTCACCGTGACCAGCATGATGTTGGTGACGCCGATTCCGCCGACCAGCAGCGAGATCGCGGCCACCGCGGCCAGCAGCACGGTGAAGGTCTGGGTGGTGGACTGCGCCGTGGACAGCAGCGAGGCCTCGTTGGTCACCGTGAACTGCTCGGTGGAGGCGGTCTCGTGCAGGTAGGCCAGCAGCAGGTTGGTGACCTCGGCCTGGGCCGCGCCGGTGGCGCCGGAAGTGGTGGCCTGCACCGCGATCTCGCTGAGCGAGCCGAAGCCGGTGAGGCTGTCCTGCACGGTGCTCAGCGGGGCGATGGCCACGTCGTCCGGGTCGTTGAAGGTGCTGCCGCCGCCCTTGCTCGCCAGCACGCCGACCACGGTGTAGGGCACGTCGTTCATCTGGATCGTCTGCCCGATCGGGTCGATCGAGCCGAACAGGTCGGTCACCACGGTCTGCCCGATCACCACGACCTTGTTCGCGTGGTCGACGTCGTCGGTGGAGAACGACGTCCCCTGCGACACCACGTCGTTGGAGATGGGCAGGTAGGCCGGGTAGCTGCCGACCACCTGGGAGATGGTGGTGGAGGCGCCCTGGTAGGTGGCGGTGACCGAGGTGGAGGCCACCGGCGCGACCACGGCCACGTCCGGGTCCTGATCCGAGGTGGCCAGGTCCTGGGCGATGGCCGGGGTCAGGTTCGCGGTCGAACTCTGGTTCCCGCCGCGGGTGGAGGCGGCCCGGCCGACCGCGCCGGACTGGTGCGTGACCAGCAGCAGGTTGGAGCCGAGGCTGTTGATCCTGGCCTGCACCGCGGCCCCGGAGCCCTGGCCCACCGCGATCAGCAGGATTACGGCGCCGACGCCGATCAGGATGCCGAGGGTGGTCAGTCCCGAGCGCAGCTTGTTCGCGCGCAGCCCGCGCAGCGCGAACCGGAAGACCTCGCGTACGCGCATGTCAGACCCCTGTTCCCGGCTGGGTCTGCGCCAGCGGCGCCCGCGCCTTGGGATAGTGGTTCGACTCGGCCGCGCCCAGCTTGGGCGGCAGGCCCTCGACCGGACTGAGCCTGCGGTCCTCCACGATCCGCCCGTCCACCAGGCGCACGAAGCGCTTGGCGTGCTCGGCGATGTCCTCTTCGTGGGTGATCACCACGATGGTGCGCCCGAGCGCGTTGAGCCGGTCGAACAGGCTCATCACCTCGTAGCTCGAGTGCGTGTCGAGGTTTCCGGTGGGCTCGTCGGCCAGGATCAGCGAGGGCGCGTTCACCAGGGCCCTGGCCACTGCGACCCGCTGCTGCTGGCCGCCGGAGAGCTGGTTGGGCAGGTGCTCGACCCGGTCGGAAAGGCCGACCAGCTCGAGCGCCGCGAGAGCGCGGCGGCGCCGCTCGGGCCCGCGCACCCCGCCGTAGACCAGCGGCAGCTCCACGTTCTCGAACGCGGAGGTGCGCGGCAGCAGGTTGAAGGACTGGAAGACGAAGCCGATCTTGCGGTTGCGCACCAGGGAGAGCTGCGTCTCGTCCAGGCTGCCGATGTCGATGCCGTCGAGCCGGTAGTGGCCGGTGGTGGGCACGTCGAGGCAGCCGATGATGTTCATCATCGTCGACTTGCCGGAGCCGGAGGATCCCATGATGGCCACGTAGTCGCCGTGCGGGATGTCGAGGTCGACCCCGCGCAGCGCGTGCACGGCCGCGTCCCCGATGCCGTAGACCTTGGTCAGAGCGCTGATGTGGACGGCGCTGGCCCGTTCGGCCGCGCCGCCCGGGCGCTGGTTCGCCGGGCCCGAGCCGCCGCGCGAGCGCGCCGCCGGGACCGTGCCGCGCCGGCTCATCCCTGGCCGCCCGCGAACGCGCCGGTCCCGCCGAAGCCGCCGGTGCCGGTCCCGATGCCGCCGAAGCCGCGGCCGGTGGTGGAGGAGCCGGAGGTGGAGCTGATGGTCAGCATGACCTGCTGGCCCTGGGTCAGACCGGTCTTGATCTCGGTGTCGGTGGTGCCGACCACGCCGGTGGTGACCTTGGTCAGCGTGTCCTTGCCGGCCGTGACCACGGTCACGTAGGAGTTGGAGCCGGTGGTGGTGATGGCCGAGCTCGGCACGTACAGCGCGTTGCTGGCCTCGCCGGTGGTGATCAGGATCGAGGCGGACTGCCCGGGCCGCACGCCGGCCGGCGCGTCACCGGTCAGGTTCAGCGTGACGGCGTACTCCACCACGTTGGACACGACCGTGGAGGTCGGGGAGATGGTCGCCACGGTGGCCCCGAGCGGGCTGCTGCTGTTGGCGTTGAGCGTGATCGTGGCGTCCTGGCCGACCTTGATCGAGTCGATGTCGGTCTCCGAGACGTCCGCGGTGATCTGCAGCTGCGAGACGTCGGCCATCGTGATGAAGGCGCTGGAGCTGGAGCTGGAGGAGCTCGAGCTCGACCCGGTGCTGCTCGAACCGGTGCTGCTGGAGCCTGATCCGGAGGAGGTGCTGGCCGCGCCGGTGGTGGACGAGCCCGCGCTCACCTGGCTGCCGACCTGGCCGGCCACGGTCAGGATCGTGCCGGCCGACGGCGCGGTGATGGTGGTGCCGTCCACCTCGGTCTGCGCGGTGTTGACCGAGGCCTGGGCCTGGGTGACCGACTCCTGGTCCTGCGCGAGCGTGCCCGGGTCGACGTAGTTGCTCAGCGCCTGCTGGTCCCGGGCGCTTTGCAACTGGTCTTCCGCGTTGCTCAGGGAGTTCTTGTCCTGCTGGATCTGAGCGGTCGTGGACTTGCTGTCGGACTCCGCGCTGTCAAGGTTCTGCTGCGCGGTGTTCACCGCGTTCTCATCCGAGGTGAGCTGGTCGTTGTTGACGGCCTGCTGCTGGGCGCTGGGCCCGTCCTGGGCCTTGGCCAGGTTGTCCTGGGCCACCGTCAGCTGCTCCTTGGCCTCGGTGAGGGCGAGGTTGGCGGCGGTGGGATCGACGGTGGCGAGCACCTGGCCGGCCTTGACGGTCTGACCGACGGTCACATCGACCGCGGTGACCTTGCCGGAGGCGCCGAAGGCGAGCGAGGACTGCGCGGCCAGGGCGAGGTTGCCCGAGGCGGAGACCTGCGCGAGCACGGTGCCCCGCGACACCGTGGCCATGCGGGTGAACGAACTCGCGGAGGCCGTGGTGTCCGACCCCACTTCGAGATACGCGGCGACTCCGGCGCCGACGAGGACGACGGCCAGGCCCGAGTTCAGCGCCGCGCGGCGCGAGGACCGAAAGTACTTCATGGCCGGGAGTCTCAAAGTTAAGGCTGAAACCAAGGTGAAGCCAATCGCGTTCTCAGCGTAACTTCAGTGAACTGTTACCGCGCCCCTACAATTGCCCGAAACGGTGACGGAAAAGGATCGCGCGGCGATCACCGGTATTCGTCGGCGCACGGCCGGAAATCCGGGAGGACCAGCGCCGCGACGAGCGGCTCGCATCTCGCCGGATGCCTTTGCCCACGGCGCGGATCGGCCGCGCCGATGTAACTTTTCAAAGCCCTCGTGGGACCGTCTGATGACCTGATCCGACACCGTGTCGGTTTTGTCCGCGGGGGCCTCGCGCACCCGGATGCGCGGCGAGGCGGCCGGACGCCGCCGGAGGGCCGGCCGGGTTATCAGCCCTGGAAGACGCCGGTGGCCAGGAAGTTCTCGATCACGGCCTGATGCGGCCGCAGGTCGAGACCCTGCTCGGCCAGCCAGGCGTCGTCGTTGTAGGTGTGCGCGTACCGCTCGGCGCCGTCGCACAGCAGGCTCACCACGGAACCGCGCTGCCCGGCCGCGCGCAGCTCGGAGATGATCTGGAACGCGCCCCACAGGTTGGTGCCGGTGGAGCCGCCGGCGTGGTGTCCGGTGTGCGCGGCCAGCCAGCGCGCCGCCGCGATGGAGGCGGCGTCGGGCACCCGGATCATCCGGTCCACCACCTCGGGCATGAACGAGCGCTCCACCCGCGGCCGCCCGATGCCCTCGATCCGGGAGCCGAGCCCGGTGGCGTACTCGGGGTCGCGGGTGGCCCAGCCCTCGAAGAAGGCCGAGTTCTCCGGGTCCACCACGCACAGCCGGGTCGCGTAGCGCTGGTAGCGGATGTAGCGGCCGATGGTGGCGCTGGTGCCGCCGGTGCCCGCGCCGACCACGACCCAGCACGGCACCGGGTGGTGCTCGCGGGCCATCTGCCCGAAGATCGACTCGGCGATGTTGTTGTTGCCGCGCCAGTCGGTGGCCCGCTCGGCGTAGGTGAACTGGTCCATGAAGTGCCCGCCGGTCTCGGCCGCGAGCCGCCGGGACTCGGCCACCACCGTGGTCGGGTCGTCCACCAGGTGGCAGCGGCCGCCGTAGAACTCGATCAGGGCGCACTTCTCCCTGCTGGTGTTCGCCGGCATGACCGCGACGAAGGGCAGGTCGAGCATCCGGGCGAAGTAGGCCTCGGATACGGCGGTGGAGCCGGAGGAGGCCTCGATCACCGGCCGGCCCTCGCGGATCCAGCCGTTGCACAGCGCGTAGAGGAACAGCGAGCGGGCCAGCCGGTGCTTGAGCGAGCCGGTGGGGTGGGTGGACTCGTCCTTGAGATAGAGGTCCACGCCCCACTCCCGGGGCAGCGGGATCGGGATCAGGTGCGTGTCGGCGGAGCGGTTGCGGTCGGCCTCGACCCGCTCGATCGCCTCGTGGATCCAGCCTCGTCCGGCCTGGCAGGCGGAGTCGGTGCGGTCTGCGTCGAAACGGTCCCCGGCGGCGTTCATCCGACGCACCCTCCACCTTGTGGCTACACGGCTTTATGCACCGTCATTCCCCCGACGGTACCGTGCCTGCCACGCCGCGGACGAGGCGGTGTAGCCCAGCAGCGCCGCGACGGCCACCGCGAGCACGGCCGCGCCCGCGCTCACGTCGACGCGGGTGGCCGCGGTCCAGGCCGCGCCGCGCCGCTGGTCGTCGGCGCCGTGGTAGCCGAGCACGAAGGGCGCGGCGATCAGCCAGCCGCCGAGCAGCACGAGCAGGCCGAGGCCGAGCAGCGCCGCGACCGGCGCGGCGGGCCTGTGGGTGGGCTGGGAGGGCACGGCGTCAGTCCTTCTCACGGTCGGTGCCAAGGCCTTCGCCCCGGTCCCTGGCCCGCAGGTCCGCGGCCAGCGCGGCCACCAGCGGGGTCAGCAGGTCGCGCAGGGCGCCGCTGGGGTCGAGCGGGGGGGTCGGCGCGGCGGGTCGCGGCTCGGGCTCCGGCTCGTACTCGGGCTCGGGTTCCGGCTCCTGCTCGAGCAGGTGCAGCAGGATCGGGGTGGCGACGCGCTCGGACAGGTCCAGGTCGTCGTCCTCGTCGAACTCGTCGTCGGCCGACGGCAGGTACCCGGATCCGAGTGCGAACGAGGACGCCGCGGGCCGCGCCCGGAGCCGGCGCACCAGCGCCAGGCCGAACAGACCCGACGTCAGCAGGCCGACGCCCACCACGGCGGCGCCGGTGGCGAGGTCGAGCACGGCGCTGCGCGGCAGGCTCGCGGCGCCGTGCCGGTAGTCGAAGGCGAACGGCGCGAGCAGCAGGAAGGCGCCCACCAGCGCACACAGCACGCCGGAGACCAGGCCGAGGTAGGGGCCGACGAACGGCGCGGGCTCGTCGCAGCCGGGCAGCAGCGCGCCGTAGGGCGGCGCGGCCACGGCGCCGACCCGGTACAGATAGTCGTCGGCCTCTGGCCGCACTCTCTCGCTCATGGTCACGCTCATCCCATCGCCCCCAGGTAGTCGTAGGTGAGGGCACGCACGAGGCTGCTGAGCGCGGCCGGCCGCAGCACCTGGACCGCGGCCCGCCTGGCCCGCTCGGTCAGCCCCGTCCACACCAGCGGCCCCGCACCCTCCCGCTGCACCGGCGGCACCAGTCTCGAGGCCGCGTCGGCCAGCGCCGGGAAGGCCGCGGGGTCGTGTTCGAGCTGATCGGCCATCACCGCGAGCAGCACGCCGATCAGCGCGTACTCCACGTCCTGGGCCAGCGGCTGCGCCGACACGGGCGCGTCCGTGGACGCGGACCCGGCTCGTTCCCCCCGGTCGCGCACGGAGAAAGCCGTCAGCGCGCCGGCCGCGATCAGCGGGACGGCGGCGACGAAGGCCGCGTAGTCGCGGTGGATGAGCGACTCCATGCCGTTGCTCATGACCGACCATGCTGCCAGTCCGGAGGCGGCATATCAGTGATCATCATCACAACGGGCGACGCGGACCACCCGATCCGGTGAACACGCCGATGGACCGACGGACGGACCTCGGACCAGGCCCCGCCCGTCGGCGCCCTACAGCCCGAGGGGCAGAGACGAGGTGAGCGAGCCCAGCGGGGTGAGCGAGGTGAGGCCGGAGAGCGAGGAGAGCCCGGGCACGGCGAGGTCTGACTGGCCGTCGCCCGAGCCGCCGAGCAGCTGGCCGACCACCGGCACCGAGCCGAGCAGGCCGGTGACCTCGCCGGTGCCGGGGGCGGCGAGCGAGCCGACGGCGGAGGTGGCGTCGGACGGGGTGGCCGAGCGGGTCTGCCGGTGCTTGCCGGTGTACCCGTCGGTCAGGGCGCTCAGGCCCTGCTGGATCGGGCGGATCGCGTCGAGACCGGTGCTCGGCGCGTCCTGGGCGCTCTGCGCCGGCTGCGTCGTCTGCGGCTGCGGCGGCTGGGTCGACTCGGGCGCGGGCGCGGCCGGGGCGGACTGCGGGGCCGGCGCGCCGGGGCCGACGGTCCCGGCCGCCGGGATCGTGCTCTGCGTGGTGCGCGCCGCGGCGGCGCTGAGCGAGTCGGCGGCGGTCAGCGGAGCGGCGGCGAGCGAGGCGGGGTCGGTGGAGGTGGAATCCGTGCTGAGGGCGACCGGGGTGGCCAGGCCGGAGAGCTGGATCGCCGCGTTGCCGCTCGGGACGGAGCCCGCGGTCAGCACGGCGGTGGCCGGGTCGAGCGCGGCCGCGGTCAGGCCCACCCCGGTCAGCGTCGCACCGACGGCGAGGGCGCCGAGGGCCGTCTTGCGTCCGGTGGTGCGGGTCTTGGCATGCGAGCCCATGACGCTTCCCTTTCTGAAAGCTGCTGGCGGATGAAGCACCGCCTCCATTGCAGGGGAGCGACACGCCGGACGAAGGCTAATCCTGACCGAATCACCCGAAGGTATGAACATGGCATCGGGGGGAAGCGGAGCTAGAGTCTCTGTCATGTCGAAGCCACCTGCCCAGGATCCGGACGAGGCCGACCTGGCCATCGCCAAGCACAAGACCTGGGCGGTCGGAGCCCCGGCCGTCGTCCACGCGCTGCAGATCGCGCAGCAGCAGATGGGTGTGCGCCGCAGTGCGCTCACGCTGCTGAAGGTGAACCAGAAGGACGGCTTCGACTGTCCCGGCTGCGCCTGGCCGGAGGGCACCGAGCGCAGCCATTTCGAATTCTGTGAGAACGGCGCGAAGGCGGTGGCCGAGGAGGCGACGCTGCGCCGGGTGACGCCGGAGTTCTTCGCCGAGCACGCGGTGGACGAGCTGGCCGGGCGCACCGACTACTGGCTGGGCCAGCAGGGCCGGCTCACCGAGCCGGTGTACAAGGCCCCCGGCGAGCAGCACTACCGCCCCGTCAGCTGGGACGACGCCTTCCGCCTGGTCGCCGAGGAGCTGAAGGCGGGCGCCCCGGACGAGGCCGTGTTCTACACCTCGGGCCGCACCTCCAACGAGGCCGCGTTCCTCTACCAGCTGCTGGTGCGCCGGCTGGGCACGAACAACCTGCCGGACTGCTCGAACATGTGCCACGAGTCGAGCGGTTCGGCCCTGGTGGAGACCCTGGGCGTGGGCAAGGGCTCGGTCTCGCTGTCCGACCTGTACAAGGCCGACCTGATCCTGGTGGTGGGGCAGAACCCGGGCACCAACCACCCGCGCATGCTCACCGCGCTGGAGAAGGCCAAGAAGGCCGGCGCGGCCATCGTCGCGGTCAACCCGCTGCCCGAGGCCGGCCTGATCCGGTTCAAGAACCCGCAGACCCCGGCCGGCGTGCTCGGTTCCGGCACCCCGCTCGCGGACGACTTCCTGCAGATACGCCTGAACGGCGACCTGGCCCTGTTCCGCGGGGTCAACCGGCTGCTGCTGGAGGCCGAGGACGCCGCGCCGGGCACGGTGCTCGACCGGGAGTTCATCGACCGGTACACGCACGGGTTCGGCCAGTTCGCCGAGGACGTCCGGGCGACCTCCTGGGACGACGTGCTCGCCGCCACCGGCCTGGAGCGGGCGCAGATCGAGGCGCTGGCCGAGCGGGTGCGCCGGTCGGAGCGGATCATCGTGTGCTGGGCGATGGGCCTGACCCAGCACAAGAACTCGGTGCCCACGATCCGCGAGGTCGTCAACTTCCTGCTGCTGCGGGGCAACGTGGGCCGGGCGGGCGCGGGCGTGTGCCCGGTGCGCGGGCACTCGAACGTGCAGGGCGACCGCACCATGGGCATCTACGAGAAGCCGGGCACCGCCTTCCTGGACGCGCTGGGCGCCGAGTTCTCCTTCGAGCCGCCGCGCGAGCACGGCTACGACACGGTCGAGGCGATCCGGGCGATGCGCGACGGCGGGGTCCGGGTGTTCCTGGCGCTGGGCGGCAACTTCGTCGCGGCCACGCCGGACACGGCCGTGACCGAGGCGGCGCTGCGCCGGTGCCGGCTGACCGTGCAGGTCTCCACCAAGCTCAACCGCTCGCACGCGGTGACCGGCGAGGCGGCGCTGATCCTGCCCTGCCTCGGCCGCACCGAGCGCGACGAGCAGGCCGGGGCCGAGCAGTTCGTCACGGTCGAGGACTCGATGTCGATGGTGCACAGGTCGCGCGGGCGGCTGCGCCCGGCCTCGGCGCACCTGCGCAGCGAGGTGGCCGTGGTGGCCGGGATCGGGGCCGCGCTGTTCGGCGCCGGAGACCTGGTCGACTGGCCCGCGCTGACCGGGAACTACGACCTGATCCGGGACCACATCCAGCGCGTGATACCGGGATTCGACGACTTCAACCGGCGGGTGCGCGAGCCCGACGGCTTCCAGCTGCCGCACGGCCCGCGCGATTCGCGCACCTTCCCGACCGCCACCGGCAAGGCCAACTTCACCGTCAACGACCTCGCGGTGCTGCGCGTGCCGGCCGGGGCGCTGCTGCTGCAGACGGTCCGTTCGCACGACCAGTACAACACGACCATCTACGGACTCGACGACCGGTATCGCGGTGTGCACCAGGGCCGCCGGGTGGTGTTCGTGCACCCCGAGGACATCGCCGAGCTCGGATTGACGGACGCTCAGATGGTCGACCTGGTCTCGGAGTGGTCCGACGGGGTGGCCCGGCGGGCCGAGGCCTTCCGGATCGTCAGCTACCCGACCGCGCGCGGCTGCGCGGCCGCGTACTTCCCGGAGACGAACGTGCTGGTCCCGCTGGATTCCACGGCCGATACCTCGAACACGCCCACCTCCAAGTCGATCGTGGTGCGACTTGAGCCGACCCGAACGGCGTAGTAGACGGTCCATCACATTATCTAACTGATCATAGGTAGATAAGCTGACGGTATGACACAAGTACGTACCGTCGACGGACGGATAGCCGGCCGGCGTGGCCAGGAGACCCGGGCCCGCCTCCTCGAGTGCCTCGCCGAACTGCTGGCGGCCCGGTCGTACCGGGACGTCACCGTCATCGACGTGGCACGTGACGCGGGAACCTCTCCGGCCACCTTCTACCAGTACTTCCCGGACATCGAGGCGGCGATCCTCGAACTGGCCGCGGACGTGGTCCGGGAGGCCGCCGAGCTCAAGGAGCTGGCGAGCGAGCGCAGTTGGGCCGGGCGGGCCGGCACCGTCTCGGCCACCGAGCTGGTGAACGGCCTGATGGACTTCTGGCAGGAGCACGACTCGATCCTGCGCGTGGTCGACCTGGCCGCGGCCGAGGGCGACAAGCGCTTCACCAAGCACCGGATGCGGGTGCTCGACGCCGTGCACAAGGCCCTGAGCTCGGCCATCGGCGAACTGCAGAAGAGCGGGAAGGTGGAGTCCGACGTCCCGGCCGCCGCCACCGCCGGCGCCCTGGTCACCATGCTGGCCGCCTCCGCCGCGCACCCCAAGACCTTCGAGTCCTGGGCGGTGAAGGACAAGGACCTGCGCGCCGCGCTGATCCGCCTGGTCAGCTGGGGCGTGACCGGCAAGAAGCCGACCCCGTAACAGCCCGCAAGCACCACCCGCAAAGGCCCGCCCCCCGTATCGGATACGGGGGGCGGGCCTTTGCGCGGTGCGGCCGGCTGCGAACGGGTCGAGGGCCGAGGCGGGCGGCGCGGCGCAGGTTCTTGAACGCGGCGCCCGCGCCACCTCGGCGCCTAGGCCGCCTACGCCGCCGCGGCGTTCTGGACCAGCGCCTGCTCCTCGGTGAAGCGGGCGTAGCGGCGCCGGGCGACCCGGTCCGAGTTCTCGACGCTGACGATCACCACCACCATCACCAGCGTGCCGAACGCGAGGGCCAGGATGAGCAGGCCCCCGGCCGCCGTGGGCACCACGCTGCCGAGGTACTCGAAGAAGTCGTACGTCGCGTGGGCCAGGATGATCGGCCACAGCAGCCGCCAGCGCCGGTAGACCCAGATGTTGACCATGGTGAAGATGATCACCCCGAGCGAGGCCCAGCCGTAGTACAGGTGGAACGGGATGCGCAGGCAGATGGCCACCAGGTAGATCACCCAGGCGCGGTTGCCGGTCATCCCGGCCTTCTCCAGCGCGTTGGTGACCAGGCCGGTGATCAGCATCTCCTCGCCGAACCCGGCCGCGAGCGCGACGAAAAGGCCCACCAGCACCAGCCACGGGCTGCTGCCCTGGTCGGGTGCGCCGGTGGTCTGGTTCGTCACGTTGGAGTAGATGATCACCGAGATCAGGAAGCCGAGCACCCCGGCCATCGAGACGAAGTAGGCCCGGGTGAACTGCCAGCCCCGGCTGCGCTCCTGCGGCGGCTGCGGCACGCCCGCGAAGGGCGCCGGATCGCCGCCGCCGAAGCCGTACGCGGTCGGCACCGGGTGCTGCTGCGGCGGAGCGCCCCAGGCCGGGACCCCGGGCGCCGCGGGCGCGGGCGGTCCGGCGGACAGCGGCGCGGTGGGCGCCGGCGCCGGGATGGGCGCGGTCTGCTCCGGCTCGCCCCACTGCGGGGCCTGCTGCGGCGCGGAGGGCTGCTGCGGCGGGCCGGCCTGGCCCTGCTGGGTCCACTGGCCCCACGCGCCCCACTGCCCCGTCGGAGGCTGCTGTGGGCCGCCCTCGGGCAGCGGCTGCGGGACCTGGCCCGGGTAGCCGTACGGGGAGTAGCCGTAGCCGCCGTACCAGCCGCCGGCCGGCGGGGCCTGCTCCGGCGGCCGCTTGAGCTTGCCGAAGAGCATCGGCAGGGTGACCCCGCGCTGCGAACAGAAGAACGCCACGCCGAAGATCGTCACGCTCGCCTGCATGACGTACTGCAGGATCTCCTCGAGCGCGGGCAGCCACCCGGTGATCTCGTCGTTGTTGCCCAGGCTCGGGTTCGCCAGCAGCACCAGCGCGGTGAACACGCCGAGGCCGAAGGACGGCACGTAGACCGCGAGGATCTCACCGAGCGCGCGGGGCAGGCCGATCCGCTGAGGTTGTCGTGTTGCCGCCGCGGCCGGTGCGCCGACGCCCTCCGGTATCCGGTCTTCGATCTCCACGCGTCCCGGTCCTTCGTCTCGACAACAGGCACTCCCTTGAGTTTGCTTTGTATCACGTGCGCAGTGCGCCCGCTCCTGCACGAACGGCCCAACGAAAGGCCCCGGCCGATGCCCGTCGAACTGGAAGTACGCGAGGTCACGGCCGGTTATCCGCGGGTTCCGGTGCTGCGCGGAATCAGCCTCGAGGTGTCCGCAGGACGGCTGACGGGGCTGATCGGATCCAACGGCGCCGGCAAGTCCACCCTGTTCGACGTGGTGTGCGGGCGGCTGCGGCCGAGCCACGGCCGGGTGCTGCTCGGGGGGCGGGAGGTCACCCGCGCGGCCACGCACCGGCGGGCCAGGCTCGGTCTCGGCCGCACCTACCAGCGGCTCGAGGTGTTCGGCTCGCTCAGCGTGGCGGAGAACCTGCTCGTCGCCGCCCGGGCCGCGGGCTCCGGCGATCCCGCGCAGGCCGTGGCGGATACGCTGCGGCGGCTGGGCCTGGCGGACTTCGCCGCGTATCCGGCCGGGAAGCTGCCCACCGGCGTGGCCCGGCTGGTGGAGATCGCGCGGGCGCTGGCCGGCGGGGCGCGCGTGCTGCTGCTGGACGAGCCCTCGTCCGGGATGGGCACCGGGGAGCTGGCCGAGTTCGCCGCGACTCTGCGGGCGCTGCGCGCGGACGGCCTCGCCCTGCTGATGATCGAACACGACCTAGACCTCGTCGCGGAGGTCTGCGACGAGGTCTACGAGTTGCGCGAGGGCCTGGCGCGGCCGGCCGGGCTCAGCCCAGCAGCCTGATGGCCTCGACGGCCCAGTAGGTCAGGATGACGCTCGCGCCGGCCCGGCGGATGGCCGTGAGCGTCTCCAGGATCGCCCGCTCCCGCTCGATCCAGCCGTTCGCCGCGGCCGCCTCGACCATCGCGTACTCGCCGGAGACCTGGTAGGCCGCCACCGGCACGTCCACCTCGGCCGCGACCCGGCTGATGATGTCCAGGTAGGCCAGGGCCGGCTTGACCATGACCAGGTCCGCGCCCTCTTCGACATCGAGGCGCACCTCGCGCAGCGACTCGATGGCGTTGGCCGGGTCCTGCTGGTAGGTCTTGCGGTCGCCCTCGAGCTGGGACTCCACCGCGTCGCGGAACGGGCCGAAGAAGGCCGAGGCGTACTTGGCCGAGTAGGCCAGCACCCCGGTGTCCTGCAGCCCCGCCTCGTCCAGCACCCGCCGGACGTAGCCGACCTGACCGTCCATCATGCCGCTCGGGCCGAGCAGGTGGGCGCCCGCCTCGGCCTGGGCCAGGGCCATCTCGCCGTAGCGCTCGAGGGTGGCGTCGTTGTCCACGGTGCCGTCGGCCCGCAGCACGCCGCAGTGGCCGTGGTCGGTGAACTCGTCCAGGCACAGGTCGCTCATCAGCACGGTCTCGTCGCCGACCTCGTCGGCCACCTCGCGCAGGGTGCGCTGCAAGATCCCGTCCCGGTCGGTGCCCGCGCTGCCGATCGCGTCCCGATGCGAGGGGACCGCGAACAGCATCAGCCCGCCGACCCCGGCCTCGACCGCCTCGCGGGCCGCCTTGCGCACGCTCGGCAGGGTGTGCTGGACCACGCCGGGCAGCGACGCGATGGGGGCCGGATCGTCCAGGCCCTCCTTGACGAACAGCGGCAGCACCAGGTTCGCCGGGTCGATCCGGGTCTCCGCCACCAGCCTGCGCATCGCGGGCGTGGTGCGCAGCCGCCGAGGACGGTACGTCAGATCCATTGCCATCTACCTTCTCCCACCGCGCCCGCGTGGATCCTGTCCTGACCGCGCGGGCGCATCCACTCTACGCCCGGCGCCGACGCGCCCGAGTACGTTCCGACGGACGCGTGACCGGATCGCCGGCGGCGATCTGCGCCTCGCGGCGCGAGGCCCCGAAGGCGGCCAGCGCCTCGGCCAGGGCCGCGGCGCTCGGCGTCGGGGCCAGTACGTCCACCCGCAGACCGTGCTCCCTGGCGGTGGCCGCGGTGGCCGGGCCGATGCAGGTGATCACGGTCGCGGAGTGCGGCTTGCCGGCGATGCCGACCAGGTTGCGCACGGTGGAGCTCGAGGTGAAGAGGACCGCGTCGAAGCCGCCGCCCTTGATCGCCTCGCGGATCGCCTCGGCCGGGGGCGCGGCCCGCACGGTCCGGTAGGCGGTCACGTCGTCCACCTCCCAGCCGAGTTCGACCAGGCCGGCCGAGAGCACCTCGGTGGCGATGTCGGCGCGCGGCAGGAACACCCGCTCGATCGGGTCGAAGGCCGGGTCGAAGGCCGGGAACTCGGCCAGCAGGCCGGCCGCGGACTGCTCGCCGGCGGGCACCAGGTCGGGCACCACGCCGAAGGCCTTGAGCGCCTTCGCCGTCGCCTCGCCGACCGCGGCCACCTTGATCCCGGCGAACGCGCGGGCGTCGAGGCCGTAGTCCTCGAACTTCTCCCGCACCGCCTTGACCGCGTTCACCGAGGTGAAGGCCACCCACTCGTACCGGCCGGTGACCAGGCCCTTGACCGCGCGCTCCATCTGCTGCGGGGTGCGCGGGGGCTCGACCGAGATGGTCGGGACCTCGGTGGGCACCGCGCCGTAGCGGCGCAGCTGCTCGGACAGCGCCCCGGCCTGCTCCTTGGTGCGCGGCACCAGCACCCGCCAGCCGAACAGCGGCTTGCTCTCGTACCAGGACAGCTCGGCGCGCTGATTGACCACGGCACCCACCACTACCACGGTGCCGGCCCCCGCGCAGGAGACGCGCTCGGCCTTGAGGGCGGCGGTGATCTTGTCCAGGGTGCCGGTGACGGTGCGCTGCGAGGTGAGCGAGCCGTCCACGGTCACGGCCACCGGGGTGGAGCCGGGACGGCCGGCCGCGAGCAGCTCGGCGGCCACCTCCTCGATCCGGTCGCCCACGCCCTGGAGCACCAGGGTGGAGGCGCTGGCGCCGGCCTCGCCGAGCTGGCGGTGCCAGTCCGACCAGGCGGTGAAGTTCTCGCCCGCGGCCGGGTGCGGGGCCGAGAGCAGCCGCACGTCGCCGATCGAGCCGCGGCTGAGCGGAATCCCGGCGAACATCGGCACCGCGGTGGCCCGGGCCAGGCCCGGCACGACCTCGAACGGCACCGCGGCGCGGGCGCAGGCCGCGGCCTCGGTCTCGAGCGGGCTGAACAGGCCGGGGTCGCCGTCGAGCAGCCGCACCACGTGCCGGCCGGAGGCGACCGCCTCGGCCATGGCCGCGAGCACCGGCTCCGGACAGGAGATCGGGTGGCCGAAGGCGGAGGCCGGCAGCACCACGCCCTTGGCCACGGGCACCGCGGGCGCGGCGAGCTCGGAGCCGATCTCGACCAGGAGCACGTCTGGGCGGGCCAGCGGGCGGAAGCGCTCGATCAGGTGCCGGTCGAGCACCAGCATGTCGGCCTCGGCCAGCGCGGCCGCACCCCGCAGGGTGAGCAGGTCGGGGTCGCCTGGCCCGGCGCCGACGAAGCTGACCCTGGCCCGGTGCGCGGGGCGCTCGGACTCGCCCGCCTCGGCGGCGTGCTCGCCCTCGGCGCCCTCGGCCGGCTCGGAGCCGACGCCGAGTGACTCGGCGGCGCGGCGCGGCCGCGGGCCGGGCAGGCTCACGGTCTCGAGCGCGCTCTCGATCTTCTCCAGCGGAGTGAGCGCGGGGCCCGCGACGAGGGTCGCGGCCGCGGCGTCGGCGATCGTTCGTACGGCGGTCACAGCGAAGCTCCCATCAATGCCATACCTGAATCGGCGCGCGCTGCGCGCGGCCGGGCTGTGGCGGTCGTGCAAAGGGTGGTGCGAAGGGTGGTACGGGTGGCGGTCATGCCGAGGTCCGGCGCGTGGCGCCCATGAGCGCGTCCGCGCCCTGGGCCAGGAGCCGGGTGGCGAGTTCCGCGCCGATGCGGGCCGCCTGCGCGGCCGGGCCGCTGAGGGCGGCGCGCACCGAGGCGGGCGGACCGGCATGGTCGGGCCCGACGACCTCGGCGACGACGCCGCTGAGCGTCAGTTCCCCGCCGTCCTCGGGCCCGACCAGGGCGTATCCGCCGACCGGCGCGGAGCAGCCGGCCTCCAGCGTGGCCAGCAGGGCCCGCTCGGCGGCGATCGCGGCCCGGGTGGGCGCGTGCTCGAGCGTGGCCAGGATCTCGATCAGCTCGGCGTCCTGGGCCCGGCACTCGATCGCCAGCGCGCCCTGGCCCGGGGCGGGCAGGAACTCGGCCGGGTCGAAGAAGTCGGTGGCCTCGCCGATCCGGCCGAGCCGGTTAAGGCCGGCGTAGGCGAGCACGACCGCGTCGACCCGGCCGGAGGCGACGAAGCCCACCCGGGTGTCGACGTTGCCGCGCACGGCCACGACCTCGAGGTCGGGGCGCAGCAGCCGCAGCTGGGCCGCGCGGCGGGTGGAGCCGGTGCCGACGCGGGCGCCGTGGGGCAGATCGGCCAGCTTGTGCCCGTCCCTGGCCACCAGCACGTCGCGCACGTCCTCGCGCTCGGGCACGGCGGCCAGCGCGAGTCCGGCCGGCTCGGCCGTGGGCAGGTCCTTGAGCGAGTGCACGGCGAAGTCGGCCTCGCCCGCGAGCAGCGCCTCGCGCAGCGCGTTGACGAAGACCCCGGTGCCGCCGATCTGCGACATCAGTTCGCCGGTGGCCTGGGTGGTGTCGCCGTAGGTGGTGATCTCCACCAGTTCGACCGGGCGGCCGGTGGCCCTGGTCACGGCCTCGGCCACCATCCCGGACTGCGCCGTCGCCAGCGCAGAGCGCCGGGTGGCGAGCCTGAGCGTGCTCGTCATCGCTTCTCCTGCCTCCGCTCGGCCGGGGCCGGGACCGCGATGTGGTCCTCGCCCGGCGCCGCCTCGGCCCGGCTGACCGCGACCGCGGTTCCCGGCTCGAGGTTGAACAGTTCGCGCAAGGCCTGCGCGTAGCTCACGCCGTCGTCGCCGACGGCCAGCTGCTTGACCCGTACGGTCGGCTCGTGCAGCAGCTTGTCCACCACGCGGCGCACGGTCTGCTCGACCTCGGCGCGAGTGCGCTCGTCCAGCCCGGCGGTGCGCCCGTGGAACCGGTCGAGCTCGGCCGCCACGACCTCGGCGGCCATGCAGCGCAGCGCGGTGACGGTCGGGGCCACGGCGCTGGCGGTACGCAGCTTGCGGTAGGCCTCGACCTCGGCCTCCACGATCCGGGACACCTCCTCGACGCTCTCGCGCCCGGGACGCTCCTCGGTCTCGCGCTGGTCCTGGGCGATGCGCTCGAGGTCCACCACGCGCACGAAGGGCAGCTCGGCTATCGCAGGGTCCAGATCGCGCGGCAGGGCCAGGTCGACCAGGGTGACCGGTGACTCGGATCCGCCGCGGGCTGCGGCGAACTGATCCGCCGTCAGCACCAGCTCGGTGGCGCCGGTGCAGGACAGCAGCAGGTCGGCCGCGGCGACGTGCGCGGGCAGCTCGGCCAGCGGCGCGGCCACCGCGCCGATCGTCTCGGCCAGCCGGGAGGCGCGCTCGGGCGTCCGGTTGACCACGGTGATTGCGGACTCGGGGTAGCGGCGGCGCAGGGTGGTGGCGGCCAGCGCGGACATCGAGCCGGCGCCGACCACGACCACCCGGGCCGGGTCCGCGGCGGAGTCGGCGGCGGCCAGGTCCAGCGCCGCGGTCACGATCGACTGCCCGGCCCGGTCCAGCGCCGTCTCGCTGTGCGCGCGCTTGCCCACCCGCAGGGCCTGCTGGACCAGCTCGTTGAGCACCGGCCCCGCGGTGCCCACCCGCTGGCCCACGGCGAGCGCGGAGCGCAGCTGGCCGAGGATCTGGGGCTCACCCAGGACCATCGAGTCGAGGCCGCAGGCGACGGTGAACAGGTGCCAGGCGGCGCGGTCGTCGTAGTGCACGTAGAAGTGGCCGGTCAGCACGTCCCGGGGCACCCCGGTGTACTGGCCGAGCAGTTCGGAGATCTCGCCGAGGGCGCCGTGGAACTTGGACACCTCGGCGTAGACCTCGAGGCGGTTGCAGGTGGCCACGGCCACCGCCTCGGTGACGTGTTCGGAGCCTGCGACGTCGCCGAGCAGCTTGACCACGAGTTCCTCGGTCAGCGAGGTCTGTTCGAGCAGGCGAACGGGTGCGGTGCGGTGGGAGATTCCGATCACGAGCAGGCTCATGCCGGCAACACCTCATTCAGGTCGGGCGCGGAGCGGTGCTGCCGGATCGGGGGTTCGGCCGGGCGCTCGGGCGCCTGGGCCTGGTCCGGATCCGGGTTCACTGGATCCTCCCGCATGGACCTACGGACCGTACGCCCGCCCCTGGCACCCTTGCCCTCGGCCGATTTGCGCTGCTCGTGGAAGGCGAGGATCTGCAGCTCCACGGACAGGTCCACCTTGCGCAGGTCCACCCCCTCGGGCACGGTGACCACGGTCGGGGCGAAGTTCAGGATCGAGGTGACCCCGGCGGCCACCAGCCGGTCGGCCACCGCCTGCGCGTTCGTCGGCGGCACGGCGATCACCGCGATCGAGATACCGAGGTCGGCGATCACCTCGTCGAGCTCGTCCACGTGCCGGATGACCAGCCCGGCCACGCGGTTGCCGGAAAGGCGCGGGTCGGCGTCGAACAGAGCAGCTATCCGGAAGCCGCGGCTGACGAAGCCGCCGTAGTTGGCCAGCGCGTGCCCCAGGTTTCCGATGCCGATGATGGCCACCGGCCAGTCCAGGCTCAGGCCGAGCTCGCGGGAGATCTGGTAGATCAGGTACTCGACGTCGTAACCGACGCCGCGGGTGCCGTAGGAGCCGAGGAAGGACAGGTCCTTGCGCAGCTTGGCCGAGTTGACCCCGGCCACCGCGGCGAGTTCCTCGGAGGAGACGGTGGCGGTACCGCGGTCCTGCAGGGTCCGCAGCGCACGCAGGTAGACGGGCAACCGCGCCACGGTCGCCTCGGGGATGGCGGCCATACCAGGACTGCTCATGCTGGCCATGCTGCTCCCGGTCGCGCTCGCTGGACTTCTCTGAGACTGTCGTGCCCGGGCGGTGAGCTCGCGACCCGCGGGCGCGTCCCGGACGGATGGGGCGACCCGAGTGATCTGTTGTTATCACTGCCTTAGCACTCACCAGGCAGCGTAGGACTTTGTGAAGGCGCGCACAAAGTTCATGACCGAATCGTGACACCTTGGCGATTTGCCGGTTATTGTCCGCTTCGCCCGATCTCACCTGCGACGATACCGGTTCTCCGGCCCTCCCGCGCCCGGTGTGCGACCCAAGTCACAGGTCGCTGCCAGCTTCCGGACCCGGCTCCGAGGCCGTCAGAGCCGCCCGCAGCCGGTTCTCGTCCACCCGCCAGAAGTCGTGCGCGCGACCGTCGACCAGGGTGACCGGGATGGTGTCCCAGTAGTCCTCCTTCAGCCGCGGGTCGTCGTTGATGTCGTACTCGACCCAGCCCACCCCGAGCTCGGCGGCCACCTTGGCCACGGTCTCGCGCGCCGTGTCGCACAGGTGACAGCCGGCCTTCCCGATCAGCGTGATTCGCGTCTGCATGGGTCCAAGCCTCTCACCGCGCAGGCGGGGCGGTGCGCCCGCCTTCCCTGCGTTTGCCGCCCGGACCCCGGCCGGTCGGTTCGCGGAGGCGTACACGATGCGCGCAGCCGGTAGGGTCTAGAGGGTGACAGTGCGCCCTGCCCCCAGCGCGGCCGCCGACAAACGCGCCGTCGACGCGGCCGTTGCACCCCGGCCCACCGCCGCCGCGTTCTTCGACTTGGACAACACTCTGATACGCGGCGCGTCGCTGTTCCACCTCGCCCGCGGCCTCGCCGCCCGCCGCTTCCTGAGCTCGGGCGAGATAGCCAGGTTCGCCTGCTCCCAGCTGACCTTCCGGATCCGCGGCGAGCGCACCGAACAGGTCGCCACCACCCGGGAGCGGGCGCTGTCCTTCGCCCGCGGGCACACCGTCGAGGAGATGGTGGAGCTGTGCCGGCACATCTACGACGACTATCTGGCCGAGAAGATCTGGCCGGGCACCCGCGCCCTGGCCGAGCTGCACCGCCGCCGCGGCGAGCCGGTCTGGCTGGTCACCGCGGCCCCCACGGAGCTGGCCGAGATCATCGCCGGCCGCCTGGGCCTCGACGGCGCGCTGGGCACCGAGGCCGAGGCGGTGGACGGCACCTACACCGGCAGGCTGGTCGGGGAGATACTGCACGGCCAGGCCAAGGGGACCGCGGTGCGGGAGCTGGCCGAGCGCCGCGGCTACGACCTGTCCGTCTGCCACGCCTACTCGGACTCGGCCAACGACCTGCCGATGCTCACCCTCGTCGGCCACCCGCACGCGGTGAACCCGGACCACCGGCTGCGCGCCCGGGCCGAGTACGAGGGCTGGCCGATCACCGACTACCGCACCGGCGTGCGGATGCTGCGGGCCGGACTGCCCGGCGCCGCGCTGACCGGTGCGGCCACCGGGGCCGTGGCGGCCGGGGTGGCCTTGGCGCGCCGCGCGAAGGCGAAGTCGTAGCGACGTGCTGTAGTGACGCCGTCACCAAGGGGTATCCTCGTGTCTCGTCCTGACGGCTCGTCAAGCAGAGTCGTCAAAGCCGCACACAGCGGGGTCCGGTCCGCCTACTATGGGTGATCGGATCGCCGCGACGGGCGGCGGTCCACGTGACGAACGACCACGAGCGACCACGAGCGGAACGACCCGCCCGTCGTCCGCAGCCCACGCGGCGCGGCGGTGCGGCCACGAGGGCAGTGCGCACCGGAACCCGCGCGGCTGAATGCATGCCGTGCTCGAACGTCGGCGCACCCGAGCACCTGGAGCCTTGTGCACCGACACGTCAGCGCCGATCGCACCGGCCTGAGCGGCCTGCGTGCGGCCGTGCTCGCGATGACGGCCGGAGCGGCCCCCATCCCGCCCCGCCCGGGCGGCGCGGGCCAGGCCGTCACCTCCGCGCGCCCGGCCGGGCCCGGCGCGCCGCCGGAGCCGCCGCGCCCCGACGCGGAGTCGGCCCGGATGCTGGCCCTGGTCGAGCGGGCCCAGTCCGGCGACGGCGAGGCCTTCGGGCAGCTCTACGACGCCTACGTGGACACGGTCTACCGGTACGTCTACTACCGGGTGTCCAACAAGGCCCTGGCCGAGGACCTGACCAGCGAGACCTTCCTGCGGGCGCTGCGGCGCATCTCCACCTTCACCTGGCAGGGCCGTGACTTCGGGGCCTGGCTCGTGACCATCGCGCGCAACCTGGTGGCGGACCACTTCAAGTCCAGCCGGCACCGGCTCGAGGTGCCCACCGGGGAGATGCTCGACTCGGACCAGACCGAGGCCAGCCCGGAGGACTCGGTGCTCGCGTACCTGTCCAACCGGGCCCTGTTGGACGCGGTCAAACAGCTCAACAGCCAGCAGCAGGAGTGCGTCACGCTGCGCTTCCTGCACGGGCTCTCGGTGGCCGAGACCGCGCAGATCATGGGCAAGAACGACGGCGCGATCAAGACCCTGCAGTACCGTGCCATCCGTACCCTGGCCCGGCTGCTCCCGGCGGACCTGCGGTGAGCGGCAGACCCGGTCGGATACGCCTACGTATCCACCCCCTGACGAGGCCGACCGGTCTGGACGGCGTGGTACGGCACGCCCGTGTGGGGGTGCCGTCCGTAACTCAGGACCCTCCGCCGTCGTTGCTCAGGACGACGCGCCCCCGCGCTCAGGCCGAAATCCCGAGATCCACTCGAACGAGTGAAAAGGACCGGCCTGGGACTGGTGGCGGGCGAGCCGGGCACAACCATTCCCGCCCGGCACGCGTCGAACGCGGTGACGGCCGGGCGGGGCCGGAGCCCGGGACCGATCCGGAGCAGTGGAGGAGGTGGCAGGCGCGATGAACGAGCGGCAGGCGGCGGAGGAGTTCGCGGCTTCGCTCGCCGGCTCGGCGGGCGGCGGGCCGAGCCCCCGAACCCGCGCCGGGCATCACGCGGGCAGCGGCGAGGGCGGCGGCGAGGGCACGCTGATGGTGGCGTTGGCCGAGCGACTGGGTCAGGCGGGCCGGGCACTGCCCGAGCCGGGCGCCGAGTTCCGGGCCGAGCTGCGCGCCCGGCTGGTGGCGCTCGCGCCCGAGGTGGCCGGCGCACGCCCGGCCACGGTGCCGGCGCAACGCGGGCGCGGCGGGCGGTCCGGAGCCAGACACGGCTCGGGCGAGGGACGTACCAGGCCCGGCTTCGGCAGCCTCTCCTCGGCCTGGCGGCGGCGGCTGCTCGCGGCCGGGGTCGGGGTGGCGGTGGCCACCGGCTCGGTCGGCGGCATCGCGATCGCCTCGGCCGGCGCGGAACCCGGCGACCCGCTGTACAACGCCAAGAAGATCTTCGAGTCGCTGCAGCTCTCGCTCTCCGGCTCGCCCACCGACCAGGGGCGCGACTATCTGCGCCTGGCCGACATCCGGCTCGGCGAGATCGACTCGCTGCTCCAGCGCCCGGACGTGGACCTGGCCGGCTCGCCCACCCAGGCGTACCTGCAGCAGACGGTCAACGAGCTGCGCACCATGATCGCCAACGGCGGCAACCTGCTGATCGGGCAGGTGCGCGCGGACGGCGACCAGACGGCCCTGCACGCCCTGGCCGACTTCCTGCTGACCGAGCGTCAGCGGGTGGCCGACCTCAGCTGGCGGCTGCCGCCGTTCCTGCAGTCGCAGCCCCCGCAGATCGTGGCTCTGATGGACCGGCTCAACCGGCAGCTGCAGCAGGCCGCGGCGCAGCAGGCGGCCCAGGCCGGGCACAACGCCCAGGGCCCGGGCGCCGGCGCGCAGACCGGCGGGGCCGGCGCGGGCGGCCCGGCCGGGAGTCAGGACACGGCCACGACGGGTGCGGCCGGCCCGGACGCGAGCGCGACCGCGAGCGGCACGCCCGCCCCGCAGGCCAGCGGCAGCGCGGCGGCGCAGTCCTCGGGCAGCGCGGCGGCCTCGGCCTCGGCGAGTGCGGGCTCGACCATAGGGGTCAGCGTCCCGCTGCCGCTGCCGACGATAGGAGTGACCGTCCCCGGTCTGCTCGGCCTGCCCGCGATCGATCTGGGGATAGGCGACGACAGCTCGAGCCCGACGGCCGGGCAGTAGCCGCCGATCGGCAGCACGCGAACGGGCCCCGACGCCGCGGCGTCGGGGCCCGTGTGGTGGGGACCGGCCTCGGCCGGCCCGGCGTTCAGCCGGCCAGTCGCGGGGCCAGCGGACCCCAGGTCGAGGCCGTGAGGATGCCCTCGACCTGAGTGAGCGTCAGCTGGAAGTCGGCCGTGGACTTGTCCGAGATCGACAGTTCCGTGCAGTACCCGCTCGGGCTGAGCCAGACGTACCACACGCCCGGGTTCATGCCCGAGGTGCCCGACTGCGTCATGGTGTAGAGCGAGCCGCCCGCCACCGACGTGGTGGTGCACGAGCCGCTCACCCCCGTCCGGTTCTCGGCCGTGGCGCAGGAGTGCGCCCAGGCCCCGTCGTACAGGCTGAAGATGACGTAGCTGCCGTTACCCGGGCTCTGCAGCGTCACCTCGATCTGCGTGTCCCACAGCCCGCTGACCAGGTCCTTCGCCGGCGTGGTGGCACTCGGGCCGCCGTCGCCGCCGCGTTGGAGCACGACCGCGCCGGACGGCAGCATGCCTTCGAAGTCCTGGAGCAGCTGCGCCGCGGTCACGCCGGTGGCTCCGGCGGCACCGGTCGTGCTCGGATTCACCGACGGGCTCGCCGACGCGCTCGCGGACGCGCTGCCGCTCGCGACCGTCGACGGGCTCGGGCTGCCCGGCTGCGCCGAGGCCGTCGCCATCGACGGGACGGGGCTCGCCGCCGCCGTCACCGCCTCGCTCGGCCCGGTCGACGGACTCACCGTGGCGGCCACGGACAGGGCCCGGCCGCCGGAGTCGAAGCCGGGCAGGGTGAAGGCCAGCGTCACCGCGGCGCACAGCGCGAAGGCCGCGCCCGCGCCCGCGCCGACCTGGCGGCGGCGCCGGATGGTGCGGCCGCGGCGCACCGCGCCCTCGTACAGGAACTCCGGGTTCGGTACCGGCATCGTGGCCGCGGTCTGGTGCAGCGCGGCCGCGAAGCCCTCTTCCTCATTGGGGATGGACATGGACACCTCAGCTCTCTGGGCTGGCGAGGAAGTCGGGGCCGAGCTGCTCGCGCAGCCGGGCCAGCGCCCGCAGCGAACGGGACTTGACCGCGGATATGGACAGGCCGAGCAGCCTGGCGGTCTCCTCCACGCTCTGGTCCTCCCAGTACCGCAGCACCAACACGGCGCGGTCGCGCGTGTCGAGCCGGGCGAGCGCGGCCAACAGGGTCAGCCGCAGGTCCTGGTCTGTGCCGCGGGCCGCGAGTTCGTGGAACTCGGCCGTGGGGCGCTCGGCGTTCGACTTCCTGCGCCGATTGGCGATGAAGGTGTTCACCAGCACGGTCTGCGCGTACCCGGCCGGATTCTGGATCCGGTCGCGCTTGCCCCACTTGGCGAACATGCGGCCGAGGGTCTCCTGCACGAGATCCTCGGCCAGGTGCTTGTCACCGCCTGTGAGCAGACAGGCGGTCCGATAGAGATGCGTTCCCCGCATGAGCACGAAGGCCTGGAAGTCCTCGGTGTCCACGGCCGACAGCTCCGCAGTCGGGCTCGACAGTAATCTCACACCCGGATGATGCTCCACCACACCGGTTCGGTCGCACCCGGTCCACACCCGGTCCACCCGGGTCCGGAAGAAGGCTTAGAAGAACACGGACCGGCGCTGCAGCAGCACCCGGTAGAGGGTGTCCTGGATGGTCTCGCGCACCTGGTCGGTGAGGTTGAACACCAGCATCGGGTCCTCGGCCGCGGCCGGGTCGTAGCCGGAGGTGTCGATCGGCTCGCCGAACACGATGTACCACTTGGACGGCAGCGGGACCAGGCCGAGCGGCCCGAACCAGGGGAAGGTCGGGGTGAGCGGGAAGTAGGGCAGGTTCAGCAGCCGGGCCAGCGGCTTGAGGTCGCCGATCTTGGGATAGATCTCCTCGGCGCCCACGATCGCGGTCGGGATGATCGGCGTGCCGGTGCGCAGCGCGGCGGAGACGAAGCCGCCGCGGCCGAAGCGCTGGAGCCGGTAGCGCTCGGCGAAGGGCTTGCCGATGCCCTTGAAGCCCTCCGGCCACACCCCGACCACCTCCCCCTGCGCGAGCAGCTGCTGCGCGTCCGGGTTGCAGGCCAGGGTGTGCCCGGCCTTGCGGGCGTACTCGCCGACGTAGGGCATGGTGAACACGACGTCGGCGGCGAGCATGCGCAGGTGCCGCCCGGCCGGATGGTGGTCCCACAGGGCGACCTGGGTCATCAGCGCGTCGAGCGGCAGCGTGCCGGAGTGGTTGGCCACGATCAGGGCGCCGCCCTCGGCCGGCACCCGCTCCAGGCCCCGGGCCTCGACCCGGAAGTAGCGTTCGTAGAGCGGGCGCACCAGGTTGAGCAGCACGTGGTGGGTGAGGTCCTCGTCGAAGCCGAACTCGTCGACCTCGTACTCACCGGTGATCCGGCGGCGCAGGAAGGCCAGGCCGCGCGCCGCGCGGCGTTCCCACTCGGGTGTGTCAGACACCGTCGACCTCAGCGCGCTGCACCCGGGCCATGGCCGCCTCCGGCTTCCCGCGCGGTCGCCGCGTACCGGTCGAGCAGCTCCCTGAGCCCGCGCTCCGCCGAGCGTACCCGGTCCGGGTCGATCAAGGGGCTGATCTCGGCCGCGCGGGCATGGTCGGCCGCCGCCTCGGCCGAGGAGCGGGCCGGGCGGAACCTGAGGTGCTCGGCCATCCGGGCGAGGTCGAGCACCCGGCCGAAGGTGAGCAGCTCGAACTGCTCGGCGGTCAGATCGGCCACCCCGAGCGAGCGCAGCCCCCGGCCGAGCCAGGGCGCGGCGAAGCGCGGCACGGGCACGGTGGGCCGGCCGAGTCGGCGGGCGAGCTGGGAGAGCGTGAGCGATCCCGCGCCCGCCACGTTGTAGACGCCCGGATGGGAGCCGTCGGCGGCCACCCGCAGTGCCCGTACCGCGTCGTCGATGTGCAGGAACTGCAGCCTGGGGTCGAACCCGGCCACGGCCGGCAGGACCGGCAGTGCCAGGTAGTCGGCCATCGGCCCGGTCACCCCGGGGCCGAGCAGCTCGGCGAAGCGCAGCACCGTCACGGACACGTCCGGACGGCGCCGGGCGAAACCGCGCACGTACTCCTCGACCTCGACACAGTCCTTGCCGAAGCCCGCGCGCGGCGGGCGGTGCGGCTGGGTGTCCTCGCTGAAGTGGGCCGGGTCCCTCGGGGCGCAGCCGTAGACCGCGGCCGAGGAGGTGACCACGAGCCGACGCACCGACGGCGCCCGCTGGCACGCGGCGAGCAGCTGCATGGTGCCGATGACGTTGCGTTCCTTCATCGCCGTACGCCCGCCGGCCAGGCCTGGCGCGGCGAGCACGTCGAGGTGCAACACGGTCTCCGGCCGGGCCTTGGCGATCAGGGTGGCGATGGCCGGGGCGCGCAGGTCCACGTGGACGTGCTCGACCCCGTCCACCCGAAGCTCGGAGGGAGGGTCGACCAGGTCCACCGCGAGGATGCGGTTCGCGCCGTCACGGGCGGCGAGGTCGCGCAGCACCGCAGTGCCGAGCCGCCGGGCGGCTCCGGTCACCAGCAGTGTGCGTGCGGCCGTCATCGTGCGCCGAGCGCCGGGCTACTTCTTGTTGCGACGCTGGATGCGCGTCTTCTTCAGCAGCTTGCGGTGCTTCTTCTTGGCCATACGCTTGCGGCGCTTCTTGATGACAGAGCCCACGGGGGTCCCTCGCTCACTTCTTAACTTCGAGCAGCAGGTGCTGCGGACATGGAACAGGGAGACCAGGGTACCCGTCCGCAGCCACTGCTGGGAAAGCGAGAGCTCAGGAAGAGGTCAGAAAGAGGGGAGAGAGCTCGAGGGAGCTTCCTTCCGAACCGCTCAGGAGGTCTCGACGTAGGCGGCCGAGAGGTACTCCCGCACCGCCTTGGCCGGCACTCGGAAGGATCGGCCCACTCGCACCGCGGGGAGTTCGCCGGAGTGGACCATCCGGTAGACCGTCATCTTCGAGACCCGCATCACCCCGGCCACCTCGGCCACCGTGAGGAAGGCCATGTCGCTCAGGTCGATGTCGCCGCCGAGGATCGGCCGGTTGGTGCGTGCTGTGTCTGAATCGGTCATAGGGGCTCCACATTCGTGGCTGTCGTCGTAGGCATCGCAGAACTTGCGCAATCCGCACCGGAGGGCGGTGACCCCCACGTGTGCGCGTCGTTCCTAAGCGTAGTTGGGTCAGGTGTGGAAGGGGAGGCCTTAGGCAGAAAAAGGGAGGTTTTCGGCAGAGCGGCAATCAGGTGAAACCGTTGCACTACCGGCGAATCGGTGTTGCCGGAGCCGATCTCAGCACCCTTCGTGGGCGTCTGGTTGGTCAGGATCCTGTGACGACGCGTACGGCGCGGGCCACCCGGGCGAGCACATAGTCGGCCAGCGGGTCGTAGAGCTCGGGGGCGAGTCCGTCGTCCAGCGGCACCGCCACCCGGACCACGCCCTCGGCCTCGCCCACGAACAGCGCCGGGTCGTTGCAGTCGGCGAACCCGACCGCGTCGGCGCCCGCCTGCGCCGCCCCGCCGCACCAGCCGTGGTCCGCGATGACCAGGTCCGGCAGGCAGTGCCCAGCCTCGGCCAGGGCCGCGAAGGTGGCCCGGATCGGGCGCGGGGAGTGGCTGTGCACCGGGCCCTCGGCGTCCTCGAGCGCGGCCACGTCGCCGGTGTAGCCGACGGTCAGCCGCCGCGGGCCGTAGCGTCCAGGGGCCTCGTAGGACCAGCCGGCGCCCGCGCACAGGATCCGGCAGCCGTAGCCGCGCAGCGCGTCGGCGAAGCTCTGGTAGGCCCGTGCCAGGCTGGCCGGGTGCCCGGTGGCCAGCAGCACGGTCTCGCGCCGCAGCGCCGCGCCGGCCAGCCGGTCGGCGTAGCGCTCGAGCGCGTCCGCCACCAGTTCCGGGTCGATGGTGTCCACGCCGAAGCGGCGGCGCGGGTCTGCGCCCACGCCCACCCGGCGGACCATCAGCTCGAGTACGGACTCGGCGCTCCAGCCGGGCGAGGGGTCGAGCCCGAGCAGGTAGTGCGGATCGCGGTCGGCCATCAGGCGGTAGTGCAGCAGGTTGTTCTCCCGCGGCGTGGCCACCTCGCCCGCGATCCGGCTGTGCACAAGGTGCCGGACCAGGTCGGGGCGGTCCACGGTGTCCATGCTTCCGACTGTAGCCGCCGCGCGCGCGGCGCGGCGGGATGACCGGGGAAGCCGGACTGTGGGCTACGCCACCGTGCGCCGCGTGTCGAAGCCGTAGGCGAACACGAACATCAGTACCGCGAGAACCGCCGGGATCAACCAGCCCGGGCGGTAGGGCAGTCCGGCCTGCCAGAGGCTGGTCAGCAGCGGGGCGCCGAGCAGGAAGCCGACGTAGTTGAAGACGTTCAGCCGGGCCACCGCGATCCCGGTCTCGTGCGGGTCGAGCCGGCCGGCCGCGGCGAAGGTGAGCGGGGCCATGACCGAGATGCCGAGGCCCACCACGGCGAATCCGCCCAGCGCCACCCAGGCGTCCGGCGCCACGCACACCAGCAGGAAGCCGAGCACCGCGCAGACCGCGGCGATCCGGGCGATCAGCACCCCGCCGAAGCGGTCGGTGAGCTTGTCACCGGAGAAGCGGCCGATCATCAGCGGCACCGAGTAGACGGCGTAGACGGCGGTGTACTGCCAGCCGTGCGCCATCAGCTCCTTCTCCATGTACACCCCGCCCGCGCTCGAGACGGTGGAGTCGCCCAGGTAGGCCAGTGCGATGACGACGCAGATCGCGCCCATCGGCTTCCACGGGATCTTGATCGTCTTGGCCTCGGCGGTGAGCGTCTCGTCGCCGATGCCGCGCAGCAGCCGGGGCCCGAAGGCCAGCAGCACCGGCACCACCAGGATGGTCGAGGCCAGATACAGGTTGCTGTAGACCTTGCCGTCGAAGCGCGCGGTGAGCGAGGCGGCGGCCGAGCCGACGAACGCGCCGAGCGCCCAGCAGCCGTGGAAGGACAGGATGATCGAGCGGCCGTAGCGCTTCTGCAGCGCCACCGCCTGCATGTTGGTGGTCGCGTCCACCGCGCCGACGGTCAGTCCGAACAGTGCGAGCACCGGCAGCATGACGCCGAACGAGGAGGCGTAGCCGGCCAGCAGTATGGAAAACGGCACCAGCACCTGGGCCACCCGCAGCACCGTGGAGGAGCTGTAGCGCCCGACCAGGAACCCGGCGGTGACCGAGCCGACCCCGGCGATCACCGGGACCACGGCGAGCAGGATCGAGAGCGTCCCGTCGTCGATCCCGAGCCTGCTCTGGATGTTGGCGACCTCGCTGGTGAGCAGCGAGAACGCGAACCCCTGGGCCCCGAAGGCCACGAACCCGGCCACTCGGGCGCGCCGCAGCACCGGGGCGATCGCCCCCGCGCTCGGCGTCGACGCCGATGCCTCCGTCTTCGCCACCTTCGTGCCTCCTTGCTCGCCGGTCGCGTCAGCGTACGCACGTTGGGCTACCAGGCGGAAGAGGCTTCATCCAAATGTGATCCCTGGTTCATATTGACCTTCGCGGGGCCAGGCCACCGGGCCCCGCACGAGGCCCTCAGCTGCCGGAGGCCAGCTCCTGCGAGCGGTTGCGCGCCGCCTCGAGCGCCTCGAGCAGGGCCGCGCGCACTCCGTGCCGCTCGAGCTCGCGGATCGCCGCGATCGTGGTGCCCGCGGGCGAGGTCACCGCCTCGCGCAGCTTCACCGGGTGCTCGCCGGAGTCGCGCAGCATCACGCCCGCGCCCACGGCCGACTGCACGATCAGCTCGTGCGCGGTGGCCCGGGGCAGGCCGAGCAGGATGCCCGCGTCCACCATCGCCTCGACCAGGAAGTAGAAGTACGCCGGTCCCGAGCCGGAGAGTGCGGTGACCGCGTCCTGCTGCGCCTCGGGCACCCGGATCGTCTTGCCGACCAGCCGGAAGATCTCCTCGGTGCGCGCCAGGTGCTCCTCGCCGGCGTGCGGGCCCGCGGAGATCGCCGACATCGCCTCGTCCACCAGCACCGGCGTGTTGGTCATCACCCGCACCACGGCCGCGCCCTCGACCCCGAGGTGCTGCGAGACGAACCCGGTGGTGATCCCGGCCGCGCCGGAGATCACCAGCCGGTCGGCCGGGACGTGCCCGGCCAGCTCCGCCAGCAGCGCGCCCATGTCCTGCGGCTTGGCCGTGAGGATCAGCGTGTCGGCCTCCTTCGCCGCCTCGCGGTTGGACACCGCGGCCACCCCGTAGCGCGCGGTGAGCTCCGCCGCCCGCTCGGCCCGGCGCGTGGTCACCAGCACCTCGTCCACCGGCTTGCCCGCCCGGAGCACGCCGGAGACCAGGGCCTCGCCCATCTTCCCGGTGCCGAGCACGGCGATCCGCTGACCCATGTACCGCTCCCGTTCGTCCTCGTCCCGGCGGCCGTGCGCGGCCGTCCGGCTACGGCCTGCCCTAAACAGTGATCTGCTTCGCTTCGCGCCCGTCGCCCACCCCGCCGAGCACCAGGTGCCGGCGCGCGTACACCAGGGCCTCGCGCAGGTCGGCGTCCCTGGCCTCCTGGTCCACCGCTCTGCGGGTGTTGACTTCGAGCACGATGTTGCCGTCGAAACCGTTGCGCCCCAACAGGCCGAGCACCGCGGAGCAGGGCTGGCGCCCGCGGCCCGGCACCAGGTGCTCGTCCGCGTTCGAGCCCGAACCGTCGGCCAGGTGCAGGTGCGCCAGGCGCGAACCCATCCGCCCCAGCATGCCCATCGTGTCCACCCGCGAGGTGGCCGAGTGCGACAGGTCCAGGGTGAAGTGCGGGTAGTCCTCCTCGGTCGGGTCCCAGCCCGGGGAGTAGGCCTCCACCCGCCGCTCGCCCACCAGCGGCGCGCTCGCCCGCCACGGGTACATGTTCTCCACGGCGAACCTGATGCCGGTCTCGGTCTGCATCCGCTTGAGTCCGGTGACGAACTCGTTCGCGTACTTGCCCTGCCAGACGAAGGGCGGGTGCACCACCACGGTGGAGGCGCCGAGCTCCTCGGCCACCATCCGGGCCTTGACCAGCTTGCCCCACGGGTCGGTACCCCAGACCCGCTGCAGGTTGAGCCAGAACAGACAGGGCGCGTGCACGGCCAGGATCGGCACTCCGAGTCCGTCGCGCAGCCGCCGCAGCGAGTCGATGGACTGGCTCACCGGGTCGTTCGTGACCATGACCTCGACCCCGTCGTAGCCCAGCCGCTGTGCGGTGGCGAAGCCGGTGGCGGTGTTCTCCGGGTAGACCGAGATGGTGGAGAGCGCAACCTTGGGCATGGACACCTGCTCCACCGCGCCGCTGCCGCTCACTGCCCATGTCACGCTCTGAGCGTAGCTCAGGTGCGCTCCGACGTCCGAGCCGTGTCCAAGATCACATCCGCCCGGTCAGATCCACTCCTCCGGCAGCCCGTCGAGCCGGCGCAGGATGATCCCCTCGCGCAGCGCCCACGGCGAGATGTCCGCCACCTCGGACTCGAACAGGTCGATCGCCGCCTCGGCCACGATCGCCCCGGCCAGCAGCTGCTTGGCCCGGCCGACCGAGACTCCGGGCAGCTGGGAGCGCTCGGCGCTCGACATCCGGGCCAGTTTGCCGATCCACTCGGACAGGTCCGCCCGGAACAGCCGCCGCGGCACGTAGAGGCCCTCGGTGCTCGGCGCCGCCCCGGCGATCCTGGCCAGCTGCTTGAAGGTCTTGGAGGACGCGCAGACCCGGTCCGGCCGGCCGTAGCGCACCAGGTCGCCGACCACCTTGCCGATCTCGGCGCGCACGTGCCGCCGCAGCGCCCGCACCGCGGTCTCGTCCGGCGGGTCGGTGAGGAACCACTCCTTGGTCAGCCGGGCCGCGCCGAACGGCAGCGAACGGGCGACCTCGGGCATCTCGTCGAAGCCGGAGGCCATCTCCAGCGAGCCGCCGCCGATGTCGAGCACCAGCAGCCGCCCGGCCGACCAGCCGAACCAGCGGCGCACCGCCAGGAAGGTCAGCTGCGCCTCGGCCTGTCCGGGCAGCACCTTCAGCTCCACCCCGGTGCGAGCCCGGATGCCGGCCAGCACCTCCTCGCCGTTCTCCGCGTCGCGCACGGCCGAGGTGGCGAACGCGATCAGCTCCTGCACGCCCTTGTCCTCGGCGATGCGCAGCGCCTCGAGCACGAAGGCCTCGAGACGCTCGCGGCCCTCGTCCACGATCCGGTTGTCCTGGTCGATCAGGTCGACCAGGTGCAGTTCGGTCTTGTGTGACGACGCGGACAGCGGGCGGGCACCCTGATGGGCATCCACGACGAGCAGATGCACGGTGTTAGAGCCGACGTCCAGCACTCCCAATCGCATGCTCACGAAACTAGTGCACCGGGCCGCGACCCGCCGGGTCCACGGCCGCCGACCAGTGGCGTATACCCGGCGCGCGCGGAGGTTTGGGGTCCTTTGGCCGCAAGGCCCCCTATGCTCTAGGGCTGTGCCTGAAGTAGCCCTCGATTTTCCCCGCGCCTGGGTGGAGTTTCCCGACCCGGACAACTCCGAGCAGATCTATCACTGCGATCTGACCTGGCTGTGCTCCCGCTGGCAGTGCGTCTGGGGGTCCGGGTGCCAGGGCATCCGGCCCGGCCGTGCCGACGACGGCTGCTGCACCCTCGGCGCGCACTTCTCCGACACCGACGACGAGAAGCGGGTGAAGGAGGCGGCCAAGCAGCTGACCTCGGAGACCTGGCAGTTCCACGCCCAGGGGGTGCGCCGCGGCGGGCGGCTCGCGGTGGTCGAGACCGACGACGACGGCGAGCGCCAGACCCGGGTCGTGGACGGCGCCTGCATCTTCCTGAACCGGCCGGGCTTCCCCGGCGGCGCCGGCTGCGCGCTGCACGCCCAGGCCCTGCGCGAGGGGCGCCACCCGCTGGAGACCAAGCCGGACGTGTGCTGGCAGCTGCCGATCCGGCGCACCTACGACTGGATCGAGCGGCCGGACGAGACCCGGGTGCTGCAGATCAGCATCGGCGAGTACGACCGGCGCGGCTGGGGCCCGGGCGGCCACGACCTGAACTGGTGGTGCACCGGGAACACCGAGGCGCACACCGCGTTCGAACCGGTCTATCTCTCCTACCGGCCCGAACTGGTGGAGCTGATGGGGCAGCCGGCCTACGACCAGCTGGCCGAGCTGTGCGAGGCGTACCTGGCCGCCCGGCCGCGGCCGCTGGCCGTGCACCCGGCGGACCCCGAGGCCTGAGGCCGGAGGGGAGCGCGACATGCCGGAGACCGGTGGGATCGGTA
Source organism: Actinospica durhamensis (assembly GCF_018139695.1). Classification (GTDB taxonomy): domain Bacteria; phylum Actinomycetota; class Actinomycetes; order Streptomycetales; family Catenulisporaceae; genus Actinospica; species Actinospica durhamensis. The sequence goes on along the minus strand of NZ_JAGSOG010000009.1, from coordinate 17,238 downwards.
ACGAGGTCGATACAGAACCCGAGCATCGCGACCCAGGTGCCGGTAGTAGGCTGCCCCAATCCAGAACGCCTCCGGGAGGCCGCGCGCCCGCTGCCGTCGTGCTGCCCGGAGACGGCCGCAGCCGACGCACCGATGGGTACGCCCTAGTGACCACCACCGTCTCTTCGACGTCGACCGCCACCCAGCCCCCGGTACCGCCCGCCGACACCGATCCCAGGCCTCGAATAACAGCTCGGGTCTCGGGTTTCGTCCAGCGGGAACGTCCCTACGTGATCGGCTGCGCGCTGCTGACCGGCCTGCTGCTGGCCGTGATGCGGCCGATGCCGTGGGGCGACGACCTGACACTGCACATCGCCGTACTGCGGCGGCTGCTCGCGAACCCGCTGCACCCGGGCAACCCGGTGGTGCAGATGGGCGGCGGAAGCGCCTACTACAGCCCCTACACGGTCCTGCTGGCGTTGCTGGGCAAGCCGTTCGGGCTCGGCCCGATCGCGCTGTACCGCTTCGCCATGCTCGCCAACGGCCTGCTGCTGATGTCCGGGCTCTACCGGTTCATTCGAACCCTGAGCCAGGCGCGGTGGGCGCCGCCGTTGGCGCTGATCGGCATGCTGCTGTGGTGGGGCACGACCGCCATCACCTTCAGCGGCTACCTGTCGCTGGACTCGTTCTGCGACTGCGCGGCGTATCCGAGCACGATCGGCACCGCGCTGGCACTGCACCTGTGGGCCGGGCTGAACAAGGGCACGCTGCGGCCGCGCCGGCTCGCGGGCCTCGGCGCGCTGCTCGGCGTGCTGCTGCTGGTGCACCAGTTCACCGGCATCAGCGCCACGGTCGGCTGCGCCGCGATCCTCGTCTCCCGGCACCGCGAGCTGCGTGAGCGCGCCGCGCTGCGGGGCGTGGCGCTCGCCCTCGCGGTGTGCGCGGTGGTGATCGCGATCTGGCCGTACTACCACCTGTGGAGCGTCGGCGGCGGTCAGCTGCACCTGCTCGACCCGATCCACCACGTGCTCTACACGCACATCGACACCTGGTACCTGTACGCCACCCCCGGCCTGCTGGCGCTCGCGCTGCGGCTGCGGCGCAACCGGACCGACCCGCTGGTGCTGATGTTCGCCGGCGTCGCCGCGGTCGTGGTGCTGGGCTGGCTCAGCGGCCACTGGTCCTTCGGCCGCAGCTGGCCGATGGTCATGTTCACCGCGCAGGCGGCCGTGGCCATCCACGTCGCCGAGCTGCCGCGCGGCCGCGTCCGGACGGCCTGGATGGCGCCGGTGGCCCTGGCGACGGCGATGGGACTGTGGGCGCAGACCGGGATACTCCTGGCCGCGATGCCGACGGCGGTGCGCAACGAGGCGGTCAAGGTGATAGGCCAGCACGCCGGACTCGAGCAGCTGCCGCACGCGGCCTGGCTGGACGGCTACCTCAAGCCGTCCGACGTGGTGCTCGCGGACATTCCGCTGGCCCAGTCCGAGGTCGCCGCGCACGGCGCGTACAACGTCTCGAGCCCGTGGTACCTGCCCGAGATCACCGAGTCGCAGGACGAGGTCCGCGCGTCGGCCATGAAGGCGCTGCTGAGCCCGAACACGACCGCGGCCGCACGCACGGCCCTGATCTCCCGGTACCACGTGACCTGGGTCCTGCTGCTGTCCGACGAGACCCTGCCGGCCGGCTTCCCGGCCCAGCAGGTGGCCGCGGCCGACACCTTCGTGCTCTACCGCGTCCTGGAGTGACGAGGGTGATGGACCGGGGCCGACGCGCTCGGGGAACCGGCCGAGGCCGAAGCCGAGGCTGAGGACGCCGAGGTCGCCGCGCTGGCGGAGGCGGACGCGGGCGCGGCCGAGGTGCCCGAGGACGTGGACGCGGAGCCGGTGGGCGCCGTCGTGGCGCCGGCGCTGGGGCTCGCACTGGCACTCGCGCTCGCGCTCGCACTTGTACTCGGCGAGCTGGACGCGCCCGACGTACCCGACGTGCTCGACGAGGAGGCCCCGCTGGGCACGACCGTCGGCGTACTCGAGGACGCGGCCGCGACGCCGCCGTGCACGGTGACGACGATCCCGCCGGGCTGGAAGGTGATCTGCGCGGTCCACTGCCCGCTGGGCGCGGCCGAGGTGGCCGTGGCGGTGACCGACAGGCTCTGCCCGGGCGCGAGGGTGCCGGAGCGCTGACTGAGCGTCAGCCAGGACACGCTCGGCGCGGCGGACCAGTCGAGCGGCGCGGTCCCGGCGTTGCGCAGCAGGATCTGCACGCTGTACGGGTCGCCGTCGCGCTCGTTCACGGACACGTAGAAGCCGCCCGCGGCCGCCGCGGTGGGCGAGGCCGCACCGGCCGGCGAGGACCCGGTGCCGAGCGGCGAGCCGGGCAGCCCGAGCCCGGCGGAGCGGTCCGCGCCGCCGCCGTTCGTGGCCACGGTGACCGACAGGGCGCTGCGGCTCGCGCTCCCGGCCGCGGAGGGCGTACCGACGCCGCCGACGACCTCGTTGGGCTGGGTGTTGTCCAGGGCCGCGGCGTTCGTGTGCGGATCGCCGCCGGCGCCGAGCAGCGCGGCCGCGGCGGCCGCCACCGCGCCGATCGCGCCCAGTGCCATGGCCGAGACGACCGCCTGGCGCATCGGCCTCGCCTTGTGCCGCGCCCGCGCCCCGGCGGACCCGCCGCCGTTCCTGGCGTAACGCGGCAGCCGGTTCGCGCCGGGGTGGGCGCGGCGGGCCTTGGCCGGCTCGGACGCGGTCGCCGCCGCGTCGACGCCGGTGGCGTCGGGCGCTGCCGTCGGAGGCGTCGGAGCCGTCGGGTTCGCGGGGTTCTGCGGGTTCGACGGTCTCGACGGGTTCAGCGGCGGCAGCAGCGGCAGCCGGGTGGCGAAGCGGCCCGAGGCGGTCTGGACGAACCCGGCCGCGCGCTCCACGGCCGGGGGTTCGGGACGCCACAGCCCGGTCTCCTCGGACCGCTGCCCCAGGCCGCCACGCGGCGGCAGCACCCGCTCGGCCCAGCTGCCGCTGGCCCGGAACAGGTCCTCGGCGTCCGGGGGCCGCGGCGTCGAGCGGGTGCCGGGCATGGGCGTGAGCGACGAGGTCGGCCGAGGCTCCGGAAACGGCTGCGGCTGGGACTGGGGCTGAGACTGCGCTTGGGGCAGGGGCTGCTGCTGGGGCTGCGAGCCCGGCCGGGACGCAGCCTCGACCCTGGCCCTGGTCTGCGCCGCCTCCTGCTGCCCGCCCGATCGTGCCGCGTCGTCCACAGGCTGGGGACGACGCGCGTCGCCCGCGCCCTTCGTCGGCACGTCCGCCGCCGGGCTCACACGCGGAGCCCGGTGCGGACGTGCCGACGCCTGCCGCCGTCGAGGCGGGCGCACCGACCCTGCGCCCGTCCCCGCAGCGCCTGTCCCCGCGGCGGCCGTCCCCCCGGCGGCCGTCGCGGAGTGGTAGGAGAGATCGACCCGGGCCGGAAAGCCCTCGGGGCCGAAGGAGCCGCAGCGCCGTCCCAGCGCGACCAGGTCCACGCCCGCCGCCGCGGCCGCGTCGGTGTCCGACAGCTCGCCGAGCAGCATGTCGCGCAGCGCACGCGGCGCCGCGACGAAGGGCAGGATGGTCGGCGCGGACGGGGTGCCGATCACCGTGTGCAGGTAGTGCTGGCAGCGCGAGCAGCGGTCCACGTGCTCGGTCAACGGCGCCCGCAGCGTCGCGTTGAGCCTCCCGCTCCAGCCGAAGGTGAGCTCGGCCAGTTGGGCGCAGTTGTCCCGCCCTGAGCCGGCCACCGCCGCCGCGGCGAGTGAACGTTCGAGTTCCCGCCAGGCGTCGGCCAGCAGCCCGAATCCGCGGGTGGACGCGAGTCCCGCCGCCCCCTCGCGCAGCCCCAGGACGAGCGCCAGCCCGCGGCTGTCGAGCCCGTGCCGGATGGTGAGCTCCAGCACCTCGCGGTGCGCCGGCGCCAGCCCCTCGGCGTCCGGCCACGCCAGCGAGTGGAATTCGGCCCGCCGCAGGTTGCCCTCGAGCTGGAGCAGCGAGGCGCCGACCCCGGAGTCGCCGAGCCCGTCGGCCTTCGGCCGCAGCCGCCCGGAGGCCGGCGTCGGCGAGTCCGGCTCGGCCGCGCGCAGCCGGCACTCCCGGCGCAGCAGCGCGTAGAGCCACGGCTGGATCTGCTCGGGCTGTTGGAGGGTGGTGTGGTTGCGGTCGGCCGCCACGAAGGCGCAGTAGACGGCGTCCGCCGCCGCGTCGTGGTCCCGCAGGTACCACAGCCCGTAGGTGTGCAGCCCGTCCGCGTAGGCGTCGTACGCGGCGGCCCGACCCCACCCGTCGCCCGCGGTCCCGCCGAGCACGCCGCCGAGGACGGCACGCCCTCTACCAGTAGTGTCAGCGTTCACCCGACCGACGCTAGGCCGGGGTCAAGAACATACGCGTCCGTATTAACCGGCAATCACCCGCACGAGTGACCGGACCCGGGGTGACGTCTCATCAGTTCGAGTGAAAGACGCCGTTGAGGCGTAACCCCGGAAATCCGGAAATGCTTTAAGAAGATGAAGAGCTGGGTGTCGCACTCGCCGCCGGAGACGAACTGGTGGACGCAGGCGGCGAAGGAGTCGCCGAATGCGGCGGGGTCGTCGAATGCGTAGGCGTGGGAGTGTGAGTCGGCGGGGTCGTCTTCTGCGCGGGAGCACTCGAACTCTGTTGCTGCTGCGGCGCACTCGAACTCTGCTGCTGTTGCGCGACCGGCGAGGACGAGCTCGCCGACACCGAGGCCGACGCGCTGCCCGACGCGCTCGAGCTCGGGAGACTCAGCTCGCTGAAGGTCGCGCTCGTGGTGCCCGAGACCTGCGTACTGACCGTGGAGGTGCCGGTCGGGATGGTGTCCGCGGCGTCGGCCGGGTGGCCCTTGCCGTTGAGGAACATGATGATCGCGGCCACGGCGGCGGCCGCCACGACCACTCCGCCCAGCGGCAGCGCCCACTTGCGCCCGCGCGAGATCTTCGAGCCGCCGGCGGTCGGGAAGCCCGCCTCGTCGAAGCGTCCGCCGCGCTCGGCGATCTGCTCGGCGAAGGCGGTGCCGGCCGGGTCGCGCAGCGCCTCGAGCACCCGGGAGCGCACGCCAGGCGGCATGAACGAGTGCGGCAGCTCCTCGAACAGGCGCAGCGGACGCCGGTTGCGCACGGCGTCGCCGCAGATGGTGCAGCGTTCCACGTGGCGGGCGGCGCCCTGCAGCCAGCCGGGCACGCCCTTGCCGTCGATGTCGTCGAAGCGGCGGCCGAACTCGGCCGCCTCGGCGCACTTCGGGTCCCCGGTCCGCGCCGCCAGCACCACCAGCAGCGAGGTCTCGAGGCCGGCCTGCGCCGTGGTCACCTTGCTGGATATCTGCGACTCGTCGAGGCCGAGCACCAGGGCCAGGTCGGAGTCGACCAGGCGGTGGCGGTAGGCCAGGTCGAGCAGCTCGCGCTCGTCCGGCTCGAGCATCGAGTAGCAGTCCAGCGCGAGCCGGGCCAGCCGGTCGCCACGGGCCGCGCCGGCCGCGTCGGCGGGGGCGTCGTCACTGATACCGACCCGTATGCACTCGTTGCGTGCCAACGCGTAAAGCCAGGCCCCGAACTCCTCGGGCTCACCCAGTTCTCGGATCCGGCTGACCGCGACGATGAACGTGTCTCGCAACGCGTCCGCGGAGAGTTTCGGATCGGCGAGCAGTTCATGGCAGTACGCGTACAGCCTCGTGCCGTAAATGTCGTAGACCTGCCCGGCGGCAAGCCGGTCTCCCGCCCGAAGGGCGGCTACCAAATCCCGGTCGCTCACGGCACAGGACGCTAAGCCATCACCAGATTGGAAATCCACTGAGCGGTGCCAACTGTTACCGCGCTCGCCTGATTCGCACTGATTTGCCCAGAAAGATTCGGTGGAGTCCGTCACGGCAGGCCCCGCCCCGCGCTGTGGGTCCTTGCCGCTACCGTGTCGGCCATGGCCAACTCGACCAAGTCCGCCCGCCCCGGCTACCGCTGCGCGGAGTGCGGCGCCTCCACGGTCAAATGGCTCGGCCGCTGTCCCGAGTGCCAGGCCTGGGGCACCCTTGAGGAGCTCGGCGTGCCCAAGCCGCGCACCGTCAAGGCCGGCCCGGTCAGCGCCCCGGCGCGCCCGATCGCGCAGGTGGACGCGACGATGGCCAAGGCCAGGCCGACCGGCGTGGACGAACTCGACCGGGTGCTCGGCGGCGGCCTCGTCCCGGGCGCCGTGGTGCTGCTGGCCGGTGAGCCCGGCGTCGGCAAGTCCACCCTGCTGCTCGAGGTCGCCGCCGCGTACGCCGCGACCGGGCGGCCCGGCTCGTCCCGCCCGGCGCTGGTGGTGACCGGAGAGGAGTCGACCGCGCAGGTGCGGGTGCGGGCGGACCGGATCGGCGCGCTGCACGACGAGCTGTATCTGGCCGCGGAGACCGACCTGGCCGCGGTGCTCGGCCAGATCGATGCGGTCGAGCCCGGCCTGCTCATTTTGGACTCGGTCCAGACCGTGGCCTCGGCCGAGGTGGACGGCGTGGCCGGCGGCATCACGCAGGTGCGCGAGGTGTGCGCGGCGCTGATCCGGGTGGCCAAGGAACGCGACCTGGCCACCATCCTGGTCGGGCATGTCACCAAGGACGGCAACATCGCCGGACCGCGCGTGCTCGAGCACCTGGTGGACGTGGTGCTGCAGTTCGAGGGGGACCGCCACTCCACGCTGCGGCTGGTGCGCGCGGTGAAGAACCGCTACGGCCCGACCGACGAGATCGGCTGCTTCGAGATGCGCGAGTCCGGCATCAAGGGCCTGCCCGACCCGTCCGGGCTGTTCCTGTCCCAGCGCAGCGAGGCGGTGCCCGGCACCTGCGTGACCGTGACGCTCGAGGGCCGCCGGCCGCTGGTGTGCGAGGTGCAGGCGTTGGTCGCGCCCTCCCCGCTGCCGCAGCCGCGCCGGGCCACCTCGGGCTTGGACGGCTCGCGGGTATCCATGGTGATGGCCGTGCTCGAACGCCGCGGCCGGGTGCCGCTGGCCAAGAACGACGTGTTCGCCGCGACCGTGGGCGGGGTGCGGCTGGTGGATCCGGCGGCGGACCTGGCCGTGGCGCTGGCGATGACCACGGCCGCGATCGACGCCCCGCTGCCGCCGACGGTGGCGGCGTTCGGCGAGCTCGGCCTGGCCGGGGAGGTGCGCCCGGTCTCCGGGCTCGGCCGCCGGCTCTCCGAGGCGGCCCGGCTGGGTTTCCGGATCGCCCTCGTGCCGCGGCCCTCGCCCGGCGGGGAGTCGCCCAAGGCTCCGGAGGGGATGCGGGTGATCGAGGTCTCCGACATCGCCGACGCGCTCGTGGCCCTGCACGACCTCACCGCGACGGCGGACGGGGCGCAGCGGGGGCGCGCGGCGGATTCCGGCCCGCGGAATCAGATGATCAGCCGGTAGAATCCGAAGAGAATTTCCGACTCTCGTGGTACTTCGTACCCGCAAAGTACTTCGTACCCGCAAAAGCCCGAAAGCAACGGAGCGTCGAGCATGGCAGCCAACGACCCCGCGGGCCAGGACTTGCACCGGTCCACGCTGGCCGGACTGGCCCCCGGCACCGCGCTGCGGGAGGGCCTTGAGCGCATCCTGCGCGGGCGCACCGGAGCACTGATCGTGCTCGGTTTCGACAAGATGGTGGAATCGATCTGCACCGGCGGATTCGTGTTGGACGTGGAGTTCTCCGCGACCCGGGTGCGTGAGCTGTCGAAGATGGATGGCGCCGTGGTGCTGTCCAAGGACGGCTCCCGGATCGTACGCGCCGGCGTGCAGCTGGTGCCGGACCCGGCGATCTCGACGGTGGAGACCGGAACGCGGCACCGTACCGCCGAACGAGTGAATAAGCAGACCGGTTACCCGGTGGTCTCGGTCAGCCAGTCCATGCAGCTGATCGCGCTCTACCACCAGGGCCGGCGGATAGTGCTGGAGGATTCCAGCGCGATCCTGTCCAAGGCGAACCAGGCCCTGGCCACCCTCGAGCGCTACAAGCTGCGCCTGGACGAGGTGGCCGGCACCCTCTCCGCCCTGGAGATCGAGGACCTGGTGACCGTGCGCGACGTCGCCCAGGTGGCGCAGCGCCTGGAGATGGTCCGCCGGATCGCGGTGGAGATCGAGGGCTACGTGGTGCAACTGGGCGTGGACGGGCGGCTGCTCGAACTCCAGCTGGACGAGCTGGTCGCGGGCGTGGACACGGACCGCGAGCTGATCGCCCGGGACTACCTGATCGAGCGCAGCGGCCGCAAGTCCCGCACCGTGCCCGAGACCCTGGCCGAGCTCGACGCGCTCGACCGCAACGACCTGCTCGAGCTGCAGTCCGTGGCCCGCGCCCTGGGCTTCTCCGGCAGCGCCGAGGCCCTGGACAGCGCCGCCTCGCCGCGCGGCTACCGGCTGCTGGCCAAGGTCCCGCGCCTGCCCGGCGCCGTGATCGACCGGCTGGTCGAGCACTTCGGCGGCCTGCAGAAGCTGCTGGCCGCCTCGGTGGCCGACCTGCAGGCGGTGGAGGGCGTCGGCGAGACCCGCGCCCGCACCGTGCGCGAGGGACTGTCCCGGCTGGCCGAGTCCTCCATCCTCGAGCGCTACGTCTGACGCTCCGACGTCGAGGACGTGACGACCTGACGGTCTGACGGCCTGACAGGCGAAGGCGCCCGCCGGTGGATCCGGCGGGCGCCTCGCTGTCTGTCTGTGCGCTTTATCCGTGCAGGTGACGCGGCATCACGAGGACTGGAAGTACCCGAACACGTCCACGATCAGCTGGAGGCTGTTCGGGCTGTTGTTCAGGTAGTCGGCCTTGCCGTCGCCGCCCGGCGTGGAGAACACCAGGTTCGCCACGGTCGAGCCCTTGGTGAAGTTGAGCGAGGAGGCGTTCGGGACGTCGAGGTAGCCGTTGATGGTGTTGTCAGGGAACGCGGTCAGGACCCCGTTCGCGAGCACCTGGGTGACCGTGACGTTCGTGACGATGCCGGTCACGGGCGAGGGGTACAGGTTGCCCCACCAGTCGAGGCCGAGCGGCAGCCACTCGTAGTAGTAGCCCGGCAGGGGACCGCCGCCCTCACGGGTGTCCAGGTCCCGGAACGGATACGAGGGCTCATAGGCGGAGGGGGCTTCGGTGAGGTTGGCGCTGAAGTAGCCGTCCACGTCCACGACCATCCGGTTCGAGCCGACCGGCGTGCGGATGTCGATGTAGCCGTCGGATCCGATCGGCACGATCGCCGCGTTGGCGATGGTCTGGCCGGAGGAGAAGTTGACGTTCGAGACGGTCGGCTCGCTGCCGCCGTCCGGGTAGGCCACCACCAGCGAGGACTTCGTCGGCCCGGCCACCGTCAGGTTGACCTCCACCGCCTTCGCATCCGCGGGCACCCCGCCGACTCCGGCGACCTTCAGCTTGATCGGGGCACTCGGGGTCAACGCGCCCTTGTGCCCGCCGGTGCTGGTGTTGGTGTCCAGGATCCGCGACGGAACCATCTGCTTGTAGCCGTCAGCCTGCGCGGTGACGAAGTACCCGGAGACGTCCACGATCAGATCGACCGTACCCGCGCTGCCGTTGAGGAAATCGACCACGCCGGTGGTGCTGAGCGTCACGACGGCCATGTTGGCCACGTTCTTACCCTTGGTGAAGTCCAGGTTCGACGCGATGGACGCGGTGCTTCCGGCCGGATAGGCGTTGATGTGACCGCCGGCGGTGGCATCGGTGGCGGTGATGTTCACCGCGACCGCCGTCGCCGCCTTCGGGATCGAACCCACGCCGCCAATCGTCAGCGCCAGCGTCTTGCCGGGGCCGATCGCCGCGACATTGCCACCGGTGCCCAGGCCCTTGCGGGTGTCGAGGACACGGGTCGGGGTCACCGGCACGTAGTCACTGCCGCCGGTGGGAGCCGAGACCGTCGCCGTGGAGGTGTCACCGAACACGTCCGTCACCGTGACGGACACGCTGAAGGTGCCCGGGTGCGCGTAGACGTGCGTGACAATGGCATCCGTGGTCGAAGCCGTCGTCGTGCCGTCACCCCAGCTGTACGTGTAGGTTGCGTACGCGTTGCGAGCCACGGAGCCTTCGGCATAGGCCTCCACCGTACGCGCGCCGGTCTGGTAGACCTCCAGCGCCGCGACCAGTGCGGGAGCCACATACTTGATCGCGCCGCGGTCGGTGTACGAACCCTGGCCGTAGTAGTCCGTGGCGAGCGCGCCCGGAGCGCTGGTGTTCGCCGTGCCGATGGACAGCGAGGTGCTGACCGGCTGGGCGTCCATGGTCAGAGCGGTGCCGGAACCGTTGACGTTCGCCGGGGCCAGGAACACCTTGGCGTCGGCGGTCGGGTCGACCGCGTCGTGCGCTCCCTGCGTGACGGCGGCCTGGAAATCGGCCAGCGTCGCGTAGGGCGTGCCCGCCCAGGAGTAGGCGGCGGTGCTGCCGGCGGCGAAGGTGAAGTCGTTGTAGCCCGACGTGACGCCGGCCGCCGCGGTCGCGTCGACGATCACGTCCGGCTCGACCGCCGTGGCCTGACCGGTGCAGTTGGCGGCCGAGCTCAGAGCCGGCTCGAACACGTTGTTCTCGACCGAGGATCCGGTCGAGGTGCCCGTGACGGACACGTCGAAACAGTTGGCCTGGATCGTGTTGCCCACGATGTCCACGTTCGTGTCACCGGCCGTGGACACACCCAGGTAGGCCGAGATGATGTCCGAGGCCAGCACGACGTTCGAGGAGCCCGCGGCGAGTTGCAGGCCGTAGGAGCCGCTGCTTCCGCCCGAGATCGAGGTGTGCGTGATGTCGATCCCGGAGTTGGCCCCGGTCACCTCGAAGGTGGGAGCCGTGCCGTAGTCCTCGAGGACGTAGTCGCCGTCGAGCGTGATGTTCTTGTCGCCGCCGGTCAGAGCGAGCGTGCTGCCCTCGTACGTCTCGAAGATCATGTTGCGGATGGTGATGTTCGAGGAGTTCGTGATGGACAGGGCGCTGCCGTAGGCCATGTCCCCGTAGTCGCCCACCCCGTCGCCCACGCCGACGATGGTGATGTTGGACTTGCCGGTGATGCTCAGGACCTCGTCGTACGCGGTCCGCTCGTCGTCCTGCTGGGAGACCTCGATGGTGTCACCGGAGACGGCGTGGTTGATGGCCGACTGCAGCAGGCAGTACGGGTCGGCCGCGGTACCGGTGCCGAGTTCCGACGTGCAGTGGTCCGGGTCGGCCACGACGTAGATGGTCGAGCTCGACGAGGCGTTCGCCTTGATCGACCGTCCGCCGGTGGCGGTCCGGGTCTGCCCCGGGGTCTTGGCGGTGGAACTGAAGGACTTGTAGTTCGACTGCACCGCGCCCTCGGCGGGCGTGGCCCGCGCGCTGGTCGTGGCGGTCTTGGCCACCACGTGCGCGGATGTCGCGGCGGCGTCGGCCTGGGCCGGCACTGCGATGAAGGTTCCTGAAATAGCCAGCGCGAGGCCGGCCGCCGCTGAGCGGCGCGTATTGGACACCCGTTCCCCAACCCTATGTCGGTGTACTCAATGGCCTACCAACGTGCGTAGACACCGACACGATAGACCTATGACGAGGTCGTCATACAAGTGGTTTGGGGCGGTGGGAATCAATCCAGGACGAAGGAGACCGGCGTCGCCGACACCCCGTCGACCGTCGCGCTCACCGTGTAGCCGCCCGGGGAGACCGTCGGCAGCTTGGAGACCGGGCAGGTCTGCCCCTGCGACTCCCAGCGCTTCCACTGCACCGGGAAGGTCGCCGCGTCGCTCGGCCCGAGCACACGCAGATCGCTCTGGCCCGAGCAGGTGGCCGAGGTCCACTCGGAGTTGCTCGAACCCTGAGCCGCGACCGTGACCACGAGGGTGCGCCCGGAGACGTCCACCGTGCAGTTGGCCGTGCCGGAGTCGGTCGCGATGATCTTGAAGGTCGGGAAGGTGCCCGCCGGGTAGGTCACCGGGCCCGAGGCCGAGGTGCGGTCCAGCGCGATGCTCAGCGTGAGCACGCAGCCGCTGCCACCGCCGCCGGTCCCGGCGGCCGTGCTGCCGCCCGTACCGCCCGCGGCGCCGCCGACGGACCCGGCCGCCGCCGAGCCGGTCGCGCCGGCCGTCCCGGTCGCGCTCCCGCCCGAGGTGTTCCCGCCGGGGCCGGCGCCCGGGTAGGAGCCCTCGGCCGGGCCCGACTCGGTCTGGTTCGGCGCCGGTGTGATGATCGCGGGACCGCTCGGGCTCGCAGTGCCGTGCGTCCCTATGGCCCCGGAGGTGTTCTGCGGAGACCCGGAGCTGCCGCTGCACGCGTAGGCGACGAGCAGGACGACGAACAGGGGCACCCCGAGCACCACGAGACGCCGCCGCCAGTACACCGAGGAAGGCAGCGGACCTACCGGGTGGCGGAAGGTACCCACGGGACGTCACCTTAAGGCATCGGAGACACACTACGAAGGATTGGTCGGCCTGCGTGTTCGACAATGGGACAATGTGGTCATGTCCGTGATCGAACTCACCGTCGGATGGTACCGGGACCACAAGCGCGATCTGCCATGGCGCCACCCCGAAGCAGGGGCCTGGGGCGTGATGGTGAGCGAGTTCATGCTCCAGCAGACCCCGGTCTCCCGCGTCCTGCCCGTCTACGAACTCTGGCTCGCCCGCTGGCCCAAGCCGGGCGACCTGGCCGCGGAGTCGAGCGGCGAGGCCGTGCGCGCGTGGGGACGGCTGGGCTACCCGCGCCGGGCGCTGCGCCTGCACGCCGCCGCCACCGCGATCGCCACCGGGCACGGCGGCGTGGTGCCCGCGTCCTACGAGGAACTGCGGTCCCTGCCCGGCATCGGCGACTACACCGCGGCCGCCGTCGCCTCCTTCGCCTACGGCCGCAGGCACGCCGTCCTGGACACGAACGTGCGCCGGGTGCTGGCCCGCGCGTACTCCGGCGCGCAGTACCCGGCCAACACGGTCAGCGCCGCCGAGCGCGAGCTGGCCAAGCGGATACTGCCCGAGCAGGCCTCCGACGCCGCGGCCTGGGCCGCCGCCTCGATGGAGCTGGGCGCGCTGGTCTGCACGGCCAAGGCCCCGCGCTGCGAGCAGTGCCCGGTGGCCGCGCTGTGCAAGTGGCGCGAGTCCGGCTACCCCGAGCACACCGGCCCGGCCCGCCGCGGCCAGTCCTACGCCGGAACCGACCGCCAGTGCCGCGGCGCCCTGCTCGCCGTCCTGCGCGCCGCGCACATTCCGGTCGAGGCGGAAACCCTGTTCGCCGCCTGGCCGGACGAGGCCCAGCGCGGCCGCGCCCTGCAGGGTCTGCTCACCGACGGCCTCGCAGTGCGCACCGCGGACAGCCGCTACCGCCTGCCGTAGGCCCCTCGCGCGCCTGTGCGCACCATTTCGAGTGAAAGCAGCGGTGATCTCCCGGTAGCCTTATGACTGTGACTCTCCGCCTTTATGACACCGCCACGCGCAGCGTTCGCGACTTCGTCCCGTTGGTCCCGGGCAAGGTCTCGATCTACGGCTGCGGGCTGACTGTCCAGGGCGCGCCTCACGTCGGGCACATTCGCTTCGGCCTCGTCTTCGACGTGCTCACGCGCTGGCTCACCTACCGCGGGTTCGACGTCACCTACTGCCGCAACGTCACCGACATCGACGACAAGATCCTGCGCAAGGCCGCGGCCGAGGGCGTCGAGTACTGGCGGGTGGCCAGCAGGTACGAGCGCGAGGCCACCAAGGCCTACTCGCTGCTCGGATGCATCCCGCCCACCGTCGAACCGCGCGCCACCGGGCACATCCCGGAGATGATCGCGATGACCGCCGAGCTGATCGAGCGCGGCCACGCCTACGCGGCGCACGGCGACGTCTACTACGACGTGCGCTCCTTCGCCGAGTACGGCGCCCTCTCCGGCCAGCGCCTGGTCGAGATGCTCAGCGCCGACGACGCCGACCCGAAGAACGCCAAGCGCGACCCGCGCGACTTCACCCTGTGGAAGGGTGCGAAGCCGGGCGAGCCGTACTGGGAGAGCCCCTGGGGCCCGGGCCGTCCCGGCTGGCACCTGGAGTGCTCGGCGATGACGCACAAATACCTCGGCCAGGCGTTCGACATCCACGGCGGCGGACTCGACCTGATCTTCCCGCACCACGAGAACGAGATCGCCCAGTCCAAGGGGATCGGCGACGCGTTCGCCCAGTACTGGCTGCACAACGCCTGGGTGACGGTGAAGAACGAGAAGATGGGCAAGTCGCTCGGCAACGCCCTGCTCGTCGAGCAGGTGGCCAAGCGTCACCGTCCGGTCGTGCTGCGCTACTACCTGGCCAGCCCGCACTACCGCTCCATGGTCGAGTACTCCGAGGAGGCGATCGAGGAGGCCGGGACGGCGTACGCTCGGATCGAGCAGTTCCTCACCCGCGCGGTGGAGCTGGCCGGCCCGGTGCCGGCGGACGAGCGGGTGCCGGACGCGTTCGCCGAGGCCATGGACGACGACCTCGGCGTTCCGCAGGCGATCGCGGTGCTGCACCAGACGGTGCGGGCCGGGAACGTGGCCCTGGCGGCCGGGGACAAGGAGACCGCCGGTGCGCGGCTGGCCGAGACCCGGGCGATGCTGGGTGTGCTCGGCCTCGACCCGTTCACCGAGCCGTGGACGACCGAGGCCGGCGCGGGCGACGCGGCCGAGCTGCGCGAGACCGTCGGCAAGCTGGTCGCGGTCGCGCTCGAGCAGCGGCAGGCCGCACGCGCCCGCAAGGACTTCGGCGCAGCCGACGAGATCCGGACCCGGCTCGGCGAGGCGGGGGTCCTGATCGAGGACACCCCGGCCGGCCCGCGCTGGAACCTGAGCTGACCCGGAGCCGACCGGACGCACCCGCGGACGGCGCAGCTCCACGCACGACACGTACACACGTGGCGAGACGAAGACCCACACGCAAATGACACGGAAAGGCCGCTGACATGGCAGGCGGAAAAGGCGGCGGCCTCGGTGGACGCGGCAACAAGTCGGGCTCCTCGCGCAAGGGCGCGATGAAGGGCTCGGGCGGACAGCGCAGCAAGGGCCTCGAGGGCAAGGGCCCAACCCCGAAGGCGACCGAGCGGGCCAAGCACCCGGCGGCCAAGCGGGCCGTGGCGGCCACCCGCCGGACCCAGGGCACCACCGGCGGGCGCGGCACGAGCCGTCCCAAGGTGCCGTACAAGGCCAACCGGCAGATCAGTGAACTGATCGCCGGCCGCAACTCGGTGGTGGAGGCGCTGCGCGCGCAGATCCCGGCCACCACCCTCTACATCGCCGCGCTGATCGACATCGACGACCGGGTGCGCGAGTCGATCACCCTGGCCACCCAGCGCGGTCTGCCCGTGCTCGAGGTCACCCGCCAGGAGGTGGACCGGCTCACCGACGGCGCCATCCACCAGGGCGTCGCGCTGCAGATCCCGCAGTACGACTACGCGCACCCCGACGACCTGCTCCGGCTGGCCGAGGACGCATCCGAGACCCCGCTGATCGCCGCCCTCGACGGCGTCACCGATCCGCGCAACCTCGGCGCCGTGATCCGTTCCGCCGCCGCGTTCGGCGCCCACGGCGTCGTCATCCCGGAGCGGCGCAGCGCCGGCATGACCGCCGGAGCCTGGAAGACCTCCGCCGGCGCCGCCGCGCGGATCCCGGTGGCCCAGGCCGGAAACCTGACCAGGACGCTCGAGTCGTACCAGAAGCAGGGCCTGGTGGTCGTGGGCCTCGCCGCCGGCGGCACGATGGACCTGGCCGAGCTCGAGGCGGGCACCGACCCGCTGGTGCTGGTCATCGGCTCGGAGGGCAAGGGCCTTTCCCGGCTGGTGCAGCAGACCTGCGACCTGACGGTGCGCATCCCGATCGCCGCGGCGACCGAGTCGCTCAACGCCGGCGTGGCCGCGGCCATCGCACTCTACGAGGTCGCCCAGCGCCGCCAGCGGGCCGGCCGGCTCTGACCTCTCGGCGGACTGCGGACCCCGCGCAGCCCAGCGGCACCTGACCGACACACAGCGGCGCCCCTCCCGATTCCTCGGAAGGGGCGCCGCCGGTGTGTTCAGCGCTTCTTATCTCACTCGGAGATGCGCAGGCCGCTCTCGGTCGAGAACACGTGGGTCTCGCCCGCCTTCGGCACGACGTACAGGTCCTCGCCCTTGGCCGGGGTGTTGCGCGCGTCCACGCGGACGATCACGTCGACGTCCTTGCCGTTGGTCTTGGTGGTGCCGTAGGCGAACGCGTCCGCGCCCAGCTCCTCCACGACGTTGACCTGGACCTTGATGCCGCCGCGGGAGCCGTCGGCGACGAAGTCGAAGGACTCCGGCCGCACGCCCACGGTGACCGTGCCGCCCTCGGCCCGGCTGAGCACGTCGCGGTCGACCGCCACGACGGCGCCGTCGAAGTCCACGCCGCCGTCGACGACCGAGGCCTCGATCAGGTTCATCGCCGGGGAGCCGATGAATCCGGCCACGAAGACGTTCGCCGGCCGCTCGTACATGTGGCGCGGGGTGTCGCACTGCTGCAGCAGGCCGTCCTTGAGCACCGCGACGCGGTCACCCATGGTCATGGCCTCGACCTGGTCGTGCGTGACGTACACGGTGGTGATGCCCAGACGGCGCTGGAGCGAGGCGATCTGCGTACGCGTCTGCACACGCAGCTTCGCGTCGAGGTTCGAGAGCGGCTCGTCCATGAGGAAGACCTTGGGCTCACGCACGATGGCGCGGCCCATCGCGACGCGCTGGCGCTGACCGCCGGACAGGGCCTTGGGCTTGCGGCCGAGGTAGTCGGTCAGCTCGAGCAGCTTCGCCGCCTCCTCGACCTTGGTCCGGATCTCGGCCTTCGGCACGCCCGCGATCTTGAGCGCGAAGCCCATGTTGTCGGCCACGGTCATGTGCGGGTAGAGCGCGTAGTTCTGGAAGACCATCGCGATGTCGCGGTCCTTCGGCGGCAGGTTCGTCACGTCCCGCTCGCCGATGCGGATCTCGCCGGAGGTGACCTCCTCGAGGCCCGCCAGCATGCGCAGCGAGGTGGACTTGCCGCATCCGGACGGACCGACGAGCACGAGGAACTCGCCGTCCTGGATGTCGAGGTTGAGCTGATCGACCGCGGGGCGCTCGGCGCCCGGGTAGATGCAGGACGCAGCTTCGTAAGTAACACCAGCCATGGTGAGGTACACCCTTTCAACCGGCAGGAACGTGCCGGACGATCCGAGTTGGAAGGCCAAGGCCCCATCCGCGAACCAGTCACACGATGACTGAACAGACAGGACCTCGTCCGACCGTATAGTCTTACGATCCTTTTGCCAAGGCCTTCACCCCACCGACTCCCCCGAACCC
>NZ_JAGSOG010000099.1 GCF_018139695.1 Actinospica durhamensis | reverse complement strand
GTTCGGTGCGGGTCGGGCTGCCCGGGTCGCCGGCCAACGCGGCGCCGGTGAAGGCGATCAGCAGGTGCGGGGAGAAGCGCAGGTCGTGCGGGGGCTCGCCGGGCAGGGCGGCACGGGTCCACATCGCGGCCATCTGCGCGTGGATCCACTCCTCGACCTTGGGCATGGCGGTGCGGTAGGGCCGGGCCAGTTCCATGGTGGTGGGGGCGAGCGAGGCCCAGGGCAGGGCGTGGCGGTGCGCGGCCAGCGCCCCGGCGATCGCGTGCTGGTCGACGGCGAGCGCGTCGGGGCGCAGTTCGGCGATCGCCTTCTCGATGCCGGGCAGGGTGGTCTTGGCGTGCGGGGCGATGTAGCCCTCCCAGCGCGTCTTGGCGGCGGCCATGCCCTGTTCGGCCTGGCCGCGGTGGGCGCGCAGCGGGATGGGGTGGATCGCGGCGTCGGGCCCGAGGATCGGGCGCAGGAACGACTCGGAGCCTGCCCACGCCACCTCGTGCCCGCGGGCGGTGAGCGCGCCGGCGACGGCGGCGATCGGGTAGGCGTGGCCGGTCAGCGGCAGGGTGACGAACAGGAACCGGCTCATACGGCGGCGGCCCGTTCGGCGACGGCCGCGGGACCGGCGGCTCCGGCGGTGCGCTCGAGGTGCCCGACGTGCGCGACGTACTCGGCGACCTGGGCGAGCGTCAGCTCGATGATGGCGTCGATGTCGAGGCCTGCGACGTACGCGGGCAGGTCGACGGGCTCGCCGTAACGGGCCGTCAGGGCGGCGCCGAAGGCGGCGAGTTCGAGGCTGTCGAGGAACAGCTCGCCGTCCAGGCGCGTGGCCGGGCCGAGGGCCGCGCGCCACGCGGTGTCCTGGCCGAGCGCGGCGCACAGCAGGTCGGCGATCTCCTCGAGCAGCGCCACGGCGCTCACGCGGCGTCCGGGTGGGCGCGGCCGCCCGGCTTGGTGGCGCGCAGCGCGTCGTAGGTGACGACGCCGGTGTCGAAGCCGCGCTTCATCAGCGGGCCCGCGTGGAAGTATCCGAGCACGTCCACGCCGCGTTCCCGGGCCAGCTCCATCATCATGGTCTTGCTGCGCTCGAAGTGCGGCAGCGCCGCGTATTGCGGGTCCCAGGTGCGGGCGACGGCGGCGCTCCAGTCGGCGGCGGCCACGCCCTCGAACCCCGCGTCGCGGCACAGCCGCTCGTGCTCCCGGCGCGAGGAGAGGCTCGGCATCACCTGGTGGCGCAGGATCATCCGCACCAGGTCCTGTTCGGCCGCGTTCAGCTCGCCGTCGCGCACCGACCAGGTGGCCACGGCGAGGCGGCCGCCGGGGCGCAGCAGCCGCAGCGCCTCGGTGAAGAACGCGGCGCGGTCCTCGATGTGCATCAGGCTCTCCATCGCCCAGACCACGTCGAAGGACGCGTCAGGGAAGCCGGTGGCGAGCCCGTCGCGGCGGTGGAACCTGGCCCGCTCGGCCAGGCCCGCGGCCTCGGCCTTCGCGGTGGCGCGGGCGGCCTGCGCCTCGCTGAGGGTCACTCCCTCGACGGTGGCGCCGAGCGTGCCGGCCAGGTAGAGCGCGGGGCCGCCGATGCCGCAGCCGACGTCGAGCACGTGCGCGCCGGCCGGGATCCCGGCGTAGCCGACGAGTTCGCGCACCAGCCGGTCGGTGGCGCCGATCCGGTCGGCCGGGTCGGTGCCCGACCGCTCGTGCGGATCCCAGTAGCCGTGGTGGACGTGCTCGCCCCAGAGGTCTTCGTAGAGATCGACGGTGGTGTCGTAGTAACGCGCCACCGCCGCGGTCATCCCGCCGTCGGCGGACGTGAATACGGCGTTCATTTCGGGTGCGGCGTTCATCTCAGGACACTGCGCCTTTTCCAGGAAAGAGGATTTCGGGGGGCCGAGAACGCAATCTTTGATGGTCGGTCACGCTAGCTTCGGCGCGCTTTTTCGTCAACCGCATGTAAGTTACATCGCCCCCGAACCCGCTTTACCGTGTCTTTATAAGCAGGAGGCGGGCGCTGGATCACCTGGCGCGTACGTGCGCTTGACAGGCCGGGTCGGCAGCACCGAAGGTGCGCGTGGTGGATTTACAACTCTCAGCGATTGCCATATCTGCGCGCTGACTTACGGACGTGTCGTGGAAAGGGCCCGGCGTTCGATGAGCATTGATCTGTGTGGAGATTCGTCCTGGGTTGACGAGTTTCTGTTGGACGGGCCGGACACCGAGGAGTGCCTTTTCCTCGACGGGCCGGTGCGCCGCGGCGAGCTGCGCCGGCTGGTGGCCCGGCGCCAGGAGCTGCTGGCCGGGGCGGGTCTGGCCCCGGGCGGCACGGCGGCGTTCTGCCTGGCGCCCTCGCTCGCGTTCGTGGCCGGCCTGCTGGCCGCCTGGCGCGCCGGGGCCCAGGCGATCCTGCTCGACCACCGCCTCACCGCGTTCGAGACCGAGCGGGCGCTCGAGCAGCTCGCGCCGCAGGTCGTCGTCTCTCCCGCCGCGCCCTACGGCGGGCATCTGCGCGGGTTCCACACCGTGCAGGAACGGGTGGCGGCGCGGGCGGGGGGCCGGCCGGCCGGGAACGCGTGCGTGCTGGTGCAGCTGAGCTCCGGATCCACCGGGCCCTCGAAGGTGATCGGGCGCACCGCCGAGGACCTGGTGGGCGAGCTCGACCGGTACACGCGGATGGACGGGGTGCCGCGCCGGGGCGAGCGGATCGTGTCGCTGGCCTCGATGGTGCACGTGCTCGGGCTCGTCGGCGGCCTGATGTACGGGCTGCACACCGGGGCGCAGGTCGCGATCCCGGCCCGGATGACCGCGGACGGCATCCTCGCCGCCGTGG
This sequence comes from Actinospica durhamensis, assembly GCF_018139695.1. Lineage (GTDB taxonomy): Bacteria > Actinomycetota > Actinomycetes > Streptomycetales > Catenulisporaceae > Actinospica > Actinospica durhamensis. Next base: position 24,506 of record NZ_JAGSOG010000099.1, on the reverse strand, counting down.
CCGCGGGCGGCGCGCCGACGACGCTGCTGGGCGTGCCCTTCCACCTCGAGCTGCTCGCCGCCGTCGCCGCTCCCCCGCCGCTGCCGCAGCTGACCGGGATGACCACCGGCGGGGAGCTGGTGCGGGCGCAGGTGCACGACGCGTTCGTGGACCGGTACGGGATCCGGCTGGGCAACATGTACGGGATGACCGAGGTCGGCGTCATCGCGACCGACCTGTTCGGCAAGCACCGCCCCGCGCTCGAGCCCGCGCCCGGACTCGTCATCCGGGAGGAGGGCGGCGAGCTGCACATCGCCGCGGCCCGCTCGCCCTACCTCGGCGCCACCGACCCGTCCCGCTGGTCCGACGGGTGGCTGCACACCCGCGACGCCGGCACCGTCGAGCCCGGCAGCGGACTGCTGCGGGTGCGCGGCCGGCGCGACTCCCAGGTCTCGGTCGGGGCGCTGAAGGTGGACCTGACCGAAGTCGAACACACGCTCGCCGCGCTGCCCGAGGTGGCCGCGGCCGTGGTCGTGCACGGCACCGTCATCGAGGCCTACCTCGTGCTGCGCGAGCCGGGGACACTCGCGCGGGTCGAGGCGGGCCTGGCCGAACAACTCGCCGGCTACAAACGCCCGCGCGTCCTGCACGTGGTCGACCGGCTGCCGCGCACCGCCACCGGCAAGCTCGTGCGCGACCCGAACGTCCTGCTCGCGGTACCCGATCTGGAAGGGAACTCCACACGATGATCGATGCTGAGATTCGCCGGTTCGCCCTCGCGTCTCTGCGCGAGATGAACTTCGACGTCGAAGGGCTCGATGACGACTCGCTGCTCGGGCCGGCCGGAGCCGACCTGGACTCGGTCGCCCTGGCCGAGCTCGGGATCCGGGTCGAGGACCGGTTCGGCGTCACCTTCGCCGACGACGAGGCGGAGCAGCTGGCCGCGATGACCATCGGCGAGTTCTGCCAGGCCGTGGCCGGGCTGCTCGCGGCCGCGCCCACCGCGGGCAGCTAGCCGTGGCCGACTCTCCCCACCGGCCCGCCCCGGCCCGCGCCGAGGTGCTCGAACTGCTGGCCGGCTACGGCGAACGCTCGCCCGAACAGGTCCCCGAGGACATCGACTCGATGGAGCTGGCCTGGCTGCTGCACCAGCTCGACCAGCGTTACGGCCGCGCGCTCGACTCCGACGACGCGCTGCTGGCCCGGATGGGCACCGTCACCGGCGTCGTCGAAGTACTCGCCGAGCTGGGCGCTGTGCGCCTGGAGGGCGAACCCGCCCATGACTGAGCCCGTCGAACTCTCCGCCCCGGCCGGGCCGAGCGGACCGCCGGGCGTGGCACGCGGAAGCGAACAGGTCGAGCTCACCGGCATGGCCGTGACCAGCGCCTTCGGCCGGGGCCTCGAGCCGCTGCTGGCGGGCGCGCTGGAGGGGCGGGCGGCGTTCGGGCCGGTGCGCCGGTTCGACGTGGCCGGGCGGCGCGCGCAGGTCGCCGCCGCGCTGCCCGGGGCCCCGGCCCTGTCCGGCGAGCTGGCCCGGGTCATCGACGAGGCCTGCGACGGTGCCGGGCTGGGCGCCGCGGCGCGGGCGGCGTGTCCGCTGTTCCTGGCCGTGCACGGCGATCCCGACCTCGGCCGGGCCGCGCCGGACGAGCGGGCCGAGCACACCGGCGACGCCTTCGCCGCCCGCCTCGCGCGCCGCACCGGACTGTCCGACGCGGTACGGGTCTACACCTCGGCGTGTGTTGCGGCCAGCAGCGCGGTGGCGGACGCTGGCGCGATGATCGCGCACGGGCGCGCGGCCCGGGTCGTGGTGGCCGCCGGCTACCTGGTCGAGCCGGACCAGTTCGCGCTCTTCGACGCCGGGCGGGCGCTCGCGCTCGACGGGCGGGTGCGTCCGTTCAGCGCCGGTCGCAGCGGCCTGCTGCTCGGCGACGGAGTGGCCGCGGTGGTCCTGGAATCGGCCTCGGCCGCGCGCCGCCGGAGGGTCCCGGCACTGGCGCGGCTGGCCGGCTGGGGCCGGGCCGGGGACGGGTACCATGTGTGCCGGCCGCGGCCCGACGGGTCGGGTCTCGCGCGGGCGATCTCCGCCGCGCTGTGCCGTGGAGGGATCGGCGCAGCGGCTGTCGGCTACGTCAACGCGCACGGTTCCGGCACCCGCCACAGCGACACCGCCGAGGCCGCGGCCCTGTACGGCGCGCTGGGCGAGCACGCCGCCGAGGTCCCGGTCAGCTCCACCAAATCCGTGCACGGGCAGGCCCTCGAGGCCGGCGGGCTGCTCGAGCTCGTGGTCTCGGTCGGCGCGCTGCGGGCCGGGCGGCTGCCGGTCAACGCCGGGCACCTGGGCCCGGACGAGGCCTGCCGGCTGAATCTGATCCTGCATCGGGCCGGGCGGCCGGCCGGGGCGTACGCGCTGAGCCTGAACGTCGCGTTCGGCGGAGCGAACACCGCGCTGCTGGTGGGCACGCCGTGAGGGGCCGGGCCGCGATCCCGGTGGACCCCCCGCGCGAACTGACCGCGCTCGCGGCGCGGGCCCGCGCCGCGCACCTGGCCGTACTGGCCTCAGCGTGCTGGCCGGAGTCGACGGCGGATCAGATCCCGCCGCCACTGCCCGGATTCGTCTCCTCCTCCTTCTCCCCGATCGTCGCCGAGGTGGCCAAGCGCGCCCTGCGCCGGGTCCCACAGCGCGGGCCCGAGGTGGTCACCGCCGTGGTCGTGGTCAGTGCGCTGGGCGACGTGGCCAGCGCGGCGCAGGTGGCCGAGGCGGTGGACACCGGCGGGCGGGTCTGGCCCCTGATGTTCTTCCAGTCGGTGCCGAACGCGGTGGCCGGGCACGTGGCCGCGCGCCGGGCGCTGACCGGGCCGATCGTCTCGGTCTGCGCGCCCGAGGCCGGGATCGAGGTGGCCGCGCTGCTGCTCGAGGACGGCGACGCGGACGAGGTGCTGGTGGCCGAGGTCGACCTGGAGCCGGCCGACGGCGCGGGCGCACGCGGCGCCGCGGTGCTGCTCGGCCTGCGCGCGCGGTCCGGTCTCGGCGGGGCCGCGTGAACGCGCGGGCGCCCGGCGAGCGCGGCCCGGCCCGCCGGTGCGCGCGCGAGCCGGTGGCGGTGACCGGGATGGGCCTGGTCACCCCGGTCGGCACCAGCGCGGCCGCGGTGCTCGCGGCGATGTGCGAGGGCCGCTCGGGACTGGCCGCGCCGGCCGCGGGCCACGCGCTGGACGGGTGCCTTGAGGTCGCCGGGTTCAGCCCGCCGATCGACCCGGAGAGCGTGCTGCCCGGACCGCAGGCGCGCACGGTGGACCGCTCCATCGTGATGGCGCTGCGGGCCGCCGAGGACGCGCTGGCCGACGCGGGCATCGAGGTCGGGCGGGACGTGGACCCGTACCGCATCGCCGTCATCGTCTCGAACGTCGGCGGTTCCGCGACGCTGGAGCAGCAGGTGCTCAGCCGGGCCGCGCGCGGACGGCTCGGGGTGAGCCCTTACCTGCTCGCCGGCGTACTGCCCAACATGGGCGCGGCCCACATCGCGATCCGGCACGGCATCCGCGGCTACAGCTCCTCCATCGGCACCGCGTGCGCCGCGGGCGCGCAGTCGATCGGCGAGGCGGCCCGGCTGCTGCGCGCGGACGAGGCCGACGTGGTGGTGTGCGGGTGCAGCGAGGCGCCGCTGCACCCGACGTTCGCCGACGCGTTCGGCAACGCCCGCGCCCTGGCCCGCGGCTGGGCGAAGGACCCGGGCGGCGCGAGCCGGCCGTTCGACCGGCGCCGCAACGGACTCGTGCTCGGCGAGGGCGCGGGCGTGCTCGTGCTCGAACGCCTCGCGCACGCCGACGCCCGCGGCGCCGGCGGGTACGCGGCCGTGCTCGGCTGGGGCGCGACCAACGACGCCCACCACATCATGACCCCGCGCGCCGACGGCGAGGGCGCCGCCACGTGCCTGCGCCGGGCACTCGCGGACGCCGACCTCGCCCCCGGCGACATCGGCTACCTCAACGCCCACGGCACCGGCACCCGGCTCGGCGACCTGGCCGAGGCCGCCGCGGTGCGCACCGTCTTCGGCGAGCACGGCCCGCCGGTGAGCGCGACCAAGGCGGTCACCGGGCACCTGCTCGGCGCCTCCGGCGCGGTCGAGGCCGCCGTGACCGCCGCGGCGCTCGGGCGCGGACTGCTCCCGCCCACGCACAACCTCCAGGACCCGGACCCGGGCTGCGCGCTCGACCACGTGCGCGGCGCGCCGCGCGCCACCCGGGCCGAGGCGGCCGTGTCCACCTCGTTCGGGTTCGGCGGCCACAACGTCAGCCTCGTGCTCGGCGCCCCGGCCACCCGCAGGGTCCGCCGGGCCTGAGCGCCACGACCAGCAGAAAGAAGGAACGGCCATGACCATCCTCGGCGTCGACCACGTCGAGTTCTCCGTCGCCGACGCGCGGCAGACGGCGTCCTCGCTGTGCCGAGTCCTGGGATTCCGGGTGCTCGGCCAGGGCGGACCGGAGTCGGGACTCGACGGCGCGCTCAGCGTCCTGATCGGCCAGGGCGAGGCCAGGATCCGGCTGACCTCCGGGCTCAACGCGGCGCACCCGGCCAGCGGCTACGTCGCCCGGCACGGCGACGGGGTCTCGGCGGTGGCCTTCCGCACCGACGACGCCGCGGCCGCCTACGCCGACGCGGTGGCCGCCGGCGCGAGCCCGCTGGCGCCCCCGAGCGTGTCCGAGGACGAACACGGCACGGTCACCTGCGCGAGCGTCTCCGGGTTCGGCGACGTCGCGCACCACCTGATCGAGCGTCAGGGCGCGGGCAACGGCCTGCCCGGGATCACGGCCGCGCCGGACGCCGAGCCGGACGACACCGGCGGGGAGCTGCTCATCCACGGCATCGACCACGCCGCCGCGTGCGTGCCCGGCGGCTCCCTCGAGGCCACCGCGCTCTACTACGAGAAGGCCTTCGGGTTCCGGCTCATCTTCGAGGAGTACATCGAGGTGGGCGCGCAGGCGATGTTCTCCAAGGTGGTCCAGAGCCCCTCGGGCACCGCCACCTTCACCTTCCTCGAGCCGGACCTGAGCCACCGGGCCGGGCAGATCGACGACTTCCTGGCCTGGCACGAGGGCCCGGGCGTACAGCACCTGGCGCTCACCACCACCGACATCGCCGCCACCGTGACCGAGCTGTCCGCGCGCGGGACGCAGTTCGCGCAGACCCCGCCGAGCTACTACGCGATGCTCGGCGAACGCATCGGCGCGAGCGACGTGCCGGTGGAGCGCCTCGCGCCGCTGGGCATCCTGGTCGACCGCGACCACTGGGGCCGGATGTACCAGATCTTCGCCACCTCCACCCACATCCGCCGCACCTTCTTCTGGGAGCTGATCGAGCGGCACGGCTCGCGCACCTTCGGCACCAGCAACATCCCCGCACTCTACGCGGCGAAGGAACGGGAACTCGCCGCCTTCCGCGAGACGACGGAGGCCGGATAAGCGATGAGCACCAGGACCTTCACCCTCACCGACGACGAACGCGCCCTGCTGCCCGGCGCCACGGACGTCGAACACTACGCCGAACACGGCTGGTACCTGACCGGCAAGCTCTTCACCGACGACGAGATCGCCCAGCTGCTCGAGGCGAGCGAACGCTACTACGCGGGCGAACGCGACCGGCGCCTGCCGCTGCGCCCGCCGCGCCTGGCGTACTGGGAGCCGTCCGACGGCCCGGTCCAGCGGCACAACGACTACGTGCACTACGAATCCGACGCCATCGGCCGGATCCTGCGCAAACCCCTGATCGGCGCGGTGGCCGCGCGGCTGGCCGAGGTCGAGCGGATCCGGCTGTTCCAGTCCACTCTCATCTACAAGCCCCCGATCGCCGGGGAGCCGAGCAACGTCGTGCCCTGGCACTTCGACAAGCACTACTGGGCCACCTGCACCTCCGAGCGGATGCTCACCGCGTTCATCCCGTTCCACGACTGCGACGAGCGGATGGGCACCATCACGATGATCGACGGCAGCCACCGGTGGAAGGAGATCGGCCTCGAGGACTCCACCACCCGCCACTTCGCCGAACGCGACAGGGCCGGCCTGGACCGGATGCTGGCCGAGAACGCCGCGTACAACGGCGCCGAGGTTCGCCGCGTCCCGATCGAGATCCCGTTGGGACACCTGAGCTTCCACCACTGCCGCACCTATCACGGCTCCGGGCCCAACCGCGCCGACCGCCCGCGCCGCGCCGTCTCGCTGCACCTGCAGGACGGGGCCAACCACTACCGCCGGTTCGCGCTGAGCGACGGCACCGCGGTGGCCTACAACCACGACGCGCTGGTACGCCGCACGGCCGCCGGCGACCCGGACTACGCCGACCCCGAATTCTGCCCGCAGCTGTGGGCCGGCGACGAACGCGACCTCGATGCCTGACCCGGCCGCCCTCTACCACACCGTCCGGCTCATCCGCCGGTTCGAACAGCGCGCCATCGAACTCGTCCACTCCGGCGAGATCGTCGGCGGCATCCACCCCTACCTCGGGCAGGAGGCGATCGCCGCCGGGGTGTGCGCCGCGCTGCGCCCGCAGGACCAGATCACCAGCACCCACCGAGGCCACGGCCACGTCCTGGCCAAGGGCGCCGACCCGGCCCGCACCATGGCGGAGCTGGCCGGGCGGGCCACCGGCCTGAACCGTGGACGCGGCGGATCCATGCACGCGGCCGACTTCGCCGTCGGGATCCTCGGCGCCAACGCCATCGTGGGCGCCGCCGCACCGATCGCGACCGGCGCCGCCTGGGCGGCTGCGCGCACCGGCGCGGACCGGGTGGTCGCGACCTTCTTCGGCGACGGCGCGGTCAACCAGGGCGTGCTGCTCGAGACGCTGAACCTGGCCGCGCTCTGGCGGCTGCCGGTGCTGTTCGTGTGCGAGAACAACGGATACGCCACCTCCACCCGCACCGAGGCGGCCGTGGCCGGCACCATCGCCGGACGCGCCACGGCCTTCGGCATCCCGGCCGCGACCGTGGACGGCATGGACCCCGAAGCCGTACTCGCCGCCGCCACCACCGCGGTCGCCGCGGCCCGGGAGGGACTCGGCCCGAGCCTGATCGAGTGCGTCACCTACCGCTTCGACGCGCACCACACCTGGGAACACGCCGCCCGCCCGCGCTACCGCGGCGAGGACGAACTCGCCCGCGGCCGCTCCCGCGACCCGGTCGCGATCCAGGGCGCGCGCGTCCCGGCCGCCCGCCGCGAGGCGATCGACGCGCAGATCGAGCAGGTGCTCGACGACGCCGTCCGCTTCGCGCTCGAGAGCCCCCACCCCGACCCGGCCGGCGCGGCGCGCTACCTCTACGCCGACGGCTCGCACACCCGAGCCGGAGCACTGTGATGGCCAACCTCTCCTACCTCAAGGCCCTGAACCGGGCGATCGCCGACGAGATGGCCCGCGACCCGGCCGTGTGCGTACTCGGCGAGGACGTCGGGGTCGCGGTGACGAACGTGACCGCCGGGCTGCTCAAGCGCTTCGGCCCGGACCGGGTGCTCGACACCCCGATCTCCGAACAGGCCTTCACCGGCTTCGCCACCGGCGCGGCCCTGGCCGGGATGCGGCCGCTGATCGAGTTCCAGATCCCGGCGCTGCTCTACCTGGCGTTCGAACAGATCGCCGACCAGGCCCACAAGTTCTCCCTGATGACCGGCGGACAGGCGAAGGTGCCGGTGACCTACCTGGTGCCAAGCTCCGGCTCGCGCCCCGGCTGGGCCGGGCAGCACTCGGACCATCCCTACAGCCTCTTCGCGCACGTCGGGGTCAAGACCGTCGTCCCGGCCACCCCCGAGGACGCCTACGGACTGCTGGTCAGCGCTCTGCGCGAGGACGACCCGGTGGTCGTGTTCGCACCTGCCGGAGCCGTGGGCGTGCGCGCGGACGTCGACCTCGCCGCGCTCGGCCCGATCCCGCTCGGCCTCGGCCGGATCCACCGCACCGGCACGGACGTGACCGTCGTCGCGATCGGCCAGCACGTGCACGACGCGCTCGCGGTGGCCGAGGAACTGGCCGAGGAGATCTCGGTCGAGGTCTTCGACCCGCGCACCCTGCACCCGTTCGACTGGACCGGGCTCGGCGCGAGCCTGGACCGCACCGGCCGCCTGGTCGTGATCGACGACTCCAACCGGTCCTGCGGCATCGGCGCCGAGATCCTCGCCACCGCCGCCGAACAGCTGCGCCTGACCGCCCCACCGCGCCGCGTCACCCGTCCGGACGGCACCGTCCTGCCCTTCGCCCGCGCCCTGGACCTGGCGCTGCAACCCAACCGCGAGCAGTTGCGCACCGCGATCCGCGCCGCGGCCAAATCGACCTGGGAGGCGTGAGATGAACGACGTCGTCACCGCCACCGACCGGGTCCTGGTCGCCTTTGCCGGCCAGGGCTCAGGCACCGGCGCGCTCTCCTGGGGCCAGCGCGAGATCTACCTGGCGATGCAGCACCAGCGCAGCTCGCTGGCCATCGGCGGGCTCAAGCCGCTGCCGCCGGGCACCACCGTGGCCGAGATCGCCGACGAGCTGCGCTACCTGATGACGCGTTACCCCCCGATGCGCACCCGGCTGCGCTACCCGCCCGGCGCCCCGGACCGGCCCACCCAGGAGCTGTTCGCCTCCGGCGAGATCGCCCTGGAGATCTTCGACGTCGCCGAGGGCGAGGACGGCGGGCAGGTCGCCGCGGCCGTGGAGCACCGCTACAAGTACGAGCCGTTCGACCTCGTCGACGCCTGGCCGATCCGGATGGCGGTGACCCGCGAGCACGGCACGGCCACCTACATGATCATCCTGATGGCGCACCTGGTGAGCGACGCAGGCGGTGCGATGGTGATGCTGCGCGAGGTCGAGACCCGCGAGACCGGCCCCGTCCCCGGCATGCAACAGCTCGAACAGGTCGACTGGCAGGCCTCGGACGAGGGCCAGCGGCACAACGCCAGAACCCTGCGCTACTGGGCCGACCTGCTCCGGCGCATCCCCACCCGCCAACTGCCCGAGCCGCACCCGCCGCAGTCTCCCCGGCACTGGGCCGGCGAACTGTGCTCGCCCGCCCTGCCCATCGCGGTCAAGGCGATCACCGAGCGCACCGGCGCCGACTCCTCGGCCGTCTACATGGCCCTGTTCGCCGCGTCACTCGCCCGGATCACCGGCATCAACCCCGTGGTGATGCGCCCGGTGGTGCACAACCGGTTCCGCGCCAAGCTCGTCGGCGTCCTGTGCATGGTCGCCCAGGCCGGCTGCTGCGCCCTCGACCTCGCAGACTCCACCCTCGACGAGGCCGTGGGCCGGGCCGAACGCGCCACCATGGCCGCGTCCAAGCACGCCTATTTCGACCCGTGGGCCCTGAACGACCTGATCGCCGAGGTCGCCCGGGAACGCGACCCCGAACTCGACATCGCCACCTTCTTCAACGACCGGCGCCTGCGCAAGGGCGAAGGCGAATCCACCCTGCCGCCACCGGAACGCGACACGCTCGACCGTGCGCGCGCCGCGAGCGTATTCGTGTGGACCGATAAGCAGGACGACCCGATCGAGCGGCTCTTCCTCCACGTCGAAGACGTCGACGACGTCGAGGGCGCCCCGCTGCGGGTCCAACTGCGCGTGTGCGTCGACACCTGCTACCTCGGCTCGGACGACGCCATCGCCCTCGTCCACGGCATGGAGGCGATCGCCATCGAGGCAGCGCTCGACGCTGGGACCGCGACGGGCATCGCGGGCCCTTCGGAGGCGGAAGCGGCAGGCGTCGCGGGCGTCGCGACCGGTTCGGGGGCGGGCGGATGACGGCGATCACGGCCGTGGCCGCGCACCTGCCGGACCAGCGCGTCCCGATCGAGGACCTCGCGGCCGAATTCGGGCTCACCCCCATGCAGGCGCGCGTCTTCCGGCGCTACCACAAACTCGGCGAGGTACGCATGGACCCGGCCGGCAGCCTGCTCGACCTGCTGCGGGCAGCCGTCTCAGGGCTCGACGCGCTGCGCGGGCAGGAACACCGCGTCCGCTACGTCATCCACGCCCGCTCCTTCCCCGTCGTCACGCCCTACCCGCTCGACCCGGTACGCGAGCTGTGCCGCGAGTTCGGGCTCGACCACGCGAACGTGCTCGCGGTCGGCCACCACGCCTGCGCCACCGGACTGCTCGCCCTCGACGTCGCTGGACGACTGCTCACCGGAGACGAACTCGCCCTCGTCCTGACCGGCGAAAAAGCCTTCACCGCTGATGCACGGACCGTGCCGGAGACCACGTTCTTCGGCGAGGGCGCCGCGGCCTGCCTGGTCAGCGCGGGCCAGGACGGCGACCGGCTGCTGTCCTACGCCGTCGAACAGCACGGCGAGTACGACGAGGCGGTGGCCGGCCCCGCCGACGCGCTCGCGTTCCAGCGCGAATACCCGGACCGGCTCGCCGAGACGATCCTGGCCGCCGTCGCCCGCGCCGGACTAGCCCTCGCCGAGATCGAACTCATCCTGCCGCACAACGTCAACGCCGTGTGCTGGCAACAGGTCTGCCGCCGCCTCGGCTACCCCGCCGCGCAGGTCGTGCTGGAGAACGTGGCCGAGTACGGACACGTGTTCTGCGCCGACAACCTCATCAACTACCTCACGGCCCGACGGCGCGGCCTGCTCGCCCCCGGCACCCGCTACGTCATGGCGGCGGCCGGCGCCGGGCTCGGCGCGACCTACTCCGCGATGGTCTTCGCCCACCACCCACCCCGAAGGGAACGGCCGTGACACTCCAGGACACCGCAGCAGCCGCGCCGGACCTCGACCCGGCCCTACGCGCCGAGGTCGTGGAGCACATCTGCGCGGTGCTCCCGCGCGTGCTCAAGCGCGAGAGCGTCGAGGCGTCGGCCGACAGCACGCTGATGGAGAGCCTCGGCATGGGCTCGACCTCCGCCCTCGAACTCGTCCTGGAACTCGAGGAGGCGATGGCCCGGGAGATCAGCATCGAGGACCTCGGCCGCGAACACTTCCAGACGGTCGGCACCCTCGCCGACTACGTCGCCGGCAACCTGCTCCCGGAAGACGACGGATGAGCGGCCCGCACGGCCTCCGGTTGCGACGCTGCGTCCGCCTCGACTTCGGTGACGAGCCGCTTTCCGGCACACAGGCGCCGGGCGGCGAGGGCGACCGCGCCGCAGCGCGCACGCTCTACCACCGGGATCTGCTGCGCCCCCACGGGCTCGAAACCGGACTCGACACCGCCGCCCTGAAGACACCCGGCCCGTCCTACGGCGAGATGGGCCGCACCCTGCTGGAGGCGGCCGTGTCCCCGGACGAGCCGGTGGATCTGCTCGTCCTCGCGTACGCGGTCCCCGACCTCGAACCCGGCCGCGCCACCGCGACGTACCTGAGCCACCTGTGCCCGGGCCGCCCGATGGCCTTCGCGATCAGCGATCAGGGCACTGCCGCGGCGTTCACCGGCCTGAAGCTGATCGGCGAGTACGCGCGCTCCGGCGACACCCGGCGGGCCGTGCTGCTGATACTCGAGCAGCCGACGCTGCCGTACGACCCGGGCGTCCCGGTGACGCTCCCGGCCGCGGCCGCCGGCGTCGCGCTGGTGCTCGAGGCGCCGGAATCGCATGTGCGCGCGGACGCGGACGCGGATATGGACACGGACGTGGACGCGGCGGAGCTGACGTTGCGTCTGACCTCGGTCTCGGTGGAGCCGGGCGTCGCCGAACCCGAACCGCCCCGCGCGTCCGACGGAACCTCCGTGCTCCTCGGCGCGGGGTTCACCCCGGACGAGACGCGACCGTACACGGGGGTGTGGTGGCAGCTGTTAGGCCTGTTATCTACGCGAGACGACGTGCTGCTGGCGGATTTCGAGCCGGTCTCGCAGTCGGTGTGCCTGGCCGAGTTCAGGGCCCGGACATGAGCATGAGGCCGCACGAGGGCGCTGACGCCGACGTGGTGCACGTCTGGCTGGCCGGGGACGACGTGCCGGAGCCTGCACTCACGCGGATGCACGCCCTGCTCGACGCCGAGGAGCAGCGGCGGGCCGCGGCGTTCCTGCGGCCGGATCACCGGCGCCGGTTCATCGTCGCGCACGCGGCCGCCCGCAGCATCGTCGGCGCGCGCCTCGGCGTGCCCGCGGAGCAGATCCGCTGGCGGATCGGGCCGCACGGCAAACCGAGTGTGGCCGGGCCGCATCCAGGGCCCGACAGCGCGCCCCGCGCCGGGATCGAGGTCAACCTGTCCCACTCCGGCAGCCTGTGCGCGGTCGCGGTCAGCGCGACGCGGCCGGTCGGCGTGGACGTGCAGCGGCTGTGTCCCGGGATGGACGTGGCGGCGATGGCCCGGCGCTACTTCGCCGCGCCCGAGGTGGCGTTCGTGCTGGCCGACACCTCGCCCGAGGTGCGCTCGAGCCGCTTCATCCGGCTGTGGGCGCGCAAGGAGGCCATGGTGAAGGCGGCCGGCGGGCGGCTGCTGCGCGGGATGCCGGTCTCGGTGCTCGACCGCAGCGTCGTCGACTTCGACGACCGGGCGCACCGGCTCGCCGACCTCACGGCCCCGGCCGGATTCCACGCGGCCGTCGCCCTCGGCGGCGACCGGCCCTACCACGTCGTCGAAAGCTGGTGGTCAAGCCGATGATGCACCCTCAGATCCAGGCCATGCGGGAGCGCCGGGCCGAGTCCGGCGCGCCCGCGCTCTACACCCTGTCCCTGGCCGAGGCCCGCGCCGCCGATCTCGCCTCGATCCGCGCCGACGGCGGGGCGAGCGCGCCGGTGTACGCGGTCGAAGACCAGACGATGCCGGGCCCGGACGGCGACCTGCCGATCCGGATCTACCGGCCGCGCGCGCACAGCCCGCTGCCCGTGCTGCTGTACTACTTCGGCGGCGGCTGGACGCTCGGCAGCATCGACACCGCGGACGGGGTCTGCCGGCGCCTGGCCAACGCCGCCGACTGCCTCGTCGTCACCGTGGGATACCGCCTCGCGCCCGAGCGCCCGTTCCCGGCCGCGGTGCACGACTGCCACGCCGCGCTCAGGTGGGTCGTCGAGCACGCCGACGCGCTCGGCGCCGACCCGGACCGGGTGGCCGTGGGCGGGGACAGCGCGGGCGGGAACCTCGCCGCCGCGGTGACGCTGCTCGCGCGGGCCGAGGGCGGACCGGCCCTGGTCGGGCAGCTGCTGGTGTATCCGAACACCGATCAGCTGGCCGACGACGCGTCGCTGCGCGAGAACGATGACCCGTGGCTGTTCAATCGCCGCTCGGTCGCCTGGTACGCCCGCCACTACCTGCCCACCCCCGCCGACGCGGCCAACCCGCTGGCCTCACCGTTGCGCGCGCCGGATCTCAGCAAGCTGCCGCCCGCCCTGGTCATCACGGCCGAGCACGACCCGTTGCGCGACCAGGGCGAGGCGTACGCGCGGCGGCTGGGCGAGGCCGGGGTGGCGGTGGAGCTGAACCGATTCCCCGGCATGGTGCACGGATTCTTCACGATGACCGGCACCGTCGACGCCGCCCGCGCCGCGCTCGAGCAGGCCGCCGGGCAGCTGCGCACCTGGTTCGCCCCTGCCCCATTCACCACTGCCCCGGCCGCCGCACCACCCCCACGTACGCCGCAGCTCCGCACTTCCCCCGACGAGGAGAGCCCCCGATGACGACCAACCTCCGTGCGGCCCTGGCCGCCGATCCGGACCTCGGCGCGGGCAACGTCCTGCCCAAACTCGCCGAGCACGGCGCGGATCCCGAGCGCCCGACCCTCACCTTCGACGTGGACGTGGACGGCATCCCGGCCTGGACCGCGCTGAGCCTGGGCACGCTGACCGAGCGGGTGGCCGCGCGGGCCGAGTGGTTCCACCGCCACGGCGTGCGGCGGCGCGACCCGATCGCGCTGTACGCGACCTCGGCGCCCGACGTGCTGCTCAACGCGTACGCGCTGATGTGGCTCGGCGCCATTCCGGCCCTGATGAACGGCAACATGCCGATCCCGATCGCGGCCGAGTACGTCCGCCGGCTGCGCGCGGCCGGCCTCGTCCTGGACGCGGACCACGCGGCACTGCGCGAGTACGCGCTCGGCACCCCGATCCTCGGCGACGCGGCCGAGACCGGCACCGGGGACCCGGCCCTGGCGCCGCCGCACGTGCGTCACCACCCGGACGATCCGATCGCGGTGACCCACTCCTCCGGCACGACCCGCACCCCGGCCGCCGCGGTGCACTCGCACTTCAGCCTGTTCGCGGCGGTCAGGGCGCTGCGTCTGGCCCAGCCGCGCTCGCGCGGGCAGGTGCGGGAGCTGTCGGTGATGCCCGCCGCGCACGCGGCCGGCCTGGTGACGGTCAATCAGTCCCTGTGCAACGGCTACGAACTGCTCTTCCTCTCGGCCCAGGGCGGTCCGTTCGAGCACAGCGGCGCGACGATCCTGGACGCGATCGAGCGCTGGCGGCCCACCGGCGTGTTCGGCTTCGCGGTGACCTGGTCCGAACTCGCCCGCCACGACCTGACCGCGCGCGATCTGAGCTCGGTGCGCAACTGGAACAGCACCGGCGACTGCGCCCACGAGACGCACATCCGCCGGCTGGTCGCGGTAGGCAGCCACCCGGTGGTCACCCGCGGCGGCGTGGCCGACCTGCCGGGTTCGCGGTTCATCGACATGCTCGGCTCGACCGAGATGGGCCACAGCGCGTTCGAGATGATCCACACGCACGAGAGCGACCGGTACGGGCGCTGCGTCGGCAAGGTGCACCCGTTCGCCGAGGTGGTGCTGCTGGACCGGGAGACCGGCGAGGAGGTGGCGGACGGCCAGGTCGGGCATGTGGGCCTCAAGTCGCCGTCGCTGGCGCCCGGCTACTGGAACGACTCGGTCGGTACCTACCGCGACCGGCTGCGCGGCTACTACCTGACCGGCGACCTGATGTACCGGGACGCGCAGGGCTACTACTACCACGTGGACCGTGCCAACGACGCGATCGACCTCGGCGACGGAGAGCACCTCTATACCGCGCTTTCGGAAGAACGCATCCTGACGCACTGCCCGGACGTACGCGACTGCACGGTCTTGGCCGCGCGCGAGGACGACGGCCGCGTGGTCACGGACGTACTGCTGCAGCTCGTGGAGGGCGCCGACCCGGCGGCCGACCGCGAGCCGCTGGTGCGCGCCGCGCTCGGCGAGGCCGCGGCCGTCACGGTGCGGCGCGTGGTGAACGTGCCCGACGACGGCGTGGTGACCGGCCCGACCGGCAAGGTCCGCAAGTTCCTGATGCGCCAGGATCTGCTGGCCGAGGTGGCGCGCGGGCGGGTCGACCCGAGCACGGTCTGAGCGCAGTCCGAGCCCGGTCTGAGCGCGGTCCGAGCCCGGTCTGAGGACGGGCGAGGTGTGACGGCGCCCCCTGTCACGTCGTCACACCTCGAGTCCCAGGAGATATTCTGCGCCGCGCCCACGACCGTGGTCCCGTTTCCCGCACAAGTCCGCACACGGTCCGGTTTCCGTCTCAGGCGGGTGCGTGCGGGTGCGTATGCGGATGTGGCCGGGCGTCGGTCAGCAGCGTGACGGCGATGCCGATCAGGCTGCCGACGAGCGTGTCGACGAGGCGTTCGCCGATCAGGGTGTTCGCCGTGGCGTTGCCCGGCAGCGAGGTGATCAGCAGCGCCATCGGGGTGACCCAGACCGTGCCGAGCCAGTAGTTGGCCGTGATGAAGACCTCGATGACGACCCCGGTGATCAGCACCAGCGTCACCAGCGCCAGATCGCTGTTCTTCGCCAGCGGGTCCAGGATCGCGAACACCCCGACGCCGAGCAGCGTCCCGACGGTGCGCTGCATCGCCCGCTGCCCGTGGTGGACCCGGGTGCCGACGAACACCGCCGCGGCCGTGACCATCGCCCAGTACGGCCGGCCGACGCCGATCAGCTCGGCCGCGTAGCCCGAGGCCGCGACTCCGAGCAGGCAGCGCAGCGCGGGCCCGATCAGCTGCGGGTCCGCCTCTACCGGCGGGTCGCCCGGGGACCAGGGGCGCCGCCCGCCGCGACTGTGCCAGAGCGCCGGGGTGATCACGACCGCGCACGCCCACACGCCGCAGATCACGAACGTGAGCCAGCGCACGGGCAGCTGGCTCACCGGCACGCCCGGCGCGAACAGGACCCCGAGGTCGAGGAAGGCGAGCACCACGTGCCGGGGCGGGCCGACCCGGTACTTCTCGCACGCCAGCTTCTGCGTCGCGGCGAGCACGCTGCCGACGAGCACCAGCAGCGGGACCCCCGGGTGCGCGGCCGCGACCAGGCACACCAGCACCAGCGACGCGGCCTGGCCGACGAAGAGCCCGGACATCTTGCGCACCCGCGTGGGCAGGTCGAGCTCGTGCCCGTAGAGCACCAGCATCGAGCCGGTCAGCGCGTAGAAGGCCAGGTCCAGGCGTCCGATGCCGTAGAGCGTGTAGAGCACGGCCCCGTTCGTCACCAGCACGGCCAGGGCACGGCGATACCAGGTGGGCGAGATCCGGCCGACCTTCAGCCATTCCCGTGGGCTGTACCCTTCCGGCAGACTCCATCGCGGCATGATCGCAGCGTAGAGACGCCGTCGGCACGGGCCGAGCCGCCACGCCCGGTCGGACGGTCCGTCACACGCCGCGTCACACGGCCGCGTACAGGACCGTTTCGATCCGGCGCAGGATCGCGGCGAGCGCGGGCGCGTCGTAGCTGGAGGAGTCGGTGCCCAGGGTGAGCGCCGAGGTCTCGCCCACGTCCCAGACGTCGAAGGTGAGTTCGCCGGAGTAGACCTCGCCGTGTCCGGAGATGTCGGCCAGCTCGCTCGCCGCCGCCAACGCGGCGATCTCGGCCGGCTCGGCGGCCGCCGCGGCGAGCCGGCCCGGGTCGATCGGCCGGATATTGACGAAGTACGCGTTGGTCGCCGGGCGCCCGAGCGTGGCCGAGGCCTGATCGAGGGAAGCGGTGAACAGCTCCGGGTCACGGCGCCCGTAGCGCAGCGCGCGCAGCATCGCGGCCCCGGCCGCGCGGCACAGCTCGCCGAACTCCTGCGCGCGCACGTCCACCGCGCACAGCACGACTCCGACGAGGTGCGCGACCGACTCGCGGGTCTGCGGGGTCTGCCGGTTGGAGGCGACGAGGTTGACCGCGCACTGATCGAGCCCGCCGTGCTCGGCCAGGGCCCTGCTGTAGGCGGCGAGCAGCACGGCGGCCGCGGTGACCCGGTGGCGGGCGGCCAGCAGCCCGATCGCGGGCGCGAGGGCGCGGGACTTGAGGCTGACGAAGTGGTAGAGGACGCCGGCCGGTTCTTCGCGCGGGCCGGCCAGCAACGGCATGGGTGCGTCGGCCAGGGCGGCGCGGTCGTGCGCGTCGGCGTCGCGGGCGTAGGCGCGACCGGCCTCGCTCTGTTCGTACGCGGCGATCTCGCGCGGCTGCCAGGACACGCGTAGCCGCGCCTCGGGATCGGCGGCCAGCCGGGCGACGTGCCGGGCGATCACCTCGGCGCCGATGGCGTCTGCCGCGCCGTGATGGAGCGTCAGGACCAGGTCGGTCGGCGTGTCGTGGACCGTGACGACGGCGAAGCGCACCGGCGGGTCATCGAGGCCGAACCCGGGCTTCGCCATCAGCTCGGCGAGATCCCGCAGCGCCTCGGTGTCGTGCGGGGCCTCGGCGGCGTACTGCTCCGCGGTGACGCTGCCCTCGGCGAGCACCACCGGGTCGCCGTAGACGTCGCCGACGCGGGGGTAGCGGCTGCGCAGGGATTCGCTGCGTTCGACGACGCGCCCGATCGCGCGGGTGACGCTCGCGAGGTCGGGGGCGCCCTCGAGCGGCCAGACCATGCGGACGTTGACGTTGCCGAGGCCGTCGACGTGCGGCTTGCACCGCTGCCCCAGCTGGAAGCGCTGCGCCCAGGTCAGCGGGTGGCTGCCGGAGGTCTCGGCGGCGAAGGCGATCTCGTGGCGGGCGACGTGGCGCAGCGTGGTCGTCGTGGTCATCGGGGGCTCAGCTCGCGTACGCCGCGGCCTGCAGGCCGTAGAGGTCGGCGTAGCGCCCGCCCGCGGCGAGCAGTTCGGCGTGCGGTCCGTGTTCCACGAGCTTCCCCTTGTCCAGGACGAGGATCAGGTCCGCACCCGCGACGGTGGAGAAGCGGTGCGAGACGATCACGGTGACGGCTCCGGCGCGCTCGGCCAGTTCCCGGGCGCGGGCCATGTAGTGCAGGAAGATCTCCTGCTCGCTCGGCGCGTCCAGCGAGGCGGTGGGTTCGTCGAGCACGAACAGCAGCGGGCCCGGGCGCATCGAGGCGCGGGCGAGCGCGGTCTTCTGCCACTGGCCCTCGGACAGGTCCACCCCGCCGAGCGCCCGGCCGAGCTGTGTCTCCTGGCCCTCGGGCAGCCGGGCGACGAAGGTGTCCGCGTCGGCGGCGGTCAGCGCGGCGGCGGTGCGCGCGCGGTCGTCGATGTACGGGACGTCGCCGAGCCCGACCGTCTCGGCCAGACGGGTGCGGTAGCGGCCGAAGTCCTGGAACGCGACGCTGGTGGCGGCCCGCCAGCCGACCGTGTCGAGCGCGGCCAGCGGCGTGCCGTCCACCCGGATCACGCCGGACTCCGGCCGGTAGAGCTTGGTCAGCAGCTTGACCAGGGTGGTCTTGCCGGAGCCGTACTCCCCCACCACGGCCACCACCGAGCCGGCCGGCAGCAGGATGCTGACGTCGTCCAGGGCCGGGCGGTCCGCGCCCGGGTAGCGGAAGGTCAGGCCCTCGAGCGCGATGCCTCGGGTCAGCGCGGCGGGCGCGGGCCCGGTGCTGCCCTCGGCCCGCACCCGCTCGGCCTCGATGTAGTCGCGCAGCCAGAGGTAGGGCTCGACGACCCGGCGCGCGGCCGTGGCGGTGGTGGTGCCGCTGACCGTGGTCTGCACCGACTGCAGCAGCGTGACCGCGACGGTGATGGCCAGCACGATGTCGCCGGCCGAGCCGTGCCCGTGCGCGACCCGGTAGATCACCGCGGCCAGCCCGGCGGTGAAGCCGAGGCTGAAGACGAACCAGCCGGTCACGGTCCACAGCGACGCGGTGACCTGGGCCCGGGTGCGGGCGCGCACGGCGTGGTCCCAGGCCGCGGCCTGCCGAGACGCGAGCTGCTCGCCCGCGCCCGCGACCCGTACCTCCTTGCCGGTGCCGGCCTGGGTGGCGAGGTCGAACAGGTGCTGTTGCAGCCGGTAGGACTCGGCCGTGTCGGTCTCGGCCCGGCTGACGGCGCGTTGGCCGCGCTGGTCGAACCACAGCGGCGCGGCGGCGAAGCCGAGCAGCGCCAGCAGCCAGGGGCTGACCGTGCCGAGCAGCAGCAGCGCCACCGCCAGCTGCGCGGCGCCGAACACGGCCATGACCGCGGCCCAGAAGCCGTTGACGATGCTCCAGGTGGACCCGGCCACGATCACCGTGCGGTCCAGGAAGTCGCCGCTCTCGAGGTGTTCGATGCCGTCGAGAGAGGCGATGTCCCGGTGCACCGAGGCGCTCAGGTCCAGCAGCGAGACCTTGTCGATGATCAGGCCCTTGATGTTTCCGCCGAGGTCCGCGGTGACCGCCGTCACCGCGTACGCCACGGCGGCGCCCAGCGCGGCGGCCACGGCCGTGCCGGCCCGGCCCTGCGCGCTGGCGTTGACCGCGGCGCGCAGGCACAGCGCCGTGACCGCGACCACGGCGACCGCGGCGGTCTGGGTGAGCAGCAGCGCGAGGGTCAGGCCCGGCACCCGCCGCACCGAGATCCGCAGCAGCTCCCGGCCCAGCGCGAGGTGGCGGCGGGCGGAGTGGTGCGGCTCGGCGGCGGGGTCGAGGGCTTCGGCTGTGTTGTTTTCTGCCGGGGCGGCGGCCGCGGTGTCGTCGGGGTCGGAGTCGGTCAGGCGGCCCATGGCGCGGTCTCTTCCTGGTCGGGGTCGACTCGGTCGTCGTAGCCGCGGGTGAAGCGCTCGGCCTGGATGGCGAACAGTTCGGCGTAGCGGCCGCCGAGCGCGAGCAGCTCGTCGTGGTCGCCGGTCTCGGTGATCCGCCCGTCCTCGAGCAGCACGATCCGGTCGGCCTGGCGCACGGTGGAGAGCCGGTGCGAGATCAGCACCACCCCGGCGTCGTGCTTGTGCGCGGCGAGCCGGTGGAAGACGTCGAACTCGGTGCGCACGTCGAGGTGCGCCGTGGGTTCGTCGAGCACGAGCAGCCGGGCTCCGGTGTGCACGGCGTAGAGCGCGCGGGCCAGCACCACCTGCTGCCACTGCCCGCCGGACAGGTCCACTCCCCCGGCCACCGCGCGCGAGAGCGGCGTGTCCCAGCCGTCGGGCAGACGGGTGAGCAGCTGGTCCAACCCGGCGTCGCGGGCGGCGGCGGCCAACGCGTCCTCGTCCACCGGGATGCGGCCGCGGCCGAGGGCGACGTTGTCGCGCACCGGCAGGTGGTACTTGGCGAAGTCCTGGAAGACGACCGAGATCTGCTCCCGCCAGGCGTCGATCCCGGCCGGGCCGAGTTCGCGCCCGCCGGCGGTGATGCGGCCGCCGGTGGGCAGGTAGAGCCCCGACAGCAGTTTGATCAGGGTGGACTTCCCGGCCCCGTTGAGCCCGACCAGCGCGAGTAGTTCGCCCTGGCGGATTTCGAGATCGAGGCCGTCCAGGACGAGGCGCTCGGTGCCGGGGTAGCGGAAGCTGACGTCCTCGAAGCGCACCAGGCCGGCGGCGTCAGACGCGTCGTCAGGAGCGGGCGCCGGGGCGGGCACCTCGGCGGACGCTGCTGTGGCCGAGGGCCCGAGCGCCGCGCACAGTTCGTCGTACGCCACCAGGCTGTCGGCCGCCGCCCGCACCGAGCGCACATCCTCGCTGTAGCCCAGGGTCTGGAACACCGACCAGCCCGCCGCGAACACGGCGGTCTCCAGCGCGACCGAGGACCGCCCGTGCGCGGCACGGTCGGCCACCTCGCCGAACAGGATCAGCAGCGGCGTGGCGACCAGCAGGAACTGCGTCCACTCGTTGCGCAGCAGCCGCACGGACATGGCCCAGATCGGCTCGAACATGATCAGTGCGTGGTGCATCATGCGCCCGAGCATCCAGTCCTCGGCGCCGAAGACGCGCTGCTCCACGGCGGTGCCCGGAGTCAACACGGCTTGCTTCCACACGTCGGCGTGCAGCCACTCCGGGTTGCTGGCGCGCCAGACCCGGGTGAACTGGTGCGCCTGGCGGTTGCGCAGGTACTGGTTGGCCGCGGCCGGTCCGAGCAGCAGCGGAATCGGCCACAGCGCGTACCCGGCCAGCACGGCGCAGGACCCGATCAGCCCGGTCAGGCCCAGCAGCAGCCGCAACTGCCCGAGCGCCCCGTCCGCCGGGGTGCGCTCGGTCCAGTTCTCCGGCTCGGCCCGCGACAGGCGGATCAGGGCCTGGACGTCCGGACGCTCGAGGGCCTCGATCGTGGGCGTGGTCGCGGCCAGCCGGGCCAGCCGCGCGCGGTGCGCCCCGTCGATCCGGGCCCGGGCCAGGTAGGTGAGCGGCCCGGTGGCGGCGTCGATGACGTGCCCGGCCAGCAGCACCAGGCCGAACAGCAGCAGCGGCACCAGTTCCGCGGCGAACACCGTCGCCGGGGCGTGCGACTCGGCCCGCTCGACCAGCGCGGCCATGATCAGCGCCGTCGCCGCCGGAAGCAGGCTCTTGACGAGCGCGAGCCCGGTGATGGCGGTGAGCGGCCCGCGTCCGGCCGGCCCGAGTATGCGCAGCAGAGCGATGCGCGGATGCGCGGCCGCGGGCGACTTCGGGGCCTCGGGTGCCTTCGGCGTCGCGGGCGGTTTCAGAGCAGCGGCGGTCGTGGAGGTCACTCGTTTCCCTTGCGCGTGAGCAGCCGGGCCAGGTTGCCGGACAGGATCAGGGCCTGCTCGCGGCGGCGCACCCCGGCGAAGACCTCGGTCCCCTCGGTCACCTCGCGCACCAGCCGGGTCAGCCCGCCGGTCATCCGGTTGAGCGGCCAGTCGGTCCCGAAGATCATCTTGTGGTTCAGCCCCAGCCGGAACGCCCGGTTCAGGTGCGTGGGCCAGCCGTCCGGCAGCGCCGCCCCGGCGAAGCCGCCGAGGTCGAGGTGCACGTTCGGGCGGTGCAACGCGAGATCCGCGCACACGTCGAAGTAGGTGACGGCGCCGTGCCCGAGGATGAACTCGACCCCGGGGAACTCGCGCGCGGCGCGGTCGATCAGCATCGGATGCGCGGGCTCATAGTCGAGGCTGCGCACGGTCGGACCGGTGTGCACGAACACCGGCAGCCCGCGTTCGGCGCAGATCTCGTAGTAGGGGAACAGGCGCTCGTCGCTCGGGCTGTAGCCGCACGGCGGGTAGAGCTTGAGCCCTTCGAACCCGTACTGCGTCACCGCGTGTTCGAACGCGGCGATGCCGTCGGCGCCGTGTCGCGGGTCGGCCCCGATGAACACCCAGAAGCGCCCGGGGTGGCGCAGCCGGATCTCGTGGTGGCGCCGCGCCATCTCCTCAGGCGTGAGCGGGCAGTCCATCCGCAGGCTGAAGTCCGGCACCATCAGCACCGAGCGGGCCACCCCGGCCGCGTCCATCTCGGCCACCAGCGCGTCCGCGTCGTGGTCCTGGTGCTGGGCGGCGTACGCGTCGACGAGCCGGGCCAGCGGCGGCGCGGCGCCCTGCGCCTCGAGCGCCCGGTGCACCGTGGCGGCGACGTCCTCCATGAACTGACGCGGAATGAAGTCGGTGGAGGCGACGTGGCAGTGCCCGTCGTAGATCAGCGGCGGCGCGGGCCTGCTCGCCGCGTCGGTCGCTGTCTCGGTCTCGGTCTCGGTTTCGGTCGCGCTCGTCATCCGGCGGCCTGCCGTTCGGTGAAGGTGGCGACCAGCGCACGGACCGTGACGTGCGCGGTCGGGTCGAAGGACTCGAAGTCGAACTTGACCCCGGTGCGCTCCTCAAGGAACGCGATCATCGCGACCAGGCCCATCGAGTCCAGCAGGCCGCCCGCCATCAGGTCGGTCTCCGGACCCGGCGCGCCGCCGCCCTCGCCCTCGGTCCAGTCGGCGATCCAGGCGAGCAGTTCGTCCTCGAGTGCGGTGTGCTGCGGATCCGGGCTCACCGGGTGCCTCCAGTCAGTGCGAGGGCGGTGCCGCCCATGATCAGTCGTCGATGTGCCGGTTTGACCCCCGCCAGCACGCCCGCGCTGTCGCGGAACGCGCTCAGCAGGCCCGCGAGGGTGTGCGTGAGCCGGTGCGCGGACCAGTCGGTCCCGAACAGGATCTTGTGGTTCACGCCGCGGCGGAACAGCGCGGCCAGGTGGTGGCCCGCGCCCTGCGCGTCGAGGGCGCCCGCGTACCCCGCGATGTCGAGGTACACGTTCGGCCGGTGCCGGCACAGGAACGCGGCCTCCTCGACGTTGCGCACCCCGCCGTGCCCGAGCACGAAGTTGACGCCGGGAAAGTCGCGGGCCGCGTTGTCCACCAGCAGCGGGCTGCCATAGCTGTAGTCCAGGCTCTGATAGGCCGGGCCGGTGTGGGTGAGCACGGGCAGACCGCGCGCGGCGCAGATCTCGTAGTACGGATACAGCCGCCGGTCGCTCGGCGAGTACCCGGCCAGCGGGTAGAGTTTGACGCCCTCGAACCCGTACGTCTCCACGCAGTGCTCGAGCAGCACCGGGCCCTGCTCCCCGGCCCGCGGGTCCACGCCCCAGTACACCCCGAAGCGCCCCGGGTGCCTGCGCCTGACCTCGTCGTGCAGCGCGGCCAGCGCCGGACGGTCCAGGGCGCACGCGGCGACGTGCGAGAAGTCCGGGATGACCAGCATCGTGCGGGCCACCCCGGCCCCGTCCATCTCCGCGACCAGGCGGTCCGCGTCGTGGTCCTGATACAGCCCGGCCACCCGCGTGCGGATCGTCTCGTACGCCACCGGCGCGCCGGAACCGGCCAGCCGGCGGTGTACGTTGCGTGCCTGCTCGTCGATGAACCGCGCGGGCACCGCCAGATCGCTGGCCAGGTTCACGTGCGCGTCCACGGTCGGATACGCGGGCTCCGGGGGCTCGGCCGTCACAGGGCCACCGCGTCGGCCGCGCGTTCGGCGAAGTGCGCGGTCGCGGCCGGACGCGAGAGCTTCATGTTCGCGGTCAGGAACGCGCGGTCGGCTCCGAGCGGCTGCTCGCGGAAGACCACCGAGACGATCCGCCGGTACGGCTCGAGCCCGGCGTTGACCTCCCGGATCCGCTCGGCCACCCGGCCGCGCAACTCCTCGTCGCCCGCCAGGTCCGGGGTCACGAGCGCGCCCAGCACCGACCCGCGCGGCCCCGGCACGACCACGAGTTCGGCGATGCCCGGCGCTCCGGCGAACAGCGCCTCGATCTCGGCCGGGTGCACCTTGCGCCCCGAGCCCAGCGCGATCAGGTCCTTGCGACGCCCGAGCAGGGTGAGGAACCCGTCCTCGTCCAGCAGGCCGAAGTCGCCGGTGGCGATGGCGCCGTCCGGCAGGAACGTCTGCGCCGCGATCTCCTCGTCCACGCCGAAGTAGCCCAGGCTCAGCGGCGCCGCCCGGCGGATGTAGAGCTCGCTGTCCTGCTGGAACTCGACCGACTCGGGGTCGATCAGCCGGCCCACCGCTGTCTCTTA
>NZ_JAGSOG010000098.1 GCF_018139695.1 Actinospica durhamensis | reverse complement strand
GGGCGGGATGGGGCAGGCGTCCGGCGAGCAGGGCGGCGGCTTGGCGGCGATTGCATACGCCGAGCTTGGTGAGGATGTTCTGCACGTGCGTGCGGACGGTCGCGGGAGTTATCCCCAGCCTGTGGGCGATCTCCTTGTTGGCGAGGCCGTCGCCGACGAGGGCGAGCACCTCGCTCTCCCGCGTCGTCAGCGTTGAAGCAGCCGGAGAACGGGGTGCGGCGGGGACGAGTGGCGGGCCCAGCGCCACCTCGGCGAGCGCCTGGACGGCGGCGGCTTGGCGCGAGACGCGTTCGAGCAGGGTGCGCAGTTGCGCGCCGTGGTGGGCGCGGTCGGCCGCGGCAGCCGCTTCGACGAGCCCTGACAGGACCGTGAGCGGGCGCTCGAGGGCCTGGCAGAGCTCTTCGGGATCGACGGCGCCGGCGACGGGCCCCTTCCCGCGCGCGGCATGGCGGATGGTGCTGTTCTCCGGCTGGATGTCGGACATGGCTCGGCGCCCCCTCGTGGTCCCGTCCTGCCACGCGCCCGTCGTGCACGCTGTGGCTCACTGGTTTCCACGGTAGGCCGATCCGCCGGCCAACGCGGCGAATCCGGCTATATCCCTCGAGATTCACCCATATCCCACACGAGGGGACTTCGAGTTTTCATCTGACCGATCACTCGGCCAGCTCAAGCCACTCCTCTTCGAGGCGCCCGCGCTCGTCGGCCAGCTCGCGCAGCTGGACGTCGAGCTCTGCGATCTTCGCGTAGTCGGTCGCGGCCTCGGCCATCTTGTCGTGCACGTCCTTCTCCAGCGCGGCGATCTTGTCCAGCCGGCGCTCGATCCGGGCCAGTTCCTTCTGCGCGGCCCGCTGGTCCTTGGCGGACGCGGCGGGTGCGGAGGCAGAAGCGGAAGCCGAGGCGGCACCCGACGCAGCGGCAGCGGCCACACCAACGCCGAGGGCGCCCGCGGGCATGGCGGCCCGGCGCTCGAGGTACTCGTCGACGCCGTTGGGCAGCATGCGGACGGTGCCGTCGCCGAGCAGGGCGTAGATCCGGTCGGTGACGCGCTCGAGGAAGTACCGGTCGTGCGAGATCACCAACAGCGAGCCGGGCCAGCCGTCGAGCAGGTCCTCGAGCGCCCGCAGCGTGTCGATGTCGAGGTCGTTGGTGGGCTCGTCGAGCAGCAGCACGTTCGGCTCGGCCATCAGCAGCCTGAGCAGTTGCAGCCTTCTGCGCTCGCCGCCGGACAGCTCGCCCACCGGCGTCCACTGCTTCTCGCCGGTGAAGCCGAAGCGCTCGAGCAGCTGCGAGGCGGTCATCTCCTTGCCCTTGCCCAGGTCGATGCTCGCCTTGATCTCCTCGACCGCCTTGAGCACCTTCAGCGTCGGGTCGATCTCGGTGATCTCCTGGGCCAGCGTCGCGACCCGGACCGTCACGCCGGTCACCACCCGGCCGCTCTCCGGCTGCACCGCGCCGGTGAGCAGGCGCATCAGGCTGGTCTTGCCCGCGCCGTTCACGCCCACGATGCCGAAGCGCTCGCCGGGGCCGAGCTGCCAGGTGACGTGCTGGAGCAGCCCGCGCCGCTGCGCGCCCTCGCCGACGGCGTAGGTCACGTCTTCGAGCTCGTATACGGTGCGGCCGAGGCGGGCGGAGGCGAACCTGGTCAGTTCGGCGCTGTCGCGGACCGGGGGTTCGGTGTCGATCAGCGCGTTGGCCGCCTCGATCCGGAACTTCGGCTTGGACGTGCGCGCGGGGGCGCCGCGGCGCAGCCAGGCCAGCTCCTTGCGCAGCAGGTTCTGCTTCTTGTCCCAGTCCGCCGAGGCGATCCTGGCCCGCTCGGCCCGGGCCAGCACGAAGGCCGAGTAGCCGCCCTCGTAGGCGTGCACCCGCCCGTCGGCCACCTCCCAGGTGTGGTCGCACACCTCGTCCAGGAACCAGCGGTCGTGGGTGACGACGAACAGCGCGCTGCGGCGCTTGCGCAGGTGCTTGGCCAGCCAGGCGATGCCCTCGACGTCGAGGTGGTTGGTGGGCTCGTCGAGCAGGATCAGCAGGTCGGTCGCGTCCGGCTCGATCAGCGCCTTCGCGAGGGCGATGCGCCGCCGCTCGCCGCCGGAGAGCGGGCCCACGACGGTGTCGAGCCCGTCGGCGAACCCGGGGGCGTCGATGCCGCCGAACAGGCCGGTGAGCACGTCGCGCACCTGCGACTGCCCGGCCCACTCGTGCTCCGGGCGGCCGCCGAGCAGCTGTTCCCGGATGGTGCGGCTCGAGTCGAGCTCGTCGTGCTGGCCGACCACCACGACGTGCACGTCACCGCTGTGCACGACCCGGCCGGAGTCGGGCTGCACGGTCTTCGCCAGCAGTTTCAGCAGCGTCGACTTGCCTCCGCCGTTACGCCCCACCACTCCGACGCGGTCTCCCTCGGCCAGGCCGAGGGAGACGCCGTCGAGGAGGGTGCGGGTGCCGTACGCCTTGCCGACCGACTCGATGTTGACCAGATTCACCACCCGCTCAGCCTACGCGTGAGGCGATCAGATCAGGCAATGCGCGATCTTTGCGGATCCGGGCCCGGCCGGGCGGGAGGCTAGATCCAGGACTGGAACCACATGTGGGAGGACCAGTCGTTGTAGGAGATCGTCTGGTCGGTGTAGATCGGGTAGAAGTAGATGAAGATCCCCACGATCGCCACCACCATCGCTCCGCCGACCGCGGCGCCCCAGGCCCGGCGCACCGGTGGCGCGTCCGCCCGGCCCAGGATGGCGCCGACGCTCATGGTGGCGGCGAGGCACATGAAGGGGACGAAGGCGACCGCGTAGAACGAGAAGATCGTGCGCTCGGCGTAGTGCATCCACGGCAGGATGCCGGCGGCGATGCCGAGCAGGATCGAGCCGGCCCGCCAGTCGCGGCGGCCGATCCAGAGCCAGAGCAGGTACACGATTGAGGCCGTGGCGAGCCACCACAGGAACGGGTTGCCCAGGGCCAGGACCTCCTGCGAGCAGCTGCCCATGGCCGGGGTGCAGCCGGCCGTGCCCACCTTCGGCGCGTTGTAGTCGAAGGCCACCGGGCGGCCCATGACCAGCCAGGACCACGGGTTCGACATGTACGGGTGCGGGGACTGCAGGTTCGCGTCGAACTGGTACTGCGCGTGGATGTAGTTCCACAGCGAGCGCACCCAGCCCGGCAGCAGTTCGGTCAGCTGCTTGTGGAAGGGCACGTCGGGGAAGCCGTAGGCCGGGTTCGTGTTCGCCCAGAACCGGTTGTATCCGCCGCCGTTGGAGGTGTTGAAGATCCAGCCGGCGTAGGTGGAGACGAAGACCACGACCATCGTCACCGGCATGCTCAGCACGGCCCAGCCGACGTCGCGGCGCAGCGTGGAGATCGAGGGGTGGCGCAGGCCGATGGCCCGGCGGGTGCCGCGGTCCCAGACCACGGTCAGCACCGAGAACGCGGCGACGAAGAAGATCGCGTTCCACTTGGTGGCCGTGGCCAGGCCCAGGCTGATCCCGGCGGCCAGGCGCCAGACCCGGAAGCCGAACTTGGGTCCGTGCTCGCCGGCCAGCCACGGGGTCTCGCGCGGATGCCGCTCGGCCCAGGCGGCCGCCTTCTCGCGCACCTTGTCGCGGTCCACCACCAGGCAGGAGAACCCGGCCAGGATGAAGAACATCTGGATGCCGTCGAGCAGCGCGGTGCGGGCCATCACGAAGGCCAGGCCGTCGAAGCTGAGGAACAGCCCGGCGATCACGCCCATCAGGGTGGAGCGGAACATCCGGCGGGCGGTGCGGGCCAGGATGTAGATCGCGAGGGTGCCGAGCGCGGCCTCCATCAGCCGCCAGCCGACCGGGTTCAGGCCCCAGATCTTCTCGCCGAAGCCGATGATCCACTTGCCGAAGGGCGGGTGCGCGACGAACTCGGCGCCCGAACTCCACTGGGCCACGCCCTGACAGCCGGCCTTGCCGCAGATCGAGAGCGCGTTGTTGGCGTTCGAGCTCCAGTTGTGCTCCCAGCCGAAGACCCACATCGACCAGCCGTCTTTGGCGTAGTAGGTCTCGTCGAAGATGATCTTGTTGGGCTGGGCCAGGTTCCAGAACCGCATGAAGCCGCCGATGACGGTGACCACCAGCGGCAGGATCCAGCCCGCGCCGCGGAAGAACTCCGGGTAGAACGGCGGGACGAGCCGTTCGGCCAGCGGCGGGCGGGCGTCGGGGCGCGGCCGTAGCTCGGGCCGCCACCACACCCGTCCGCGCTCGACGCGGCGCCAGCGCGGACGCCGCGTGACCGGATACTCCGGCTCCTCCAGCTCACCGCCGTCCTCGTCGAGCTCCTCGTCCCCCGTCTCGCCGTCGTCCGGACGGCCCGTCATGAGGACTTCGGTGGCCACGGACGAGTCCGACTCGGCGGGCTCGCTCGGCCCGGCGGAGTCGTACGCGGGCCCTTGGGCGTTCTGCACGTCGCTGTCCACGCGGGCCATCGTATTGAGTGCGCCTGAGAAGCTGTAGTAAGCGATGATGGTTGGTGTGAAACTTGCACGGCCGGAGGCCGGAGATATCCGGGAACGCGGCGATTCCTCCGGATTGTTGGTGCTGGCCGGAACCCCGATCGGGGACGTGGCCGACGCCCCGCCGCGGCTGGCCGAGCAACTGCGGACGGCGGAGGTGATCGCGGCCGAGGACACCCGGCGGCTGCGGCGGCTGACCCAGGAGCTCGGGGTGGAGCCGACCGGGCGGATCCTGTCCTACTTCGAGGGCAACGAGGCCGCGCGCACGCCCGAACTGGTGGCCCGGCTGCTCGAGGGCGCCCACGTGCTGCTGGTGACGGACGCGGGCATGCCCTCGGTCTCCGATCCCGGCTACCGGCTGGTGGCGGCGGCGGTGGAGGCCGGGATCCGGGTCACCGCGGTGCCAGGGCCCTCGGCGGTGCTCACCGCGCTGGCCCTCTCGGCGCTGCCGGTGGACCGGTTCTGCTTCGAGGGATTCCCGCCGCGCAAGGCCGGGGAACGGGCCCGCACACTGGCCGCGCTGGCCGGGGAGACGCGCACGATGGTCTTCTTCGAGGCGACGCACCGGATCACCGAGACGCTGCGGGCGATGGCCGAGGCCTTCGGGCCGCAGCGGCCGGCCGCGGTGTGCCGGGAGCTGACGAAGACCTATGAAGAGGTGCGGCGCGGCCCGCTGGCCGAGTTGGCGGCGTGGTCCGAGGACGGGGTGCGCGGGGAGATCACGGTCGTGGTGGCCGGAGCCGCTCCCCCGTCACCGCAGGACTACGGCGTGGAGGCGCTGGCCGGGCTGGTCGCGGCGCGGGAGGCGGCGGGCGAGCACCGCAAGAGCGCGATCGCCGCGGTGGCCGCGCAGCTCGGGGTGCCCAAGCGGACCGTTTTCGACGCCGTGGTGGCCGCTCGGGCGCAGGTCGGGCAGCAGGACGAGGCGGACGGGGACGGCGAGGCGGGCGACGGCCCGGACGGCGGGATTTCTGGGTGATCTGCGCCGCACTTTAGAATGCGCGCATGGCCTCCAGCGATAAGTCCTACTACGTCACCACGCCGATCTACTACGTGAACGACGCCCCGCACATCGGCAGCGCGTACACCACGACCGCAGGTGACGTGCTGACCCGGTGGCACCGCCAGCGCGGCGAGAGCGTCTGGTATCTGACCGGCACCGACGAGCACGGCGAGAAGCTGCTGCGCACGGCCCAGGCGAACGGCGTCTCCCCGCAGGAGTGGACCGACAAGCTGGTGCGCGAAGCGTGGCTGCCGGTGCTCGAGACCATCGACGCGGCCAACGACGACTTCATCCGCACCACGCAGAAGCGGCACACCGAGCGGGTCCAGGAGTTCTGGCAGCGCCTGCACGACGCCGGCGAGGTCTACAAGGGCGAGTACGAGGGCTTGTACTGCGTGGCCTGCGAGGAGCACAAGCTGCCGGGCGACCTGAAGGACGGGACCGGCGAGTACGAGGGCCAGAAGGTCTGCGCGGTGCACGGGCGTCCGGTGGAGACGATCGCGGAGGAGAACTACTTCTTCAAGCTTTCGCAGTACACGGACAAGCTGCTGGCCTACTACGAGGAGCACCCCGACTTCGTGCAGCCGGCCTCGGCCCGCAACGAGGTGGTCTCCTTCGTCAGGCAGGGGCTGCAGGACCTGTCGATCTCGCGCACCAGCTTCGACTGGGGCATCCCGATCCCGTGGGACGAGAAGCACGTGCTGTACGTGTGGATCGACGCGCTGCTCAACTACGCCACGGCCGTGGGCTACGGTGCGGACGAGGAGAAGTTCGCCCGCACCTGGCCGGCCGACGTGCACCTGGTGGGCAAGGACATCCTGCGCTTCCACGCGGTGATCTGGCCGGCCATGCTGATGGCCGCGGGCCTGCCGCTGCCGCACAAGGTCTTCGGGCACGGCTGGCTGCTGGTGGGCGGCGAGAAGATGTCCAAGACCAAGCTGACCGGCATCGCCCCGTCGCAGATCACCGACCACTTCGGTTCGGACGCCTACCGCTACTACTTCATGCGCGCGATCCCGTTCGGGCAGGACGGCTCGTTCTCCTGGGAGGACCTGAGCGCGCGTTACACCTCCGAGCTGGCCAACGACTACGGCAACCTGGCCTCGCGGGTGGCGGCCATGGTGGGCAAGTACTTCGCCGCGGCGCAGCAGGGCGAACCCGGGCGCAGTGAGGGCGTGCTGCCCGCGTCCACCGACCACGGCCCGGCCGAGCAGACGATCGCGGACGCGCTGGCGGCGGCGACGGCGACGGCGGACGAGCGGATCGGCGAGGTGCTCGACTTCCAGGGCGGGATCAACGCGATCTTCGATTTCATCAAGCTGGTCAACGGATACCTGACCGAGCAGGAGCCGTGGAAGGTCGCCAAGGACGAGTCCCCGGCCGGGCAGGCGCGGCTGGCCTCGATCCTCTACACCGCGGCCGAGTCGCTGCGCGCGGTGGCCGTGCTGCTGAACGCGGTCATGCCGAAGTCCTCGGCGGCGCTGTGGGACTCGCTGGGGGCCGAGGCCTCGCTCGGTGCCCTGGCGGACCAGAAGGTGCAGGACGCGGGCCGCTGGGGCCAGCTGCCGGCCGGCTCGGTCATCACGAAGGGCGACGCGCTCTTCCCGCGTCTGGAAGAACGCGCCGAGGCGTAGCCGGTTTTCGCCGATCCGGACCGGACTGCTGCGTCGATAGACTCGTCCCATGGGCAAGTCCAAGACGCAGCAGTCCCAGCAGGACGTTCCGCCGCCGCTGCCCGAGCCGCTGCCGCGGCCGGTGGCCGACTCGCATACGCACATGGACATGCAGGGACGCACCCCGCAGGAGTCCGTGGAGCTCGCGGCGTCGGTGAACGTGACCACGCTGGTGCAGGTGGGCTGCGACGTGCCGTCCTCGGAGTTCGCGGTGGCGCAGGCGGCGGCGTTCGCGTCGGTGCACGCCACCGTGGCGCTGCATCCGAACGAGGCGCCGCGGCTGGTGCTGGGTGACATCGACGCCTGGGCAGGGCGGGACAAGCACCGCGAGCCGGGCGGGATCACCGCCCTGGAGGGCGCGCTGGCCCGGATCGAGGAGCTCGCCGGACGGCCCGAGGTGGTCGGGATCGGCGAGACGGGGCTGGACTACTTCCGCACCGGACCGGAGGGCGTCGCGGCCCAGCAGGAGTCCTTCCGGCGGCACATCGCGCTGGCCAAGCGGGTGGGCAAGGCCCTGGTCATCCACGACCGGGACGCGCACGCGGACGTGCTGCGGATCCTGCGCGAGGAGGGCGCACCCGATCGGGTGGTGTTCCACTGTTACTCGGGGGACGCGGCGATGGCACGGGAGTGCGCCGAGGCCGGCTACTACCTCTCGTTTGCCGGTCCGGTCACCTTCAAGGCCAACGAGGAGTTGCGGGCGGCGCTGCGAGCCGCTCCAATGGAGCGCGTACTGGTGGAGACCGACGCGCCGTTCCTCACCCCTGTGCCCTATCGGGGCCGCCCGAACGCGCCGTATCTGATCCCGCTGACGGTCCGTTCGATGGCCGAGACGCTGGCCATGGACCTGACGGAGCTGTGCGAGGCCCTCGACGCGAACACCCGGCGCGTATTCGAACTCGTGTAACCATTTCTCGACAGTCCCTTCGAGCTAACCCAAATAGGTCATACATGGGAGAAAGCTCACACTGACGACGTAGCGCTCCACCGAAATGCACCCATTTGCCTGGCATGACAGTGCCCTTATCGGACAATTCGACTATGGCGACGTCCGGGGCGGGCTATGGCGACCTTGGCCCGGAGTCGGTTACAGTCCGATGCTCGGTAGCCGGATCGGTGGAGCCGGCGCGGGCCACGGCCCGCGATCCGCGTCGCGGTGCCAGCCCCGCTGGCCCTCGGCGCTCCGTACCCGCCGTGCCCGGGATCGACGAGGTCTGGAGACTTGTGAGCGGTACGCGCTCGAACCCCCCTCATGGTTCCGCCTACGGAACCGGGGCCGGGCAGGACGGCGGATACGCCGACCAGCACGGTGCGCCCGGAGCGTACGCGGGGCACGAAGGGACGTCCGAAGCCGCCGAGTACTACTACGAGGACCAGTACAGCCAGCAGCAGTACCCGTACGACCCGTATGCCGAGTCCTCGGCGGAGTACTTCGAACAGGCGCCCTACGGGGCCGGGCCGGGCTACGACCCGGGCTACCCCGCCGCGTCCTACGAGGCGACGTCCTTCGCGCCGGGGGTCTACCCCGAAACCGGCTACGCGCCGGACTACGCATCCGACTACGGCCCGCAGGCCCGCTACGACGCCCCCGCGGCGTCGGGGCGCTACGACGGCCAGACGGGCGGCTACGACGCCGTCCCGGCGGGCGGATACGCGGACGAGTACGCGGAAGGCTACGGTGCCCCGGCACACGGTCTCGGCGCGCCGATGTTCGGCGGCGCCGCGTCCTTCGCCCGGGCCGGCACCGCGACGGCCACCGCGACCGATCTGCTGACCGCCCCGGCCGAGGCTCCGCGCCGCCCGGCGCCCGAGCCGCTGCCCGACGACGCCGATCCCACCGCCGCGCCCGCGCGCCGGGCCAGGACCGAGCAGCGTCCGGCATCCGCGCCCGCGGACTCCGGACGCAGGCCCCCGGTGCTGCGCACCCGGCCGCGCACCGGACCGCTCGGCCGGATCGTGCAGGGCACGGTGCTCGCGGCGCTGGTGGCCGGCGCGGTCACCTACGTGGCCTTCGACAAGACGATCACGCTCGACGTCGACGGCCAGACCCAGACCGTGCACAGCTTCGCGGGCACGGTGGGCGCGGTGCTCACGGCGGACGGGATCGACACCGGCAGCCGCGACATCGTCACGCCCGCGGTGGGCTCCTCGGCGACCGACGGGGCCACCATCACCGTGCACTACGGGCGGCCGCTGAGCCTGAGCGTGAACGGCGTGCCGCACTCGGTCTGGGTGCACTACCCGACCGTGGGCGCCGCCCTGGCCGAGCTCGGCGTGCGCACCGACGGCGCGCGCAGCAACGACGCGCTCGGCATGCAGATCCCGCGCTCCGGTCTGACCGGGTTGTCGGTCTACACCCTGCGCCACCTGACGTTCCTGGTGGACGGCAAGTCGGTGCCGGTGGCGACGACCGCGGCCACGGTGACCGCGGCGATGGCCCAGGCCGGGATAGTCCTGCACAACCAGGACGCGCCGTCGGTGGCGGCGGGTTCGGTGCCGCAGGACGGCCAGACCATCTCGATCAACCGGATCGAGGGGACCACCGAGACCAAGGAGGTCTCGCTGCCCTACGGCGTCACCAAGGTCTCCGACTCCACGGCCTACGCCGGCACCAGCACGGTCAAGACCGCCGGCGTGGACGGCGAGGAGACGGTGACGTACGCCCTGTTGATCGTCAACGGCAAGAGCCAGGCGCCGAAGACGATCAAGACCGTGGTGACCAGGCAGCCGGTGGACGAGGTGCTCGCGGTGGGCACCAAGGCGCTGCCGACCGACGCGGCCGATCTGAACTGGGCGGGGGTGGCCAACTGCGAGTCGGGCGGCAACCCGGCCGAGAACACCGGCAACGGCTTCTACGGCATGTACCAGTTCTCCGAGAGCACCTGGCTCTCGCTCGGCGGCACCGGATATCCGTACCAGGCCAGCGCGGCCGAGCAGACGGATCTGGCGATACTCCTCTACGAGCGGAGCGGCGCAGGTCAGTGGCCGGTGTGCGGGCACTACCTGTTCACCTAGGACGCCGGGGCGCGCCCTAGAATTGCCGACATGCGGCCGGAACCTTCACAGCTTCACAACGCGGCGGGACCGAGCGGGCCAGTGAGCCTGCTCGGCCCCGCCGACGTACGTCGTCTCGCGACCGATCTGGGGGTAAGGCCGACCAAGGCGCTGGGCCAGAACTTCGTGATCGACCCGAACACGATCCGCCGGATCGTCGCCACCGCGCGGCTGCGGCCCGAGGACGTGGTGGTCGAGGTCGGGCCCGGGCTCGGCTCGCTCACCCTGGGCCTGCTGGACGCGGCGAGCCGGGTGGTCGCGGTCGAGCTCGACCCGGTGCTGGCCGACGCGCTGCCGGCCACGATCGCCGAGCGGGCGCCGGGCCGGGCCGAGTCCTTCGAGCTCGTGCACGCCGACGCGATGCGGGTACAGGAGCTG
Source organism: Actinospica durhamensis (assembly GCF_018139695.1). GTDB lineage: Bacteria > Actinomycetota > Actinomycetes > Streptomycetales > Catenulisporaceae > Actinospica > Actinospica durhamensis. Next base: position 17,597 of record NZ_JAGSOG010000098.1, on the reverse strand, counting down.
CCGGGCCCGGCGCCCACGGCCCTGGTGGCGAACCTGCCGTACAACGTCGCGGTCCCGGTGCTGCTGCACATGCTCGAGCGCTTCCCGAGCCTGCGCAGCGCCCTGATCATGGTGCAGGCCGAGGTGGCCGACCGGCTGGCGGCCGAACCGGGCGGGCGGGTGTACGGCGTGCCGAGCGTCAAGGCCCGCTGGTACGCCGACGTGCGCCGGGCCGGGTCGATCGGGCGCAACGTGTTCTGGCCGGCCCCGCACGTGGAGTCCGGCCTCGTGGCGCTCGAGCGGCGCGAGCCGCCGACCACGACGGCCACCCGGCGCGAGGTGTTCGCCGTGGTGGACGCGGCGTTCGCGCAGCGCCGCAAGACGCTGCGGGCCGCGCTGGCCGGCTGGGCCGGCTCGGCGCCGCGGGCCGAGGAGCTGTTGCGCCGCGCCGGGGTCGACCCGGGGGCACGCGGCGAGGCCCTGGGCGTGGCAGAGTATGCGGCGATCGCGGCGGCGCGGGCTGCCGAGGAATCGAAGGAGTCAGGGTCGTGACCGCGGTAGAGGAGTGGGACGAGGGACCCTTTCAGCCGGAGGCGATCACGGTCCGGGTCCCGGCGAAGATCAACCTCTCGCTCTCGGTCGGGCCGCTGCGCCCGGACGGCTACCACGAGCTGGTGACGGTCTTCCACGCCGTGTCGCTGTACGACGAGGTGGTGGCCCGTTCGGCCCGCGGCATCGCGCTGAGCGTGGAGCCGCTGCGGCGGGACTCGGACGTGGACGCGGTCCCGGCGGACGAGCGGAACCTGGCCTGGCAGGCGGCGACGCTGCTGGCCGAGCGCTGCGGGGTGGAGCCGAACGTGCGGCTGACCATCCGCAAGGACATCCCGGTGGCCGGCGGCATGGCCGGGGGCAGCGCGGACGCCGCGGCCACCCTGGTGGCCTGCGACGCGCTGTGGGGCACCGGGCTGCGCCGGGACGAGCTGCACGACCTGGCCGCGCAGCTCGGCAGCGACGTGCCGTTCGCGCTGCACGGCGGGACCGCGATCGGCACCGGGCGCGGGGAGCACATCTCCCCGGTGCTGGCCTCGACCGGCCTCGAGTGGGTCATCGCGGTGCTCGACGCCGGGCTCTCCACGCCGAAGATCTTCGAGGCCTGTGACGCGCGGCGGCGCCGGAGCGGGGAGCAGGCGCCGGCGCCGGGCGTGCATCCGGACCTGATGGCGGCGCTGCGCTCGCGCGACATCGGCGCCATCGGCGCGGCGCTCTACAACGACCTGCAGCCGGCCGCCGTCGAGGTGCTGCCGCAGATCGGCGAGCTGCTCGCGCTGGGCGTGGCGGCCGGGGCCTGCGGCAGCCTGGTCTCCGGCTCCGGGCCGACCACGGTGTTCCTGGTGGACAGCCCGCTGGCGGCGGCCAACGTGGAGGCCGAGCTGCGCGCCTCCGGCCGGTGCCGCGCCGTGCGCCGGGCCCGCGGTCCGGTGCCCGGCGCGAACGTCGTCAACGTGCGCTGACGCGCCCGGCGGGCGCCCGGCTCACGGATGCCCGCCGTAGGAGACCACTCCGGGCAGGTTGGAGCAGAGGTTCGTGTCTCCGTCCCGGGTCTGCACCCCGGTCAGCGTCGCCGCGGGCGTCGCCGAGGCCGCGCCGGCGCCCGCGGACTGCGAGGTCTGCGTCGCGACCACCGCGGTCGGCACGTTCGTCCCGATCACCAGGGTCAGTTGGCTGACGCTCGCGCTCTGCTTCAGCACGGAGCCGGCGATCTGCCGCTGCAGGGCCTCGGCCTGCGCCTGCTGTGCGGCCGGGTACAGGACCGTGGTCGCGGTGTATCCGCTGTAGCCGCTGTAGCCGATCGAGGTGTTCATGCCCAGGTTCTTGAGATAGGCGGCCGCGTTCTTCGCCTCGCCGCCGATCTGGGTGCCGTTGAAGACCTGCACGGTCAGGGAGCTGAGCGCGACGGTGGGCGACGCGGACGCGGACGGCTGCGCGGCGACCTTCGTGGACGAGGTGCTCGGCGCCTTCGTCCCCTCCATCACGGCCGCGGCGCTGCCCGGAATCGGCTGGTCGTCGCGCAGCAGGTTCCACACCTCCTCGAAGCCCGGGCCGGGCATGGAGTGATCGCCGTCCGGGTCATAGGAGTACTCACCCGGGCTGTCGAGCTTGTACGGCGCCGTCATGTACTGGATGTACTTCTTGTTGATCGAGCCGACCGCCTCGGCGATCGAGGTCATCGTGCCGATGTTGTCGAGCGCGGTGTCCACGGTGACGTTGCTGGTGGTCGCCTGCGCGATCTTGTAGAGGGTGAGCGGGTCCTCCAGCGTGCCGTTCGAGGTGAGCTTGTCGAACAGCGAGGACATGAACATCTGCTGCATCCGGATGCGCTGGGTGTCCTCGCCGGTGGCCAGGCCGTGCCGGTCGCGCACGAACGCGAGCGCCTGGTTGCCGGTGACGGTGTGCATCCCGGCGCTGAGCACGAGGCCGGAGTAGTTCGGGTCGTTGATCCCGGGTGAGGGGACGCACACCTGCACGCCGCCGACGGCGTTGGTCAGGTCGATGAAGGCGTCGAAGGTCAGCTCCACGAAGTGGTCGATCCGTATGTTCGACATCTGCTCCACCGTGGCGACCGCGCAGGCCGGGCCGCCCTCGCCCATGGCGTTGTAGAACTGCTGCTCGCTCTGCGGCGGGTGCGTCACGGCCGGGTTGGTCCGGTCCTGACAGGAGGGGAAGGGCACGAACAGGTCGCGGGGTATGGAGACGATCTCGGCCCACTTGTGGTCGGCGCTGATGTGCATCAGGAAGGCGGTGTCGGACAGGTCCGTGCCGTCCTTCGAGGCGTTGCCCACGTGCGCCGCCTGGGTCTGGCCGTCCCGGGTCTGCGAGCCGAGCACCAGGATGTTGAGCGGGATCTCGCCGAGGGCGTTGGCCTTGCTGGGCGCCGGGCGGTTCTTGAGCTCGCCGAGGCTGACCGTGGCGATGTCGCCGAGCAGGTGGTGCACGACGTAGTAGCCGAATCCGGCCGCGACGAGCATGGTGACGGCCGTGCCGGAGGCGACGATGCGCACCACCTTCCTGCGGCGCGGGTTGCCCCGGCGCACGGCCTGGCGGGCGGCGCGCTCGCGGGCGTGGCCGTCCGGGTCGAGTTCGTCGAGGTCGAGGTCCGCGTTGACGCGGCCGGGCCCCGAGTCGGGGGCCGCGCCGCCGCGTCCGGCCCGATGGCCGTGGCGGACCGGTGGAGTGGGGTGGGCGGAACGCGATCGTGTCCGGGGCGGGTCCTGGTCGTAGGTCATCGCGCGTCCCCCTCAGCTAGGTTTCTCAGATGTTTTTCATCGAGTCCACACAGAAAGACATCGCCCACGAAACAACCGTTGCTGCGGTAACGGACCCGTCACGCAACCCGTGCATGGAGGCCCTGATCGTCCCGATTCGCGCAGAACGCCCCCGCCGTTTGTAACAACGGCGGGGGCGCGGTACGCGGTCGGCTCAGCGGCGGCTCACCGGAATCACTGGAAGCGGCTGCGCAGCTCCCGCTTGAGCACCTTCATCGACGGGCCGAGCGGGAACTCGGTGACGAACTCGACCCGGCGCGGGTACTTGTACTTCGCCAGGTACTGCTTCGACCACTCGATCAGCTCCTCGGCGGTCAGCTCCCGGCCGTCCTCGAGGATGACGCAGGCGCAGATCTCCTCGCCGTGCACCTCGTCCGCGAGCCCGATCACGGCCACGTCCTTGATCGCGGGGTGGCGCAGCAGCGTCTCCTCCACCTCGCGCGGGTAGACGTTGAAGCCGCCGCGCAGCACCATGTCCTTCTTGCGGTCCACGATGCTCACGAAGCCGTCGGCGCCCTTGGTGCCGAGGTCGCCGGTGCGGAACCAGCCCTCGCACATCGCCGCCTCGGTGGCCTCCTGGTTGTTGAGGTAGCCCGCGAACACGTTGTGGCCGCGCACGATCACCTCGCCGAGCTCGCCCGTCTCGACGAACTCGATCCGGCCCTCCACCTCGGCCTTGGCGATCTGCACCTCCACGCCCCAGACCTGGTGGCCGACCGTGCCGGCCCTGGTACCGAGCAGGGGCTGGTTCACCGTGGCGGTCGGCGAGGTCTCGGACAGGCCGTAGCCCTCCATGATCTCGGTGTCGAAGGCCTCGTTGAAGGCCTCGAGCACGGACGCGGGCAGCGCCGCGCCGCCGGAGACGGCGATCTTGAGCTTCGGCAGGTCGGCCTCGCCGGCCGCCTTGCGCGCCCGGGCGGCGTGCACCAGCGCGAGGAACATCTGCGGCACGCCGTGGAAGGTGTTCACCTTGTGCCGCAGCATCAGCTCGATCGCCTCGCCGGGCTCGAACCTGGGCTGGAAGACGACGGTGGCCCCGACCCGGAAGATCGTGTTCATCGTCACCGTCTGCCCGAAGATGTGGAACAGCGGCAGGCAGCCGAGGGAGATGTCGGCGCGCACGGTGTCGAGGCAGTCGTAGCCGTTGACCGTCGCGTTCATCACCATATTGAGGTGGGTCAGCACCGCGCCCTTGGGCTTGCCCGTGGTGCCCGAGGTGTAGATCACCACGGCCGGGTCCTCGGGATCGCGGGTGAGGTAGGTGGGCAGCGGGGTCACGCCGGCCTCCACGTCGGCCAACTTCGGCACCGGGGCCTCGGCCGGGATGGGGCCGACCAGGCGCACCGGCACCTCGGCCAGGGCCGCCGCCTTGATCGCGTCCTCGGCCCGGATCGCGTGCGCGATCAGCACCTTGGCACCGCTGTCGCGCAGTATGAAGGAGATCTCCTCCGGCGTGAGCAGCATGTGGATGGGCACCACCACGGCGCCCGCGGCGATCACCGCGAAGTACGAGCGGGGGAAATCGAGCACGTTGGGACACATCAGCGCGACCCGGTCGCCCGGCTGCACGCCCAGCTCGATCAGCGCCGCCGCCTGGGTGCGGGCCTGGGCCCACAGGTCGGCGTAGGACAGGGCCTCGGCCCCCTGGATCACGGCGGTCTTCTCAGGCGTCCGCCACGCCGGTTCCGCGAGTACCGCGGCGAGGGAGAGCGTCATTGCCCTGTCCTACTCCGTCCTTCTGTCCTGCTCCGACATTGCCTTGACTGGCGCTAAAGATAGATCCGGCTCAGCGTTTCGGCTACGGCCGCGGGCTTGGCCGCGCCCTCGAGTTCCACCGTGACGGTCGTGGCCACCTGCATCGCGTCGTCGGGCAGGTCCTCGACGCCGGTGAGCACGAGGTGCGCGCGCACCCGCGAGCCGACCTTCACCGGGGTGATGAAGCGCAGCTTGTTCGCGCCGTAGTTGATCGCCAGGCGCACGCCCTCGATCGTGTAGACCTCCCAGGCCAGCGCCGGGATCAGGGACAGGGTCAGGTACCCGTGCGCGATGGTGGAGCCGAACGGGCCGTCCTTCGCGCGCTCCGGGTCCACGTGGATCCACTGGTGGTCGCCGGTGGCCTCGGCGAACCGGTCGATCCGCTCCTGCTCGATCACGACCCAGTCGCTGGTCCCGATGTGCTCGCCCACCATGTTCTTGAGCTCGGTGGCCTGCAGCGCCCGCGGGCTCATCGGTTCGCGCCGCCGTTCACCTGGATGGTCTGGCCGGAGATGAACGAGGACTCGTCCGCGGCCAGGAAGGCGACCGTGGCGGCGATGTCCTCCGGCTCGCCGACCCGGCGCACCGGGGTCTGGTCGGCGGCCAGCTTCTTGAGCTCCTCCGGGTCCAGGCCCACCCGGCGGGCGGTGGCGTCGGTCATGGCGGTGGCGATGTAGCCGGGGGCGACCGCGTTGACGTTGACGCCGTAGGGGCCGAGCTCGATCGCCAGGGTCGCGGTCAGGCCCATGATCCCGGCCTTGGAGGCGGCGTAGTTGGCCTGGCCGCGGTTGCCCAGGGCCGAGCGGGAGGAGAGCGAGACGATCTTGCCGTACTTCTGCTTGGTGAAGTGCTTCTGGCACTCGCGGCTCATCAGGAACGCGCTGCGCAGGTTGACGTTGATGACCGCGTCCCAGTCCTCGTCGGTCATCTTGAACAGCAGGTTGTCCCGGGTGATGCCGGCGTTGTTGACCAGGATGTCGATCCGGCCGAACTCGGCGACCACGGCCGCGACCAGGGCCTCGACCTCAGGGGTCTGCGAGACGTCGGCGCCGAAGGCCACCGCCCGGCCGCCGTTCTTGGTGATCGCCTCGACCGTCTCCGCGCCGCGCTCGGCGCTCAGGTCGGCCACGGCCACGGCCGCGCCCTCCGCGGCCAGCCGGGCGGCGACGGCCGCGCCGATGCCCTGCGCGGCGCCGGTGACGACGGCCACCCTGCCCTCGAACCGGTTACCCATGTGTCAGATCCCTTCGATAAGTACGGCGGTACCCTGGCCCACGCCCACGCACATGGCGGCCAGGCCGCGGCGCAGCCCGTCCCGGTGCAGGCGGTGGACCAGGGTGGTGACGATCCGGGCGCCGGAGCAGCCCAGCGGATGTCCGAGGGCGATGGCGCCGCCGGACGGGTTGACCAGGGCGGGATCGATGCCGATCCCGTCCACCACGGCCAGCGCCTGGGCGGCGAAGGCCTCGTTGAGCTCGGCGGTCTCGACGTCCTCGATCTTCCAGCCGGAGCGGGTGAGCACCCGGCCGACGGCGGGGATCGGACCCACGCCCATGACGTCGGGGTGCACGCCGGCGGAGGCGCCGGCCACGTACCGGGCCAGCGGCTCGACGCCGAGCTTGGCCAGGCCGGCCTCGGAGGCCAGGACCAGGCCCGCGGCGCCGTCGTTCATCGGCGAGGAGTTGCCGGCCGTGACGCTCCCGCCCTTGCGGAAGACCGGCTTGAGCCCGGCCAGCTTCTCCAGTGAGGTGTCCGGGCGGATGCACTCGTCCCGGGAGACGGGCGTGCCGGGCTCGCCCTTCGGGCCGTACGGGGTCACCGCCAGCACCTCGGCGTCGAAGTGCCCTGCGTCCCAGGCGGCCGCGGCCAGCTGGTGCGAACGCAGCGCGAACGCGTCCTGCCGCTCGCGCGAGACCTCGTGGCGGCTCGCCACCTCCTCGGCCGTCTCACCCATCGACAGCACCCCGTGCAGGTCGCGCATCTTCGGGTTGACCAGGCGCCAGCCGAGCCGGGTGTCGAACATCTCCATCCTGTTCGGCAGCGCGTCCTCGGGCCGCGGCACCACGAACGGGGCGCGCGACATCGACTCGACCCCGCCGGCCAGCAGCACGTCCGCCTCGCCGGCGGCGATGGTGCGGGCCGCGACGGTGAAGGCCTCGAGGCCGGAGGCGCACAGCCGGTTGGTGGAGGCGCCGGGCACCGAGTCGGGCAGCCCGGCCAGCAACAGCGCCATCCGCGCGACGTTGCGGTTCTCCTCGCCCGCGCCGTTGGCGTTGCCCCAGTAGACGTCGTCGATCTCGGCCGGGTCCAGGTTCGGCAGCCCGGCCACCAGGTCGCGGATGACCTCGGCGGCGAGGTCGTCCGGGCGGATGCCGGACAGGGCGCCGCGGAGCTTGCCGATGGGGGTGCGCCGGGCGGCGGCGATGTAGACGGGCTGCATGGGGATCAGGCTCTTCTCGTTCTTCTCGGGCTCGTGCTCGGGCGGCTCTGCGGGTCGGGGCGGCGCTGCGGCGGCGGCGCGGCGCTAGGCGATGGCGTTGATTCCGGTGTGGGCGCGGGCGATCAGCAGCTTCTGCAGTTCGCTGGTGCCCTCGTAGAGGGTCATCACCCGGGCGTCGCGCACGAGCTTGCCCACCGGGTACTCGTCGATGTAGCCGTAGCCGCCGAAGACCTGCATCGCCTGGTTGGCCGCGCGCACCGCGGCCTCGGAGGCGAAGTACTTGGCCATGGAGGACTCGCGGGCGAACTCCTCGCCCCGGTCGATCAGGTCGGCCGCGCGCCAGGTGAGCAGCCGCGCGGCGTCCACGTCGGTGGCGATCCCGGCGATCAGCTCCGCCACCAGCTGCCGGTGCGCGATCACCTTGCCGTCGAACTGCACCCGGGTGGTGGCGTGCGCGACGGCGGCGCGCAAGGCGGCCTCGGCGATCCCGACGCAGCCGGCCGCGACCGAGACCCGGCCCTTGGCCAGCGCGGACATGGCGACCGAGAAGCCCTTGCCCTCCGGGCCGAGCAGGGCCGAGCCGGGCACCCGGACCCGGTCGAAGGCGAGTTCGGCGGTGGCCTGGCCGCGCAGCCCGAGCTTGCCGTGGATCTCGGTGCGGGTGAAGCCGGGACTGTCGGTCGGCACCAGGAAGGCGCTGATGCCCCGGTGCCCGGGGCCGCCGGTGCGGGCGAAGACCAGCGCGACCTCGGCCCAGGTGCCGTTGGTGATGAACATCTTCGAGCCCGAGATCAGCCAGTCGTCGCCGTCGCGCTCGGCCTTGGTGCGCAGGTTGGCGGCGTCGGAGCCGTGGTCCGGCTCGGTCAGCGCGAAGCAGGCGAGGGACTCACCGGAGCACAGCCGCGGCAGCCAGTACCGCTTGTGCTCCTCGGTCCCCCACTTGTGGATGGACTTGCCGACCAGGCCGAGCGAGACCGAGACGATGCCGCGCACCGAGGAGTCGCCGCGGCCGAGCTCCTCGAGCGCGAGGACGTAGCCGAAGTGGTCGCCGCCGGAGCCGCCGTACTCCTCCGGGATGGTCAGCCCGAGGAAGCCGAGGTCGCCGAGCTTGCCGACGATCTTGCGGTCCACCAGCTCGGCCCGGTCCCACTCGGTCGCGTGGGGAACGATCTCCCGGTCGGTGAACTCGGCCGCGAGACGGCGCAGTGCCTCGTGCTCCTCGCTGAGCGTGAGATCCATCCCGGGCCCTTCCTGCCGCTTCGCGCACGGTCGCGCGAACCACCGGCGCCGCAAAACTTGCAGTGCTAGTTTTAGACTCTAACCCCCGCAGGGGTGGCGAGGGAAGGAAGGAGGCGCCGCGTCATGGCACGTCCGCGTTCGCCGCTGCTGAGCCGGGACAAGATCGTCGAGGCGGCGCTCGGCCTGATCGACGAGGAGGGCCTCGGCGCGCTGAGCACCCGCAGGTTGGCCGCGCGGCTCGGGGTGAGCGGGCCCTCGCTCTACAACCACTTCGCCACCATGGACGACCTGCTCGACGCGGTGGCGGACCAGGTGATCGCGAAGGTGGACCTGTCCGCACTGCGCGCCCGGCCGTGGGCGCAAGCCCTGCGCGAATGGGCCCGCTCCTACCGCGAGGTGCTGGCCGAGCACCCGAACCTGGTGCCGGTGATCGTGCACGGCCCGGGCCGCCGCCCGGCGGCGCTGCGGCTGGCCGACGAGGTGTACGGCGCGCTGGTCAACGCCGGCTGGCCGCCGCGCGAGGCCACCGAGATCGGCGCGCTGATGCGCTTCCTGGTGGCGGGCGCGGCGATGAGCTCGTTCGCGGGCGGCTTCTCCCCGGACCCCGCGACGTACGGCACCGACTATCCGCACCTCGGCCGAGCGCACCTGTTGCAGGCGCGCTCCCGCGACATCGACCAAGGTGCCTTCGAACTCGGACTCGAGACGGTGCTGGCCGGGCTGGCCGCCCGCCTGGATCAGGGCGTGTAGACGCCCTGCACGGACGTCACGTGGCCGGCCCGGTCGAAATCGAGCAGGCAGATGTGTCCCCAGAAGCCCAGTGCGCTGGTGCGGTCGTAGGGGCCGTCCGCCACGGTCATGAACGTGGCCGCGGAGACGGCGTAGTCCTTCGTCGGATCCGCTCCGAGCAGCGTGTACGTCGTCGAAGCCGAGGTGACGAAGGACTGGACCGAGCCGGTGTCGGTGAACTGCGTGTCGTCCGGCACGCCGGGCCCGCAGTCGAGGGTCTCCACGTAGCCGTTGATGCGATACGTGCCGTCCGCCTCGCTTACCGAGAGAACCCTCACGTCCTCCATCAGCGGCTTCGGCCCGCACCCCTGTTCCGAGGCCGGCAGGGTCTGCGGCACGGACGGGTAGATCTCCGTCATCGACGGCACCAAGGGCTTGGTGGCGGCGTGGGCGACGGTGGCCGCCGTCGCGGCCCGCTCCGAGGAGGCGCACGCCGCCGCCCCGAGCCCGGTGATCGTCGCGACGAAAACGGTCGCGGCTACTCCTGTATTGATCCTCACACCTGACAGAGCGCGCGGGCACCCCACCACGATTCAGCGCAGCAGAAGAAACCTGCGACGACTTTTGAGAGGGTCAGTTCTCGGCCAGCTTCGCCGCGGTGACGACGGACTCCGGGGCCTGCGTGCTCGAGACGCGCAGCACGCCGTCCGCCGTGACGCCCACCCTGTACCCCAGCGACGGCCAGCCCACGACCGTCACGTCGGATCCCGGCGCGAGCTCCACGTCCGCGTGACCGCGCTGGCGCAGCACCGCGACCGTCCTGCCGGAGTGCACCACCGTCGAGGCCACCAGGGAACGCTGCGCCGCCTCGATCAGGCCCCGCGCCACCACCTGGGCGCGGTCCATGATCGCCCACGGCTGGCCGGGCTGGCCGAGCACCGCGCCGACCATGGTCACCGGCACGCCGCCGACCATGGTCCGGGTCGCGAACAGCAGGCAGCCGCCGGCCGCCGAGGTCGAGCCCGTCTTGATGCCGATGTCCCCGTCGACGCCGAGCAGGTGGTTGGTGTTGGTGAGCAGCCCGGCCACCGGCACCCGCGCGGACTTCAGGTCCACGATGCCCGCCATCGCCGGGTTGCGCAGCACCTGCTCGCCGAGCGTGACCTGGTCCCCCGCCGTGCTCCGGCTCAGCGCGTCGATCCCGGCCGGATCGGCGTAGGAGGTGTGCCGCATGCCGAGGGCCCGGGCCTGGGCGTTCATCCGGTCCACGAACGCCGGCACCGACCCGGCGTCCCAGGCCGCGAGCAGCCGGGCCATGTTCCCGGCCGAGGGCAACAGCATGCTCTCCAGCGCCTGGCGCTCCGTCAGCAGCTCGCCCTGGACGATCTGGATCCCGGACTCGCTGGCGTCGGCGCTGCGCGAGGCCCCGAACAGCGCCGAGGAGACCTCGATCGTCGGGCCGTCCTCGTCCGCCGCGAGCGGGTGGTCCAGCAGCACCTGATAGGCCGTCATCGTCTTGGTGACGCTCGCGATCGGCACCTCGGCGTCCTGCGGCCCGGAGGAGCCGATCGGGCCGACCCCCTCGACGTACAGATACGACTCCCCCTGCGCGGGCCAGGGCAGCGCGGGGGCGCGTCCGGCCACGGTGTAGGAGGTGTCGATGACCTGGCTGAGCCGCACCGGGGCCCAGAAGACGCCCTTGGACCACAGCATCCCGCCCACCGCGAAGGCGAGGACGAGGACGAGGCCGGCCGAGGTGGCGAGCAGGCGGCGGCGCCGCTTGGCCTGGGGGCCCGGACGGTGCTCGCGGGGCGGCGAGGGTTCGAGTTCGGTGTCGACCACGACACCGCTCTGCCCTGATTATCCGTATGTGAACCAGTTCACTGACCCGAATGAGGGATTTACCAAAGATCACGTGAGTCACCAGTGTGAGGATTCCTCCCGGCGGCCCATTGCCCGCACTCGCCCTGTGCGCAAGAATAACTACTCCATGTGATCGAGTGCGGGGGGCACTTCATCAGGCAGCGAAGGGGTAGGAGGCGTCGGCATGCGCGGGGGGTTCGTGTGGGATCCGGCGGCAGCCGACCGCACGTTGGCGCAGGCCAGGACGGAGCTGCGGGCCGGGCGGTGGGGGCTGGCCCGGGACGCGCTGGCGGAGAGCCGGGGCGAGGCCGAGGTGCGGGCGCAGCGCTCGCTGCTGCTCGCCTCGGTGGTGGCCGGCACCGATCTGGCCGAGATCTGGGTGACCGAGGACCCCGAGGATCCGGACGCCCGGCTGCTCTACGCCCGGGTGGCGATGGTCCGGGCGCTGCGCGCGGCGAAGGCCGCGGACCCGCGCGAGGCCGCCCTCGGCGCGCTGGCCTGGCAGGCGGCGGTCATCGCGAGCCGGTACGCGCCGGCCGACCCAACGCCGTGGGCCACGCTGCTGGCCGTGGCCCGCCATCGTCCGCCCGCGCCGCCGGGCGGGCCCCCGACCTGCCCGAGCGCCGCTCCCCCGGGGCTCGCGATCGAAGGGCCCTGGGATCTGCTGGCCGAGGCCCAGGCCAGGCGCCCCTGGCACCGCGAGGCCTTCCTGCGGCTGCTGGCGTACTACGTTCCGTGGCCGGGGCGGGGCGGTCCGAGTGACGCGGATGATCCTGCCGGGTCCACCGGGTCCGCCGGATCCGCCGATCACGCTGCCGACACGCTCTGGCAGGTGGTGTCCTGGGCGGCGGACGCGAGCCCGGACGACTCCGACCCGCAGCTGCTGCCCCTGGCAGCCCGCGCCCACCTGGCCCGGGCCCCCACCGGCGTGGACGCGTCCACCGAGGAGTACGCCGCGTACGTCGCCGCCACCGTCTACGCGGACTGGTTCCCCGGTATCAGCCAACTGCGTTTTCCGCCCGTCGCGGACCTCTCCCTGCTGGCCCACGCGCTCGACCGCGGCGGCCTGCACACCGAGGCGGGCGAGGTCCTGGCCTGTATGAGGCCCTACGCCACGGCCTTCCCGTGGTCCCTGGACGGAGACCCCGCCGAAGCCCTGCGCGCCGCCTACGCGCGCAGCCGCATCCGCCCGCCCTAGACCGCGCCCGGCCGCGCGGTTCGACGGCACGGTTCGACAGCACGGCTGGGCGGCACGGCACGGCTCGGCCACAGGAGAGAGCGACCCACAGCGATGGCACCCACCCTTCCCACCACCCCCCTCGACGAGGACGACAGCGCCCTGCACCGGCTGGGCATCCGGCGCCGGCACGAGCGGCGGATGAGCGGCTTCGGCAACGCCCGCACCGGATTCAGCTCGATCGGCGTGCTCTGCGGCAGCCTGACCCTGTACGGCTACGGCCTGCGCACCGGCGGCCCCGCGCTGATCGTCTGGGGCTGGGTCGCGGGCGGGGTGTTCACCCTGCTCGTCGGCCTCGCGCTGGCCGAGGTGTGCTCGGCGCTGCCCGGCGCGGGCTCGCTGCACGTGTACGCGGCCAAGCTGGCCCGGCACCACCCGAACACCGCGGCGTGGTGGGTCGGCTGGCTCAGCTCCTGCGGCCAGATCGCCCTGACCGCGGCCGTGGACTTCGGCGCGGCGATGTTCCTGTGCGCGTTCGCCGGGCTGGAGTGGAACTTCACGGCCACGCCCGGTTCCCTGTTCACCGTCTTCGCGGCGGTGCTCCTGGCGCACGCGCTGCTGGTGGTCCTCGGCGGGCGCGAACGGATCGCCGCGCTGGCAAGGGTTTCGTCGTGGTGGCACCTGGTCGCGGCCGGCGTACTGGTCGCGGTGCTCGCCCTCGTGCCGGCCCGCGTGCAGTCCCCGCACACCGTGTTCGGGTACTTCGTCGACCACACCGGCCTCGGCACCCACGGGTCCGGCGGCGCGGGCGTCTACATCTGCGCGATCGGGCTGCTCATGGTCGCGTTCTCGTTGGCCGGCTTCGACTTCTCCGCACGTGCCGCCGAGGAGACGGCGAACGCGGGCCGCGCGGCGCCGCGCGGAATCGTCGTCTCCATCGCGGCGGCCTGGCTGGTCGGTTTCGCCGTACTGACCTCGCTGACGTTCGCGATCCAGGACTACGGGCCGGAATCGAACGCGGCGGTCCCGGCGGAGCGGATCATCCTGGACGCGGTCGGCCGCACCGGCACGCTGACCCTGCTCGTACTCGTCCTCGTCGCGCAGCTGCTGTGCGGCCTGTCCTGCATGGAATCGAGCTCCCGCGTGCTGTTCGCGGTCTCCCGCGACCGGATGCTGCCCGGATCAGCACTCTGGTACCGGGTGAACCGGCGCACCCGCACGCCGGTCAACGCGGTCTGGCTCACCGCGGCGTCGGCGGCCGTCCTGGCCGTCCCCGCGCTCTGGGACACCGACGCGTTCCCCGCCCTGGCCGCGTTCGCGGCGCTCAGCTCCGGCCTGGCCGTGACCGTGCCCGTCTACCTGCGGCTGCGCCGGCGCGATTTCGCCCGCGGCCCGTGGCACCTCGGCCGCTGGTCCGCGCCCGTCGGCTGGATCGCCGTGGCGTGGACGGTGCTGGTCTCGGCGGCGATGCTCGCGCCCCAGGTCTTCCCCATCACGCTGCACACCTTCGACTACGCACCCCTCCTACCCGTCCTCGCGTTCGCCGTGGCCAGGGTCCGCTGGTCGACCACGGCCCGCGGCACCCTCGCGGGCCCGCTGCGCCGCGGCTACCCCGACGAACCCGGCGCCCTGGACGCCGAACTGACGTAGTCCGTGATGTCTTCAAGCCCACCTCGTCGCTATCGCGCCGCGGCCGTGCCCGTGCGAGGCTGGAGGCGTGACGACTACCACCGTTCAGCGCGCGCAGGACCGGTTCAAGACGAAGACGGGCTGGCTCGACTCGAAGCACTCGTTCTCCTTCGGCCGGCACTACGACGTGGACAACACCCACTTCGGCCTGCTGCTGGTGAACAACGACGACATCGTCATCCCGGGCACCGGCTTCGAGACCCACCCGCACCGGGACATGGAGATCGTGACCTGGGTCATGCGCGGGCAGCTCGTGCACCAGGACTCCGAGGGCCACAGCGGCGTGATCTACCCGGGCCTGGCCCAGCGGATGAGCGCGGGCAAGGGCATCATGCACTCGGAGAAGAACGACTCCTGGCGGCTGACCGGCGGCCCCGAGCACGCCGAGCCGGTGCACTTCGTGCAGATGTGGGTCATGCCCGACGAGGCCGGCCTCGCCCCGGGGTACGAGCAGCTGGAGATCGACGACGCGCTGCTGCGCGGGGGCCTGGTGCCGGTGGCCTCGGGCCGCCCCGGACACGCCGACGAGGCGGCCATCCGGATCCAGCAGAAGGACGCCACCCTGCACGCCGCGCGGATGGAGCCCGGCCGCACCGTGGCCCTGCCGACCGCGCCCTATGTGCACCTTTTCGTGCCCAGCGGCACCGTCGAGCTCGAGGGCGCGGGCGCACTCGCCGAGGGCGATGCGGCCAGGATCGAGGACTCCACCGGCCAGCGGGTGACCGCGGGCGCCGGCGGCGCGGAGATCCTGGTGTGGGAAATGCACAATCGAATCGGCTGAACCGGATCAGCAGAACGTGATCGGCCGAACCCGAACCGGATCAATCGACCGGTCCGGGGTGTGACGTATCCCCATATCCGGTATCCCGGTATCCGCTTGCGATTCCCCGAAATATCCCGACCGGCCCGCGGACGCCGTGCCCATTCGGCACGACGCCCGTCGCGGCCGCCGAACTACTGAACGTTGCTGCTCAGTTCCAGTTCGGCCAGGTCGACCCCGTGTTCCTCGGCGATCTCGACGAGATAGCGCATACGCTGGCTGTACGCCTTGATCGCCCCCGGCTCGTCTTCGGCCTGGGCCTCTTGCAGCGCCCGATATGCCTCGGCCACCTGCTGGCGCAGCTCCGTCTCGAACTCGCTCACCTTCGGCTCCCTTTTCTCGTCCACCTCACACGATTCCCCGCCTGGCTGACGCCAAGCTGAGGAAACAGGCAAAATTTCCGACAAGTACTGGTGCCGGACTCGTCATCTTCCGGCATTCCGGCGCATCACGCGGCGCGCCCACCGGGATGTGGCGCCCGGGGTCTTGTGGCCGACCCCGCGCGCACCAAAACTCTCTGGGCATGAGAACACGAATACCGGTGCGCCCGACCCGGCTCGCGGGTGCCGTGGCGGCCAGCGTGGTCACCGCCCTCGCCGCGACACCCTACGCCCAGGCGGACGCCGCGCACCCCGCCGTACCCTCCGGCACCACCTTCCACTTCACCGGCCGCCCCGAGGTCGGCGCGCTGTTCGACGCGCCCGACTACACCGGCACGGACGCGGCCCACTTCTGCACCGGCAGCGTCATCGCCAGTCCCCGCGGCGATCTCGTGCTCACCGCCGCCCACTGCGTGTACAACGCGTCGAAGCACACGTACAACCACGCCGTCACCGACATCACCTTCGCCCCCGGATACGACCAGGCCCCGCGCGCCGACCTCGGCGGAGTCTGGAACGTCGTGCAGATCGACGTCGCCCCCGGCTATCTCGCCGACGGCGACACCGAGAGCGACTACGCGATCCTCGTCATCGCCCCGCACGACGGCCGCCAGATCCAGCGGTACACCGGCGCGCTGCTGCCCACCGCGGCCTTCCTGCCCGAGCCCGTCGAGGTCGTCGGCTACAACAACCTCGAGTGGGACGCGCAGGGCAACGAGCCCATCACGTGCACGGCCCTGGCCTTCGAGGAGACCGACGACGGGCAGCCCTACGCCCGCTTCAACTGCCCCGACTACCAGGACGGCACCAGCGGCGGCCCCTGGATCGTGCGCGGGACCGACCTCGTCATGGGCGTCATCGGCGGCTACGAGCAGGGCGGCGACACTCCCGACTGGTCCTACTCGGCGCTGTTCGGGCCCACCATGCTGAAGTTCTACCTGGCAACCGCATTCGGGTCCTGATTTCCCAGCACCGCACGCAGCGCCTCATCGCCGCGGCCGACGACGGCGTGCCCGTCGTCGGCCGTGATGATGGGCCGTTGGATCGGCGCCGCACGGTGGCGCGGCCGAGCCGAGGCATCCGTCACGTCCCGTCACGTCCACGGCGCAGTGACGTGATCTCAGCGAGAATCAGCTGATCAGCCCGTGCTCGAAGTGGACGAGGACGAGGGCGGCTCGGGCAAGCTGAGTGATTCTTCTCGGGCTCGCGGTGACGTGTTCGAGGGCTTTCCAGCGTTCGGTGAGAAGAGCGAAGCCACGCTCGCCGAGGCATCGAAGCCCTCTCAGTAGCTTGTTGTAGGTCCGCTGGTCCGCATGCAGGGGGATGCCGTCCTCCCGCTGGGGAACCGGGGTCAGCACGCCGCAGCCTGCGCCGATGTAGCCGCCGTCGGCCAGCACCGGCATGTCCTTGCTATAGAGCCACAGGATCGCGAGTACCAGTTCCCGAGCTGCGGTCAGGTCGTGCACGCTGCCGGGCAGTACGTCGGAGACCCACAGCGGCAGGCCGTTCGGATCCATCAGCGCCTGCAGGTTCCCGCCGAAAGCGCGCACCTTGCCCGCATACCAGGCGTCGATCTCCCTGCCCTTCTTCGAGATCTTCACCTCCTCGAGCCTGTCGCACGAGATGACCGTGCCGTCCAGGATCAGATGGGTCACGCCGGAGCGCTTCGCCCGTTCCATCGCCTCCTGCAGATCCGGGGCCTGATCCGAAAGGACCCACAGGAACTCGTCGCGGTACCGGTACGCGGTAGCGCGCGAGAGGCCGAACCCGGCACCCAGTCGCTCGACATCGCACCGGTCGCGCAGCCGCGCCAACCCGAAAACGGCCTGCCTGAACGGGGTGAGCACCCTGGTGCCACGGCGCGTGCCGACCCGCCGGCGCTCGGCGCCGAGCAGCCGGGCAACGAACCGGACCAGTTCCACGGAAACATCGAGCGTGACACAATAGGACACCGCGCGGAGCCTTCCTGCATGAAGTTGTCCCTAGACAAGACCTCTTCTATCAGGGGCTCCGCGCTCTACGTTGCAGCTGTCCGCGACCTCCCGGGATGACCGATCCGCCCGGATTGCGTTGACGAGATCACCTCAGTGTCCCGATTTCATCTCCACGCTGTGACAAGAGTGGGACGATGATGATCCCTTTATTTACTTCACAGCGGGAAGATGCGTGCCACACTGCGGGTGGGGGGAATCCGGGGTGGGGT
>NZ_JAGSOG010000097.1 GCF_018139695.1 Actinospica durhamensis | reverse complement strand
CCGAATGGACCACCCAAGACGACCCCTCAGCACCCTGGGAACCCGAAAACCACCCCGCACTCCCCGTCCGCTGGACCCTCACCCGCCTCAACGACGCCGCGCACCTGCCCTGAACGCCCGCCAGGACGTCAGAACAGGTGCGCGGAAGCCCCACAGAGAGCCCCGTAGGGCCCCTCAGCCGGTCACCTCGGCCGCGAACGGCGCCGACGCGTCCTTCACCGAGATCAGCCCAGGATCCGACACGTCCACCGGCAACGGCCAGGCGATACCCAGATCCGGATCCAGCGGATTCACCGCCACCCCCGCCATCCCCGTACGCCACTCCTGATCGAAGCAGTACAGGTACTGCGTCACACCCGGGCTCACCGACTGGAACCCGTTGCACACCCCCTTGGGCACCAACACCTGCGTACCCTTCACCAACCGCACCGTCACGACCTTCCCCCGCGACGGCGAGTCAGGACGCGCATCGAAGTACGCGCCGAACGCCTCGCCCTCGACCACCGCGACCAGCTTGAACATCTCCTCGCCGTGCAGCCCCCGCAGCGCGCCCTGCCGCGTCTCCGTGACGTTCACCTGCAACCAAGGACCCAGCGAAGGCAACCCCGCCTCCAGGAAACTCGACTCCCGGTAGAACTCGCGCACCGTCCCGCGCTCATCGGTGATCTGCTTGGCCTGCAGGACCTTGAGGCCCTCGATCTCGGTACCCGCCACGACGAACGGGACGACTGTGGTCTGCGACATGACGACCAGTATGCCGCCCCGTCAGGCCGCGACATGAACCGGCGGCCAGGCCCACTGCAGCACGTCGCCCACGTCGCGCGAGAAACCGATCGTCCCGCGCGTCCCGGCCACCCGGAGCCCAGGACTGCCCAGCCCCGCGGCGGCGCCCCGCCGGTCCAGGCCGCCGACCCGCAGCGCCTCAGCCACGACCTGGACCGCGTCGTAGCCCTCGAACGCCACGAACGACGGACGCTCACCGAGCAGACCCGCCAAACCCTCCGCGACCCGCACACCCAACGGAGGCAGCTCCGGCGGCATGTAGCGCAGGAAGGGGATGTCCGCACCGGCCTCACCCACAAGCCCCGCCCACTCCGGGAACTCCACCCGGCCGGCCGGATCCCCGATCCGCACACCCGCCAGCCGAGGATCCGCCCGGACCGCCTTGACCAGCGAAACCGCCGGCTCCGGATAACCCACCAGCAGCAGAACCACGTCCGCGACCAAGGCATCGACGACCCACGCATCGAACTCGACGACAGACACCGCCACACCACGCTCAGCGAGCGAAGCCTTGAGCACCCGCGCCCCTGACGACCAGTAGAGATCCGGCTGCACAACCAGCGCGACCTCGCGATACCCGGCCGCCACGAGAAAGTCCGCGTAGACACGCCAGCAATACGACTGCGCCGGCGCGATCCGCGCCACCATGTCCGTCGGCGCATCAACCACCGCGTCCAGCACCGCCGACGAACACACGAACGGCAGCCCCACCTCGACCGCCACACCCGCCGCGGCATGCGCCACGACGCTGTGATACTCCCCGACCACAGCCACCGCACCCTCATCCACGAAAGCCCGCACCGCGTCCGCCGCCCGTGCGGGAGTACCCGCGGTGTCACGCAGCAGAAGCTCCAGCGGACGCCCGTCGACCCCGCCCGCCTCGTTGATCTCAGTGACGGCGAGCTCGACCCCCGCCCGGATATGGCGCCCGGCCTCAAGGAAGCCGGGCCTGCTCAACGGCGCCAGCGCGCCCACGCGGATCGTGCGGTGGTTCATCATGAACCCGAGCATCCGACGCCCCCACGACGCCCCGGAAGCGCACCCAGCGCCAGCTTCCGGGAAGATCCCGCCACGCGAGGCCCACAGGGCGTCGAGTCAGTGGCGATACGCGTGGGTCCGCTACCGCGTTCTGCGCATGCTGCCCGTCTCGCGGCAGGCCTACCCACGGCGACTGCACGACCTGTTCGAAACCACTCTCAATGGCGCTCGCACCGACTCTGACGAAAACAACCGAGCCCGGGCCAGAGCTGTGGACCGTTCCGGATCCTGAGCGCCGGGGACCTTCAGACAGCCGGGACCCGTGTTGAGTCGGAGGCCTTTGAGTTCGAGACCGCAGGGTGCTCGAGGTCTGAGTGGGCGGGGTCTTTCTCTGAGAGTTGGGCCTGTTATTTTTTGGGTACGTGACAGCCGGCCAGGTGATCGTCGACCAGGCCGCAGGCCTGCATCAACGCGTAGGCCGTGGTCGGGCCCACGAACACGAAGCCCACCTTCTTCAGGTTCTTGGCCAGCGCCGTGGACTCGGGCGTGACCGCGGGCACGTCCTTCGTCGTCGCGGGCCGCTTGCGCCGGCCCTTCGGCGCGTGGCCCCAGATCAGCTCGGTCAGGCCTCCCCCGAGGGCGCGCGCGGCCCGGGCGTTGGCGATCGAGGCGTTGATCTTGGCCCGGTTGCGCACGATGCCCTCGTCCGCCAGCAGCCGCGCGACGTCCGCGTCCCCGAACTCGGCGACCCGCTCGATCTCGAAGCCCGCGAACGCGGCACGGAACGCCTCACGCTTGCGCAGGATCGTGATCCAGGCCAGGCCCGACTGGAACGCCTCCAGGCAGATCCGCTCGAACAGCGCGTCCTCGCCGTGCAGCGGCCGACCCCACTCCTCGTCGTGGTAGCCGAGGTAGAGCGGGTTCGCACCGGCCCAGGGACAGCGGGCCAGCCCGTCCGCCCCGATGATCACTCCGTGTTCGTCCACCCGCGGCATCATACGGCGGACGCGCGCAGGCCGCGGCGCAGCAGCACGGCCAGCAGGAACGCGGCGGCGGCCCCGGCCGAGCTGAGTACGAAGGCGTGCTCGGCGCCGAGGTCGTCGATCAGCGGGCCGCCGATCGCGCCGCCGAGCGTCACTCCCAGGGCCAGGCCGGTGTTCTCGATCGCCAGGCCCTCGGTCAGCAGCTCGGCCGGCACCAGATCCTCGACCAGCGCGAACGCCGTGATCAGGGTCGGGGCGATGCTGAAGCCGGCCACCAGCAGCGTCACGGCCAGCTGCCACATGCTTCCCGCCAGCGGCAGGAACGCCGCCGTCACCGCCATCGCGCCCAGCAGCACCAGCAGCTTGCGCTGCAGCGGCACGGCCAGGTGGATCGCGCCGAACGCGATGCCCGCGATCATCGAGCCGAGGGCGTAGACGGCCAGCAGCAGCCCGGCCGCCGACTCGTGCCCGTGCTCCTGCGCGAAGGCGACGGTGATGACCTCGACCGAGCCGAACAGCGTGCCGGTGCCGATGAACACCAGCAGCAGCACCCGCACCACCGGGACCCCGAGTGCGCCGAGCGCCGAGCCGCCGCGCGGCGGTGCCGGATCCGGCTGGGTCGCGCGTTGCAGGCACAGCGCGACGGTGCCCACCGCGAGGAAGGCCGCGACCGCGCTCAGGCCGCTGGACGGGGCGACGTTCGTGGTCAGGAAGGTGACGAGCACCGGCCCGATCAGGAAGACGACCTCGTCGACCACCGATTCGAAGGCGTAGGCGGTGTGCAGCGTCGCGGTGCCGGAGTAGATGCGCGACCAGCGGGCCCGCACCATCGAGCCGATCGAGGGCATCAACAGGCCCGCCAGCGCGGCGCACACGTAGAAGGTCCAGGTCGGGGCGCCGAACCGGACCGCGAGGATCAGCCCGACCAGGGACGCCGCGCTGGCCAGCGCGGCCGGCGGGGCGATCGCCGCCTGCCCGCGCCGGTCGATCAGCCGGGCCAGCGCGGGCGAGCCGAGGGCCTGGACGAACGCGCCGGTGGCCGAGACCGTCCCGGCCACGGCGTAGCTGCCGGTCTCCCGTTCCACCAGCAGCACCGTGCCGATGCCGATCATGGACAGCGGCATGCGGGCGACGAACCCGGCCCCGGAGAAGCCCTTGGCCCCCGGGGTGCGCAGCAGGCGCAGATAGCTGCCCAGGCCGCCGTGCCGCTCCTGCACCGTGGAGTCCACGCGTTGATTATGCGTCGGAAGACGCGTCGGAGGTGATCTGGTAGACCTTGCGCAGCGTCTCGTGCACGGTCCAGCGGGTGACGGCCCCCTCGGGCAGCACGGCCACCGAGCCCGGGCCCACCTCGAGGCTCGGGCCGTCGGCGAAGGCGATCGTGGCCCGGCCGCTGAGCACGACGAACAGCTCGTCCGCCTCCACGTCCACCACCACGCCCGGCGTGATCTCCCACACGCCGCGTTCCACGGTGCGGCCGGTGGCCGGATCCACGGCCTCGTGCAGGGTCAGGCTGGACACGCGCGGGGTGCCTTCGAGCACCTGTTCGGGGTCGAGCGGGTACTCGGTGAGCACGGCGTCGGCCACCTCGAGGGCGAAGGGCGCGGTGAGGTCGAAGGAGGTCACCCCGCGATCTTGCCCGAACGGCCCAGCCTCCCGCACCTGGCAGCATGTAAGGGGCATGGTGGTGGCATGGACGTGGTGCGGCACGGGGTACTGACCCGGTTCGGCGAGTTGTGGACGCTGCGGTACGAGCGCGAGCTGGGTCATCCGCCCGAGGTGGTGTGGGCCGCGCTGACCGAGCCGGAGCAGTTGGCACAGTGGTTCCCCAGCGGCGTCGAGGGCGAGTGGGCCGTGGGCGCGCCGCTGGAGTTCCCCTTTCCCAACCACGACATGCCTCCGATGCACGGCACGGTGCTGCAGGTGCGCGCGCCGCGGGTGCTGGAGTACCTGTGGGGCCCGGACACGCTGAAGTTCAACCTGCTCGCGGGCGGGGCCGGGACCAAGCTGGAGCTGCTGGTGACGCTCGAGGAACTCGGCAAGGCGGCGCGCGACGGGGCGGGCTGGCACGAGTGCCTGGACCTGCTCGAGACGCACCTCGACGGGGCGACGGTGTGGCAGCCGGGCGAGCGCTGGGGCGAGCTCGCGCCGGTGTACGTGGCGGCGTTCGGTCCGGAGGCGGCCACGATCGGGCCGCCGGACGGATGGAAGGCTCCTGAGGACGAGTGAGTCCGCGGACGAGGAGGAACGGGCGGTTCGGTGGCGGCCGGGCGCGCGGATGATCTAGGGTCTCGGCATGGTGCAGATCTCTGATTCCGTGGAAAAGCTGCTGCAGCAGCCGGTCTTCGTCCAGCTCGGCACGGTGCGCCCGGACGGGCAGCCGCAGGTGAATCCGATGTGGTTCATCTGGGACGGCGAGTTCATCTGGTTCACCCACACGAGCTACCGGCAGAAGTACAAGAACATCCAGCACGAGCCGCGGGTCTCGGTCGCGTTCCTCGACCCGGCGAGCCCCTACGGCTACGTCGAGGTGCGCGGCGTGGTCGACCACATCGACCCGGACCCGCAGGCGCTGCTCTACCAGCGCCTCTCGAAGCACTACGACGGCACCGCCGTGGTACCCGAGGACGCGCAGGACCGGATCGCGGTGGCGGTGCGGCCGACGAAGGTCATCGACGCACGGTAGACGGCGGGTTCTCGGCCAGATCGCGCAGCTGCTCGTCGAGGGCCGGCACGTGCTGCGGCTCGCGCTCGGCGAACCAGTTGCGCAGTTCGAGCGCGAGCAGGATCCCGTAGAGGCGCATGCGCGGTGCCCAGGCGGCGGGCCACCGGTCCCCGCCCGGGCCGTAGCCCTCGAGCAGCCCGGCCAGCTTGGCCTCGTCGCCCTGCATGCAGAACGCGTCCGTGCGCACCAGGTCCACCAGCGGATCGCCCGCGTGCAGGTTCGCCGGGTCGATCAGACCACTGACGTTCCACTCCCCGTCCCGACCCTGCTCGACGAGGATGTTGTGCTCGTGGAAGTCGCCGTGGCACAGCACGGGCGCGGGGCAGTCGGCGAACACCGCGCCGTGCTCGGCCACGGTCCGCCCGATGGCGTCGGCGATCCGGTCATCGGCCCCGGCCTCGCGGTATTCCCGCAGCCCACGCGCGAACGCGCGGGCCATGTACGAGGCGTTGTCGGGCGCGGGGTCGAGGATACCGGCGATGATGTAGCCGAACCCGTCCATCGGCACGGCGTGGATGCGGGCGAGAAGGGCGCCGAGCTGCCGGTAGACCTGCCGTCGCTGAACGGGCGTCAGATCTGGCGCGATCTCGCCGAGGGGCCTGCCGGGCAGGATGGACAGGACCACGCAGGACGCGCCGTCGAGCAGTTCCACGTCGTCGGCCTCGGCCAGGACCCGCGGGATCGGGCCGATGCCGTGGGTCTCGAGCAGGCGGTAGGCGTACGCCTCCTTGCGCGCCATCCACGCGTCGGCCGCGGGCGCGAGCTTGAGCACGACGTCGGGCACGGCCGGGTCGGTGAAGGAGACCCCGCACACCCCGGAGACCGATCCGCCCTCGAGCGGCCGGGCCGAGCCGACCGGGCCGTGATCGGGCAGCAGGTCGGCGAGCAGACGCGCGGCAAGACCGCGGTCGGAGAGCGCAGGCATCTCAGGATTCTACGACCGCGTCCGCCCGGCCCGCGAAGGGTTTTCGCGGGCCGGGCGGACGCGGTGCGTGGACGCTGAAACTCAGGACCGTCAGGACAGCACACCGAGTTCGCGGCTGGTCAGGTTGAGCCGGATGCCGCCGTCCTGGGTGCACACGCAGATGTCCTCGATGCGCGCGCCGTGCCGGCCGGGCAGGTAGATGCCCGGCTCCACCGAGAAGGCCATGCCGGGCTCGAGCGGGCGGGCCGAGCCGGAGACGATGTAGGGCTCCTCGTGCGTCTCGAGGCCGATGCCGTGGCCGGTGCGGTGCACGAAGTACTCGCCGTATCCGGCCTCGGTGATGATGTCCCGGCCGATCGCGTCGAGCTGCTCGGCGGTGATGCCCGGGCGCACCGCCTCGGTCTGGGCCCGCTGGGCGAGCAGCAGTACGGCGTGGTACGCGGCGTACTCGGCGGGCGGGTCGCCGAGCACGTAGTTGCGGGTGGAGTCGGAGCAGTAGCCGTCGGGCATGGTGCCGCCGATGTCCACCACCACCGGCTCACCGCGCTCGATGACCCGCTCGGAGGCCTCGGCGTGCGGGCTCGCGCCGTTGGGGCCCGAGGCGACGATGACGAAGTCCACCCGGTCGTGGCCCTCGGCCAGGATCGCGTCGGCGATGTCCCTGGCCACCTCGCGCTCGGTGCGTCCGGCGCGCAGCCACTCGCCCATCCGGGAGTGCACCCGGTCGATCGCGTCCCCGGCCCGGCGCAGCGCCTCGACCTCCTCGGGCGTCTTGCGCATCCGCAGGCCGCCGAGCACCGGTCCGGCGAGCTCCTGGCGCACTCCGGGCAGCGCGTCCCGGAAGCCCATCAGCTTCTCCGCCCACATGTGGTTGTCCACGCCGACCGCGCCGAGCCCGCGCGGCAGCCGGGCCGCGGCGAACGCGTAAGGGTTCTGCGTCTCGGCCCAGCCCGCGATCTCGATGCCGAGACTGCCGGCGGGCGAGACCTGCGCGGCCGGCACCTCGAGCTGAGGGGCGATCAGCACCGCCTCGCCCTGCACCGGCAGCACCAGGCAGGTGAGCCGTTCCAGCGGCAGCGCGTCGTATCCGGTGAGGTAGCGCAGGTCGGCGCCCGGGGTGACGATCAGGGCGTCGAGCCCTGCGTCGGCGGCGGCCTTGCGCGCGCGCTCGAGCCGGTCGGTGGAGAAGAGTGCGTCGGTCACCAGCTCAGGGTAGATCCGCGCAACACCGGACGGCGACCCGGTACGCTCCGGGACGTGGATCACCGGGACGCACAGGCAGGCAAGCACACCCCGCCCTCGCGCCGCCAGCAGGTGGCCTCGGCCGCGGTGCTCGGCGCCGTGGCCGGAGCCGCGCTCGGCAGCGGTCGCGGCCCCCGCGCGCTCGCCCTGGGTTCGCTCGCCGCGGCGGCCGGACTCGGCACGGTCGAGGCGGTGGCGCGGGCCCGGCAGCGGCCGGGGCAGATCCCGGCGCGCTGGGCCAGGATCACCGCCAGCGCGGCGACCGCCGCTCCCCTGGGCTGGCTCGCCGGCCGGCTGACCGGCGCCGGACCGCTGGCGGTGGGCACGGTCAGCGGCGCGGCCGCCGGGGCGCTCGGGCTGCGCCCGCAGAAGGTCGCGCTCGGGCCGGTGCTCGGCGCGGTGGTGGGCGCGGGACTGCGGGCGGCCGCGCCGGGTGCGAGCCCTGCGGTGACCGCCGCGGTGACGGTGGCGGCGTTCCGCACGTTCTCGGCGTTCGCCTTTCCGGACGAGCAGATCAGCATGCTGGCGGAGCGGGTCGGGCCGGAGCAGCTGCCGTTCGTGCTGCCGCTGGCCGCGCACGCGCGCTACGTGGGTGTCGGGTACGTCGGCGACCTCGCCGCGCGGCTCGGCCGGCCGTACGTGCGCGACACCCCGGACGTCGGCATCATCGGCTCGCTCGAGGAGCTCGACGGCCCGCAGTTCCATCCCGAGCTCGTCGATCCGCTCGTGCGCGAGTTCTATGAGCACACCACGCGGTTCAAGCTGGACATCGTGCCGGAGTGGCGCACCTGGGTGCGTCCGGGCTACCTCGTCTACCGCACGGCGCTGGCGCGTCCGCTCGGGCAGGCGAACGTGCCGATGAACCAGCGCGACGCGCTGCGCGGGGTGCACAGCCGGATCGACACGATCCTGCCGAGCGCCGGGACCGGGCCGGGCGGGACCGACGAGCCGATGCTGCGCGGCTGGATCCGCTCGTTCGCGGACGACGACGAGCCGATCTACGTCGGGATCTACACGACCTACCGGCACGAGGGGCGCGGGTACGTGCGGGTCGGGTTCCCGCTGCCGGAGATGAACTTCACCGCCACGCTCGTCCCGCTGCACCGCCGGGACGGCGGCCTGAGCCTGACCAGCCGCAGCCAGCTCTCGGACCAGCCCGGGCACTACCTCACCTACGTGGACCGGGAGACCGGGGAGCTGACCGCGGCGGCCGTGCACGGCTTCGCCGAGCAGCTCGAGGTGTACGTGCAGGACGGGCGGCTGCGCGCGGAACACGCCTTCCGCGTCTTCGGGCTGCCGTTCCTGGTGCTGCACTACCGGATCGAGCGCAAGAGCGGGGACGAGGGCCGGGACGAGGGCCGCGACACGCACTGAGACGCCCGCGCCCCCGTTTATGAGACACGACATATCGCGTTTGCGGCCCGGCGGCGCTACACTCCTGCGCATGCCTGCAGATCTGCCAAATCCGCCCGCACGCAGCGGGGACCAGCTCGACCAGCGTGCCGCGGACCGGGACCGGGACGAGGTGGCGGTCATCCTCGGCGAGGCCCTCGCGGTCGGCCGGCTCACCAGCGAGGAGCACGCCGAGCGGCTCGAGGCGGTGTACGCGGCGCGCACCTACCGCGAGCTCGAGCCGGTCACCCGGGACCTGCCCCGGGAGCGGACCGGCACCGTGGTGCTGCCGGAGTCCACGGTCCGCCAGGAGGTGACCGCGACGCTCAGCAAGGTGCACCGGGCCGGGCGCTGGGTGCCCGGGCGGCACACCGAGCTGCGCGCGGTCTTCGGCGCGCTGATCGTGGACATGTCCGACGCCGTGCTGCCGGGCCGGGAGATCACCGTCTCGGCCAACGCGTTCTGCGGAAAGCTCGTGCTGCGGGTGCCGGCCAACGCCCGGATCATCGACGAGGGCGGCGCGGTGCTGGGCAAGTGGGCGGTGTGGGGCCGCTCCCGCGCCAAGGCCGAGGACGCGGTGGCGCCCGAGGACGGCCCGCTGATCCGGATCGTGGGCCGGGCCAGGCTCGGCAAGGTCACCATCGTGCGGGCCGGGGCGGACGCCAACGTGCTCGGGCAGCTGTTCGAGGGCCTGTTCGGATCGAGGGCCCTGTGACGCAGGTGCACGAGACCGCGGGTACGGGCGTGCGTCACGCCGACTCCGTGGACGCCGTCGCGCTGACACAGCGGACGTACACGGTCATCGCCGCCGACTACGCCGGCCACCAGAACCGCGGCGACGGGGACTGGCTCTCCACCCACCTCGGGCGGATGGCCGAGGAGCTCGGCCCCGGAGCGCGGGTCGCCGACATCGGCTGCGGACCCGGCCACCAGACCCGGCTGCTGCGCGAGAAGGGCCTGCGGGCGTACGGCTTCGACCTGTCCTACGACATGCTCGGCGCCCTCGAGATCCCCGGGATGGTGCAGGCTGACATGCGGGCCCTGCCGATCGCGACCGGCGGGCTGGACGCGGTCTGGTGCTCGGCCGCGCTGCTGCACATCCCGCGCGCGATGGTCCCCGGCGTACTCGCGGAGTTCCGCCGGGTGCTGCGCCCGGAAGGCCTGCTGGGCCTGACGATCGCCGAGGGCGAGGGAGAGGGCTGGGAACAGGTCCCGTACCGCGAGGACGAGCAGCGGCGCTACTTCGTCTACCACTCGGCCGAGGCGATCACGACAGCGCTCGAAGGTGCCGGATTCAGGATTTTCGGTCAGATACGTACCTCGACGCACCGAAACTGGCTGACTCTACACGCGGGCCGGAACTCGGGAGTACATTGACAAGGAAGGCGGCGATCCCGCGCACGGCGTTCACGCGTCCAGGGGAGGACGACGATGGCGAGCAGCACTCATTCCCGGTTCCGAACGGACCGTCAACTCTCCGCACGGATGCTCACGGTCATGGGGACCCTGGTCCTCGCGTACGCGGCCGCCATCACGATCCTGATCCTCGTACTCGGCCGCTGGTGGCCCCTCGGCGTCGCCGCGGTCGTCGGGTTCTTCGCCTTCCAGATGCTCTCCTGCGACACCGTCGCGCTCCGCACGGCCGGGGCGCACGAGGTGGACGCCGAGCAGGAGCCGCGGCTGCACGCGATCGTGGACCGGCTCTGCGCCCTCGCGGACACGCCGAAGCCGCGGCTGGCCGTCTCCTCCTCGCCGGTGCCCAACGCCTTCGCCGCCGGGCGGCGGCGCAAGAGCGTGGTGCTGTGCGTGACCCGCGGGATGCTGGACAAGCTCAGCGACGAGGAGCTCGAGGGCGTCCTCGCGCACGAGCTCGCGCACATCGTGCACGGTGACGCCGTGGTGATGACGGTCGCCTCCTTCCTCGGCGTGCTCGCGGGCCTGACCGCCCGGCTCGGCGCCCGGCTGATGATGGTGGCCGGCCGCGCCCGCGGCCTGTGGCAGTTCCTGCTCGCCGCGCTCGCCGTCACCGCGCTGGCCACGGCCACCTGGATCGTCTCGGTACTGCTGGTGCGGGCCCTGTCCCGCTACCGCGAGTTCGCCGCCGACCACGCCGCCGCGCAGCTGACCGGCAACCCGGCCGCGCTGGCCGCCGCGCTGGTCAAGAGCACCGCGGAGACCGCCCGGATCCCGCGCCAGGACCTGCGCCGGGCCACCGCGCTCAACGCCTTCTATTTCTGCCCGGTCCAGACCGCCAAGACCGCCGGCCACCAGCTGCTCTCCACCCACCCGAGCGTGGAGGACCGGATCGCCCGGCTGGAGAAGATCGCCGCCGGACTGCGCTGAGCGTTAGCCTGACGGTATGGAAGAGAACAAGGCGCTCAGGGTCGTCGACGCGCTGCGCGACCAGGGCGTGAACGCCCACCTCGCGCGCGAGGGCGTGTACAAGATCGGCGTACGCGTGGTGCTGCCCGACGGCCGCGAGGCCGTGTGGGACACCGACGACACCCCGGGCCTCGAGGCGCAGGTCATGCGCGACGGCATGATGGTCGGCTACGTCCCGCAGATCCCCGGCTCGGAGGACTACGACGTCGCCCAGGTCGTCGACGCCATCGCCGGCACCGACTACGACCAGCCGATCGCCACCCGCAGCCCCACCCCGCCCAAGCCCGCCGCGCCGCTGCCGCACGAGGGCGGCGTCTTCCGGCGCTTCCTCGGCGGCTTCCGCGAGCGCTGAGGCGCGGTCGCGCGTCGCGCAGGGCTCGGCTGAGTCGGGCTGAGTCGGGTCGGCGGCGGGTGGGTTCCGCATGCAGGCACGCAGTCGCCCCGGGCGCGCGGGAACGTGCGGGACGGTCAGGACCGCGTGGGCGGCGACGGCCCACCATGCCGAAATGCCGTGCCCTGCGCCCACACCCGCCGTTAGCATGACCGAATGCGCGAGCTGATCATCCTGGGCACCGCCTCGCAGGTCCCCACCAGGACCCGCAACCACAACGGCTACTTCCTGCGGTGGGACGAGACCGGCTTCCTGTTCGATCCGGGCGAGGGCACGCAGCGGCAGATGACCTTCGCCGGCGTCGCCGCGGGCGACATCCACCGCGTCTGCGTCACGCACTTCCACGGCGACCACTGCTTCGGCCTGCCCGGGGCCTTCTCCCGCCTGGCCAACGACCGGGTCGAGCACCCGGTGCACTGCCACTTCCCCATGTCCGGCCAGCCCCTGTTCGACCGGCTGTGCTGGACCTGGCCCGAGTACCGCCGGCGCGTGCTGCGCGAGGAGCCCGCCTGGGGCGAGCGCACGGTGCTCGCGCACGAGAGCACCTCGGACTTCGGCCGCCTCGAGGCCGTACGCCTGTCCCACGGCATCGAGTCCTACGGCTACCGCCTGACCGAGCCCGACGGCCGCCGCATGCTCCCGGACAAGCTCGCCGCGCTCGGCGTGACCGGACCGCATATCAGCGAACTGCAACGCGAGGGCCGGATCGAGCTCGACGGCGAGACCGTCACGCTGGAGGACGTCAGCGCCCCACGCCCCGGGCAGGCCTTCGCCTTCGTCATGGACACCCGCCTGTGCGACGGCGTCTACGCCCTCGCCGACCACGCCGACATGCTCGTCATCGAGTCCACCTTCCTCACCGAAGACGCCCCCCTCGGCGCCGAACACGGCCACCTGACGGCCCGCCAAGCGGCCCAAGTCGCCACCGACTGCGGCGTGCGCACCCTCGTGCTCACCCATTTCTCCCAGCGCTACTCCGACCCCGCCGCCTTCGAGCGCGAGGCCCGCGAGGTCTTCGACGGCGAGCTGTACGTGGCCGAGGACCTGATGCGCTTCCCGGTCCCGAAGCGCGCCCACTGAGGTTGAGAGACCGTCACGGGCCGCGTCCGGGTTCAGGACCGGCGTGAGGTGGTGGCGGCGTTGGCGGCGCGGTGGGCGCGGATCTCGTCGTGGTGATCGGCGGCCCAGTCGATCAGCTGCCTGACGATCTCGTGCAGGCCGCGGCCGAGGGGAGCCAGGGCGTACTCCACGCGCGGGGGGACCTCGGCGTAGGCGGTACGCGTGATCAGGCCGTCCTCCTGGAGCTGGTGGAGGGTGCGGGTGAGCATGCGCTGGGAGATGCCGGGGATCTGCCGCTGCAGATCGGTATAGCGCAGCGGGCCGTCCTTCAGGACGGTGACGACGAGCGTGCTCCACTTGTCACCGACCCGGTCCAGGACCTGGCGGATGAAGGCCATGTGGTCGGCCGGGATGTTCGCGCAGGGCCCTGCCACGGCCGCCATCTCCGGCTTTGCCGCGTCCTCGTGCATCCGCGCCCACCCCTGTCCGTCGCGCACACCTGTGTGCCTTTTGTAACGCTCTCCATGCTGGCCCATGATGGCGTTACGAACAAATCGGAGGAATTAGAGGTCAGGGCCATGTTCGCCCGGCGACCCGGAGTCCGTCCGCCGATCCTTCCCGCCCGACAGGAGACCCCTCATGCCCAAGACGATCGCGATCTTCGGCGCCGGCCCCGGCCTCGGTGCCTCCGTCGCCCGCCGCTTCGCGGCCGACGGCTTCCGCGTCGCCCTCATCGCCCGGAACACCGAACGCCTCGACGCGCTCGTCGACCAGCTGACCGCCGAGGGCATCGACGCGGCCGGGTTCACCGCCGACCTCGACGCACCCGACGAGATCCCCGCCCTGCTCACCGCCATCCGCGACCGCTTCGGCCGCATCGACGTCATCGAGTACGGCCCGATCCCCAGCGCCGGATTCACCCCCGCCGCCGAACTCAAGCCCGCCACCCTCGCCGCAGGCATACCGCTGCTCGTACTGACCCCGCTCGCCATCATCCAGGCCGTCCTGCCGGAGTGGAAGCAACGCGGCGACGGCGCATTCCTCATGACCACCGGCGCCACCGCGGTACACCCCATGCCCCACGCAAGCGGCGTCGGCCCGCTGATGGCCGCCGCCCGCAACTGGCTCTATTCCCTCCACGGCGAACTGGCCCCCTCCGGCATCTACGCCGGCACCCTCTCGATCGGCGCGTTCATCACCGGAAGCGAAGCCGAACGAGCCGCCACCGCAGCCGGCGACCCCCTCGCCGCCGCCTTCCCACGCATCGACCCCGCCGAACTCGCCGCCATCTACTGGGACATGTACACCAACCGCGACCGCGTCGAACAAGTCCACCCCGAGATCAGCTGACGCCCAGCCGTTGGGGCGGGTGAGCCAGTGCTCTTGCTCAGCTCTTGCTCATCCGCCAACGGGTGATCTCGAGATGCGGGGCTATTCCCAGACGGCGAGGTCGACTTCGTTGCCTTCTGCGTCGGCGAGGGTCCACCAGCCCGGTGCGTGCGCGTCGCTGACGATTCTGCCGCCGGCGGCCAGTGCGGCGGCGAGGCGCGCCTCGATCTGGTCGTGCGGGAGGTAGACGTCGATGTGGAAACGGTTGCGTTGCGGGCGGGGTGCGTCCATCTGCTGGAACCAGAACGTCGGGCCGCGGCGCAGCGGGTCGAGCACGTCTGTCTCGCCGAAGGATCCATATCCGAGTACGGCGACCCAGAAGGGCTGCACTTCGGCGCTGACCAGTGCGTCGATGGCGACCTGTACGTGCTGGACGGCGCTCGGGTCGGCGGGGGCGCCGAGTGCGGCGGCGGCTGCGGAGATCTGCTGTGCCACGGCGACGTCCTGGTCGCTCAGGCCGCCGAAGTCGGCGGTGTACAGCTTCACGCTCACGCCCTCGGGCCGCAGGTCGACGTCCGGGTGATGGTTCGCGGCGGCGGCCACCTCGCCGATCGCGCGGACGAGCTCGACGCCGGCGGCGAACGATCCGGTGCGGAAGTAGGCGCAGGCCCAGCCGCCGCCGAAGATCGTGCGCCAGTCCTCGACGCCCGGCGCGTCGCGGAACTGCTTCGCTGAGATCAGATCGGTCATGGCGCGACCCTACTGCGCACCTCGGACATCGAGGGCTGAGGCGACGGGGCTACCACTGCGCAGGGTGGATGAACGCTGCCGCAGGTCGGCTCAGCCACTGGGTGACGCGCATGGTGAGTTCCATGTCGGCGAGGCGCGCGGTGCGCAGGTTGGTCAGGCGGCTCGGCGTGCAGCCGAGTTCGTCGGCGAGTTTGGCCCAGGTGAGGCTCTCGCGCTGCCGATTCTCGTTGAGCGCGGTGTGAAGTTCGCTCAGGTTCCAGCGGAGTCTGCTGTCCGGGCCGGCTTGCGGGAGGCGGGTGTCGCCGACCTCGCGTGCCGGTCCTGTCAGGAATTCCTCCGGTGCGCGGCCGAGCCAGCGGAGCATGAACAGGGCGTACTGGCATGAGGCCGCGCCGCGCTCGCGCAGCCGCGAGACCGCGCCTCCGCACAGGCAGTGGTCGTCCGGTCGGCTCGCGTTGAGCGCGATCGACTGGTCCCAGAGTTCGTCGGCGAACGCGAACCAGTTCAGGCCGCGCGCACGCCGCTCGGCGTCGAAGGCGTCGACGAACGCGTCGAAGTCGAACACTGTGTGACCGGACATGCCTCTACGGTACGAGGATTCACCGGACGCCGGTAGTGATGCGCAGAAACACAGCCGCCTGCCCACGACGCGGACGTGCGTCGTGG
The DNA here is from genome assembly GCF_018139695.1 of Actinospica durhamensis. GTDB lineage: Bacteria > Actinomycetota > Actinomycetes > Streptomycetales > Catenulisporaceae > Actinospica > Actinospica durhamensis. Next base: position 12,730 of record NZ_JAGSOG010000097.1, on the reverse strand, counting down.
GCAGGCGGGCAGCGCTGCGGAAGGCCCAAATCAGCCTTCGTTGACTTCCTTGGGCTTACGGAAGGTCAGGCCGACCAGGATGGAGGCGGCTGCTGCCACGGCCGCGGCAAGCATGGCCGCGTGGGTGCCGCTGGAGATCGCGGTGGCCGGGTGCGCGCGGGCGGCGGAGCCGGAGACGGTGACCAGCACGGCGAGCCCGAGGGAGACGCCGGTCTGCTGCAGGGTCTGCATGGTGCCGCCGGCCGCGGCGGCGTCCTGCGGGCGCACCGAGGACATGATCACCACGGTGAGCGGGCTGAAGGCCAGGCCCATGCCGACCGCCATGACGATCATCGGCCACAGCAGGCCGGTGGCGTACGAGGTGTGCTCGCCGACCTGGGCGAAGCCGAGCAGGCCGATCAGCAGCAGGACGCAGCCGGTCAGGGCCATCGGCTTCGGGCCGAAGCGCGGGAGCAGGCGCGGGGTGAGCCGGGAGGCGGTGAAGATGATCGCGGACATCGGCAGGAAGGCGAAGCCGGTGCGCAGCGGGCTGTAGTGCAGGTCCTCCTGCAGGTACTGGCTGAGGAAGAAGAACGAGCCGAAGCCGGCGGCCGGGCCGAGCATGTAGTTGGCGTAGGCGGCGGCCCGGTTGCGGTCCTTGAACAGGTGCAGCGGGAGCAGCGGGTGGGTGGCGCGGGTCTGGGAGTAGACGAACGCGGTCAGCAGCACGACGCCCGCGGCGATCGGGGCGATCGTGACGGTGTTGCCCCAGCCGCTGGACGCGGCGTGGATCAGGCCGTAGACCAGCGTGCCGACGCCGAAGGTGGCGGTCAGCGCGCCGAGGACGTCCAGACTGGTCTCGTGGCGGGCGGGTTGGCGCAGGACGCGGCCGGCCAGGGCGGCGGCGAGCACGCCGAAGGGGATGTTGATGAACATCACCCAGCGCCAGGAGCCCGCGTCGGTGAGCACGCCGCCGAGCACCAGGCCCACGCCGAAGCCGGCCGAGGAGACTCCGGAGAACAGCGCCAGCGCCCGCATCCGCGCCCTCGGGTCGGTGAAGGTGCTGTTGAGCAGGGCCAACGCGCTCGGTCCGGCCATCGCGGCGCCGACTCCCTGGGCGACGCGGGCGGTGAGCAGCCAGGCCGAACCGGTGGCCAGGCCCCCGGCCAGCGAGGCGAGGGTGAACACGACGATGCCGAGGATGAACAGGCGCCGGCGGCCGAACAGGTCGCCGAGCCGTCCGCCGAGCAGCAGCAGGCCGCCGAAGGCGAGGGTGTAGGCGTCCATGACCCAGGCGATCGAGGCGCTGGAGAAGTGCAGCCCGGCCTCGATCCGCGGCACCGCCACGTTCATCACGGTGGCGTCGATCATCAGCATGAGCTGCGCGGAGAGGATGACGGCCAGGGCGAGCCCGGGTCTGGCCCTGGGCTCTGGCCCGGGCGGTGCCACGTCCCGTCGCGAGCCCGCCTCGACGGCGGCGGGCGGCAGCACCGGGCGGGGCGCGGTGGCGGTGGGGGCGGTGTTCAAAGTCCTTTCGGACATGGCGTGTACTCCGAGAGGCTGGAAGGTGGTGGAATGGCCGGGAGAGTGGCCAAGAGGGCCTAAGTGGAGTTACTCTCCACTTAGGTGCCGAGAACGACTATACGGAGACCGTCTCCGGTTAGCAAGCGGAAACGGAGACTTTCTCCGCCTGATGAGGAGTCAGTGATGCGAGCCGATGCCCGACGCAACTACGAGGCGCTGATCTCGGCTGCCCGGGAGCTGTTCGTCGAACTCGGCAGCGAGGCGCCGCTGGACGAGGTGGCCCGCCGTGCGGGGGTGGGCGCGGGCACGCTCTACCGGCACTTCCCCACCCGCGCCGACCTGCTGGCCGGGGTGTACGCCGCGGACCTCGAGGAGCTCGCAGCCGAGGGGCATCGGCTGGTCGAGACCGAGGAGCCGGGCGCGGCGCTGGACAAGTTCCTCACCGCCTACCTCACCATGAGCCTGCGCAACGGCGCGATCAAGCGGGCCATGCAGACGATGCTCTCGGACACCGAGCCGGTACCGGCGGCGCTGACCTCCTGCCGCAGCACGGTGCACGCCGTGTGGGCCGAGATCCTGGAGCGGGCGCAGCGCGCGGGCGCGGCCCGCGCGGAGATCGAGCCCGCCACGCTGATGCGGATGATCTACGGCATCGCCATGGCCACCCAGGACAATCCGTCCTCGGCCTCGGCCATGCTCGACGTGGTGCGCGCGGGCGTGCTCACCGGCGAGCGGCAGCCCGCGTAGTCGGGGCCGAGGAGCCGAGAGCGCCGGGCCGCGGCGCGCGGCCTTCCGCACCCGCCCGGCGGTGGTGGCGATAGCCTGGAGTCATGACGGCCGCTGACACCTCGTCGTCGCCCGCTCGGCTGCGCCTGGCCGGCGACCTCGCCTCCTCGTTGGCCGGACTGCACCGCACGGTGCGGCGCCGGGTGCGTTCGCGGCTGCACGTGGAGCCGCTGGCCGGGGCGCAGGGGGAACTGCTGCGCCTGGTGGTCGAGCAGCCGGGCATCAGCGTCACGGCCGCGGCGCGCGAGCTGCACCTGGCCGGGAACTCGGTCTCCACCCAGGTCCAGCACCTGATGAAGCTCGAGTACCTGGACCGGGAGACCTCCCCCACCGACCGCCGCGGCGCCGTGCTGCGCGCGACCGAGGCCGGCCGGGCGCGGCTGGAGCGCTGGGCCGACGAGCGGGCCGAACTGTTCGACCGTCAGCTCGGCAAGCTCAGCCCGCGCGACGTCGCGGCGCTCGAGGCGGCCCTGCCCGCGCTGCGCGCCCTGACCGAGGCGATCGCGAACGACGTCGAAGCCTGACGCGGCGGCCCGCGCGCCTGAAACGGCCTCAGGCCTCGCTCACTCCTCGGCCAGCTGCACCACGGCCTTGCCGATGTTCTCGCCGCGCAGCATGCCGAGGAACGCGTCCACGGTGTGTTCGATGCCCTCGGTGACGGTCTCGTCGATCGCCACGTCCCCGGCCTGCAGGCGCGGGATGAGCAAGGCCTCGAACTCCGCGCGCGCCTCCAGGTGGTCGCGCACCAGGAATCCCTCGATCCGCAGGCGTTTCTCGACGACGGTGTAGAGGTTGCGCGGGGCGGCCGGGGGCTCGTCGGGACGGTCGTACTGGGCCACGGCGCCGCACCAGGCGATCCGGCCGGTCTCGCGCAGGGCGCCGATCGCGGCCTCGAGGTGCGCGCCGCCGACGTTGTCGAAGTACACGTCGATGCCGCGCGGGGCGGCCAGGGCCAGCTGCTCGGCGATGCCGTCGTGGTAGTCGAACGCGGCGTCGAAGCCCAGCCGGTGTGTCAGGTGTTTGACCTTCTCCGGGGATCCGGCGCTGCCCACGATCCGCCGGGCCCCGAGCAGCCGGGCGATCTGGCCCGCGGCGCCCCCGACGGCCCCGGCGGCGGCCGAGACGAACAGGTCCTCGCCCCGGCACAGCCGCGCGACGCGCACCAGGCCCGCGTACGCGGTCAGCCCGGTGTCGCCGGCGATGCCGAGATACGCGCTGAGCGGTACGCCCGCGGCCCGCTCGATCACCCGCACGTCGGGGGCGGTGAGCACGGCGTGGCTGCTCCAGCCGTGCCGGTGCGCCACGATCGTGCCCGGCAGCAGCGAGGGCTCGCGCGAGGCGATCACCCGGCCGAGGCTGCGGCCCTCGAGCCCGAAGCCTCGGCGCCAGCCCTCGCCCTCTCCCTCGAGGTCCATCAGTTCCCGATGGTACGGATCCACCGAGAGGAACAGGTTGTGCACCAGGACCTCGCCGGACTCCAGCAGCGGGATCGGGACGTCGACGAGGGCGAAGTCCTCCGGCTGCGGGGCGCCTTCGGGGCGGCGTGTCTGGCGGACGGCGATGGCGGTGCGCGTCATGGCAGGGGCTTCAGTTCCTCGATGGGTTCGGCCGGCTCCCGGACGCGGGCGTGCGCGCGTGTCGGGGCGGTCAGGACTCTACATCGGTGAACGCCCTGAGTTCGATCCCCCCGGCCAGCAGTCCGGCCCGCAGCGCGGCGGCGATGCTCACCGCACCGGGGGTGTCGCCGTGTACGCACACGGTGTCGGCTCGCAGGTCCACCGTCGTGCCGTCGACGGCGGCGACCCGGCCCTCGCGCACCATGGTGAGAGCGCGTTCGACGATGTCGGCGGCCTCGTGCAGCACCGCGCCGGGCTGCGAACGCGGGGCCAGGGTGCCGTCGGGCGCGTAGGCGCGGTCGGCGAAGGCCTCGGCGACGACCGGCAGGCCGCGTTCGGCGGCGCGGCGCAGGCCGTCCGAGCCGGCCAGGCCCACCACCGGAAGCCGCGGGTCGTAGCGGTGCACGGCGTGGGCGAGGGCCTCGGCCTGTTCGGCGTCGACGGCGACGGTGTTGTAGAGGGCGCCGTGCGGTTTGACGTAGCGCACCCGGGTGCCGGCGAGGCGGGCGAAGCCGGCGAGCGCGGCGATCTGATAGGTGATCTCGTCGGCCAGTTCCCCGGCCGGCACCCGCATCGGGCGGCGGCCGAACCCGGCCAGATCGCGGTAGCCGACGTGGGCGCCGACGGCCACGCCGTGCGCGGCCGCGGTCTCGCAGGCGCGGCGCATCGTGCCGGGATCGCCCGCGTGGAAGCCGCAGGCGACGCTGGCACTGGTGACGATGCCCAGCAGGGCCGTGTCGTCCCCCATCCGCCAGGCGCCGAAGCCCTCGCCGAGGTCGCAGTTGAGATCGATCGCCGTACGCGCGTTCACCTTCTCAACTTAGCGCGCCCGGGCGCACCCCGCCGCGCGCGGGATCGGCGTCGCGTGCGCGGGCCGCGGCGAGCCGTCGAACCCGTGGATCTATGCTGGTTGTCCCGACGTCGACGGAAGGACCAGGGATGCCGTATCGGGTCACGTTCGTGTGCACGGGCAACATCTGCCGCTCCCCCATGGCCGAGCACGTGCTGCGCGGGCACCTCGGCCGCGAGGGTCTGGGGGCGCGCGTGGAGGTGGACAGCTCGGGCACCGGCGGTTGGCACGCGGGCGACCCGGCGGACCACCGCACCGTGCGGACCCTGCGACGGCACGGCTACACCTCGGCGCACCAGGCCCGGCGGTTCCGGCGGGAGTGGTTCGACTCCTACGACCTGGTGCTGGCCCTGGACACCGGGCACCTGCAGGAGTTGCGCCGCCAGGCCCGCGGGCCGCAGGACACCGCGAAGCTCAGGCTGCTGCGTTCCTTCGACCCGGCGGCCGGGACCCGGCTGGACGTGCCCGACCCGTACTACGGCGGCAACGCCGAGTTCGAACACGTACTCGACCTGATCGAGGCGGCGATGCCGCGGCTGATCGCCGAGATCCGCGCGGCGCTCGAGGCCGCCGGGCCGGACGAGGGCGAGGCCGAGGACGCCGACTACGCGGAGGGCGCGGACGAACTCGACCAGGCCGCGGACGGGGCCGGCTGGTAGCGGGCCGGCTGAGCGGGCGTCAGCCGCGGGCGAAGCCGTCGAGCGCGGCACGGCTGACGGCGCCCATCGTGCCCGAGCCGGTGTGCCCGGAGTCCTCGACGATCTCGAGCCGGGAACCGGGCCAGGCGCGGTGCAGCTCCCAGGCGTTGGTCAGCGGGCCGCCGAGGTCGAAGCGGCCGTGGATCAGGACTGCGGGGATGCCCGCGAGCTTCCCGGCGTCGGCGAGCAGCGCCTCGCCGTCGATGAAGCCGGCGTGGGAGAAGTAGTGCGCGCACAGGCGCACGAACGCGACCTTGTTGGCCTCGGGCCGGTTGCTGTACGCGTTGGGCTTTCCGTTGGGCTCGAGTGAGACGACGGTGTCCTCCCAGGTGAGCCAGGACACCGTGGCGCGCTCGCGCACGCCGCGGTCGGGGTCGCCGGCCAGGCGGCCGTAGGCGGCGAGCAGGTCGAAGACGTCCTCGCCGCGCTCGGTCGCCGGGACGTGGTCGCGGAAGCGTTCCCACTCCTCGGGGAAGAAGCGGCCGACGCCCTGGTAGAGCCAGACGATGTCCTCGCGGCGGCACAGGGTGATGCCGGCGATGACGACCTGTGCGACGCGCTCGGGGTGGCGGTGGGTGTAGGCGACGATGAGCGTCGAGCCCCAGGACCCGCCGTAGAGCAGCCACTGCTCGACGCCGAGGTGCGTGCGCAGCAGCTCCATGTCGGCGATCAGGTGGTCGGTGGTGTTCGCGGACAGGTCCACGGCCGGGTCGCTCGCGTTCGGGAGGCTGCGTCCGCAGTTGCGCTGGTCGAACAGGATGATCCGGTACTTCTCCGGGTCGAAGTTGCGCCGCGGGCCCGCGGAGGAACCGGATCCGGGGCCGCCGTGCACGAACAGCGCGGGCTTGCCCTCGGGGTTGCCGCACTCCTCGAAGTAGATCCGGTTCCCGTCGCCGGCCTCGAGCAGACCGGTGCGGTAGGGCTCGATCGGCGGAAAGCGGTCGGGCATGGCGGGGCTCCTTATCCGTGCGGCTGAGAGGGGTTTCGTGCGAGCGGAAAAAAATCCATTCTAGGGCCGCGACCGCACTATGCTCCGCAGTATGGCGATCGATGGATTCACCACCCGTCCGGAACTGGCCGGCACCTTCGGCATGGTGGCCAGTACCCACTATCTGGCCACCGCGGCCGGCATGGCGATACTCGAGCGCGGCGGCAACGCGTTCGACGCCGCCGTGGCCGCCGCCTTCACCCTGCACGTGGTCGAGCCGCACCTCAACGGCCCGGCGGGGGACGCGCCGATCATCCTGGCCACGGCCGCGGATCCGGTCCCGCGGGTGCTGTGCGGCCAGGGCCCGGCGCCCGCGGCGGCCACCGTCGAACGCTTCGAAGAGCTCGGACTCGACCTGATCCCGGGCACCGGGCAGCTCGCCGCGGTGGTGCCGGGCGCGATGGGCGCGTGGCTGACGCTGCTGCGCGACCACGGCACGCTGCCGCTGCGGGACGTGATCGAGTTCGCCCTCGGATACGCCGAGCACGGGCACCCGCTGGCGGCGGGCGTGGCGCGCACGATCGGGGCGGTGGCCGAGCAGTTCCGCACCCACTGGACCGACTCGGCCGCGCAGTGGCTGCCCGGGGGCCAGGCGCCGGTCGCGGGGCAGATGCTGGCGCTGCCCGCGCTCGCCGCCACCTATCGCAGGCTGCTGAGCGAGGCGGAGGCGGCCGGTTCCGACCGCGAGGCGCAGATCGAGGCCGCGTATCAGGCCTGGTACCAGGGCTTCGTGGCAGAGGCGATCGACGCGTTCGGCGCGCACGAGGTGATGGACGAGTCGGGCCGGGCGCACCGGGGGCTGCTGTCCGGAGCGGACCTCGCGGCCTGGCGGCCCGGCTACGAGCCGACGGCCAGCCTGGACTGGCACGGGGTGACCGTGCACAAGGCCGGAGCGTGGTCGCAGGGTCCTGCGCTGCTGCTGCAGCTCGGTATGCTCGAGGCGCTCGGGGAGCTGCCGCCGCACGGCAGCGCGGAGCGGATCCACCGGGTGACCGAGGTGGCCAAGCTGGCGTTCGCCGACCGCGAGGCCTACTTCGGCGACAGCCCCGAGGCGTTCGCGGCGCTGCCCGACCTGCTCGACCCGGCGTATCTCAAGAGCCGCGCCGCGCTGGTCGGCGAGAGCGCCTCGGCCGAGCTGCGTCCGGGCTCGGCCGGCGGGCGCACGCCGCGGCTGGCCGCGTTCCTGGACTCGCCCGCGGCGCTGGCGGACTCCGGCTCGGTCGCGGACGCGATGGTGAGCGTGGAGAAGGCGGAGGCGAACGGAAGGACCCGCGGCGACACCTGTCACATCGACGTGGTCGACCGCTGGGGCAACATCGTCTCGGCCACCCCGTCCGGCGCGTGGCTGCAGTCGAACCCGACCATCCCCGAACTCGGGTTCTGCCTCGGTACCAGGGCCCAGATGTTCTGGCTCGAGCGCGGCCTGCCCAACAGCCTGGCCCCGGGCAAGCGCCCGCGCACCACGCTGAGCCCGTCGATGCTCACCCGCGACGGGGTTGCGGTCACCGCGTTCGGGACGCCCGGCGGGGACCAGCAGGACCAGTGGCAGCTGCTGTTCCTGCTCAACCACGTGGTGGACGGACTCGACCTGCAGGCCTCGATCGACGCCCCGGCCTGGCACTCCACGGCGCTGCCCAACTCCTTCACCCCGCGTACGCGAGCGCCCCTCGACGTCGTGGTCGAGGGGCGTTTCCCGCAGGAGGTGTTCGACGGCCTGCGCGGGCGCGGGCACATACCGGTGCGTTCCGGCCCGTGGTCGCTGGGTCGGATCTCCGCCGTCTCACGCGACCCCGGCACCGGGGTGCTGCGTGCCGGGGCGAACCCGCGCGGGATGCAGGGCTACGCGGCCGGACGGTAGGCCTGGTCGGCCGGGCGGCGGCGCGGCGCCGCCCGGTGCAGCAGCAGGTAGACCTCGCAGCCGAGGCAGTAGTCGAAGGCCGCGTTGAGGAACGCCGCGGCCAGGGCGCAGGCGGTCACCGCGATACCCGCCGCGTTCCAGCCGGCCAGGTAGAACACGGTGCCCACCAGCGTGAACCCGAGTCCGACGTACTGGGCGAACACCGGCGGGGCCGGGTTCTCCAGCTCGGTCGGCGGGCCCAGGCGCGGGCGCACGAGGCGGCGGTAGAGCAGGCCGTAGGGCGAAAAGCGCAGGCCGCTGAACGCGCTGAGCGCGAACACCAGCGTCTGCGCGGCCAGCAGCCAGGCCGAGCCGGTGGCCAGCACGACGATCAGGACGATGCTGGTGATCACCGCGCCGAAGCGGGGGCCGCGCGGGTCGATGAAGGGCTGCGGGGCAGGGCTGTTCGACATGGAGGGCTCCGGAGGGCGAAAGAGCGGGGAAGATCAGTTGGCGGCGGCGACGGCCGCGAGCACCTGCTCGCGCCGCGGTACTCCGCCGGCCCGGGCGGTGACCCGGCCGGAGGCGTCGAGCACCAGCGTCGTCGGGGTGCGCCGGATGTCGAGCGCGCGCACGAGCTCGAGGTGGGACTCGGCGTCGATGTCGTAGTGCGCGACCCCCTCGACGTCGGAGGCGACCGTCGAGAGCAGCGTGCGGGTGGCCCGGCACGGGGCGCAGAACGCGGAGCTGAACTGCACCAGCGTCGCCCGCGCGCCCAGCGGCCCGCCGAGCACCGGCTCGGTGAACGGCCCGGGCTCGGCGTCGCCGGCCACGTCCTGCTCCGGCACAGCGGACGCGGGCGTGGTGCTACGCATGAGGCCGTCGGTCCGGCGTCGCCACAGGCCGAAGGCGCTGGCGAGGAGCAACACGAGCAGAGCGGTGAGCAGACCTGGGTTCACGGGTTCCGTCCGGGGATGGCGAGCCGAAGGGTGGTCGGAGACGCTGTGTCGACGTCGGGATGGGGATTCAACAACCCGACGGACAGGAGGCCGACCACACGCGGCCGAAGTCGATGTGGCCGCGCCGCACCAGCGGGACGGGTCGACGACGGCAGGCTCGCATGCACCCCATGATAAGCGCGCGACCGGCCGGAACCAAGAATCCGAACAGATCAGCGGATGAACCGACTACGCACGGACCCGGGCGCTCGCTCGCCGCCCGGGTCCGTCGCGTGTGCGCTGCCGCGCCGATCGGGCGTCAGGCCGCCTTGGTGGCGCGCAGCGAGTAGCACAGCGGCATCCGCGGCCGGCCGACCGGGAAGACGTGCTGCCCGTCGCGCACTTCGAGCTCGGCGAAGCGCTGGAAGAACGTGAAGTCGTGCTCGTGCAGGAACTCCAGGCGCAGCCCGGCCGAGATCAGGCTGCTGATGATCTCGCCGAGCGGGTGGGAGAACTGGTGGTTGACCGTGTTCGCCTTGAGCGTCTCGCCGTCGGTGTAGGTGTACGCGAAGTCCGAGACCACGGCGTCGGCGGCGAAGTAGTCGTGGCGCACGGTGCTGCCGTCGTCCTCGAACATGTCCGTCACCGGGTGGAACTCGACCAGGTACAGGCAGCCGCCCGGCGCCAGCAGGTCCGCGACCGTGCGCGCCCACCGCTCGATGTCCGGCAGCCAGCACAGCGCGCCGATGCCGGTGTAGACGACGTCGTACGCCTCGCGCTCGAGCGCGCCGAGCGCGTTGTACACGTCGGAGACGACGAACCGGGCGTCCGCGTAGCCGAGCTGCTCGGCGAGCCCGCGCGCGGTCTCCACCGCGCGGGCGGAGAAGTCCAGACCGGTCACCTTGGCCCCGGCCCTGGCCCAGGAGAGCGTGTCGGTGCCGATGTGGCACTGCAGGTGCAGCAGGCTCTTGCCGGCCACGTCGCCGAGCTCGGCGCGTTCGAAGGGGCGCAGGTCGTCCCGGCCGGCCAGGAACGCGGGCAGGTCGTAGGTGCGGCTGGCGGCGTGGATGGGGACGCGCTCGTCCCAGTTGGCGCGGTTGAGCGCGAGCCAGTCGGGTTCGGCGGCGTCAGCGGCCTCGGCGAGGTCGCCGGGCTCCGCGCCGGGCTCGCCGGCCTCGGTTGCGGAAGATCGGGTTTCGGTGCTCACGAAGGGTGAGGCTAGCGGGGCGGGACGTGCGGGCTCCAGCGGTTTTGCGGCTCCGGGCGGCGGGCTCGTCTCAGCAGGCGGGCCGTCTTGTCGGTCCGGCGAGGTAGTTGTATCGTGTTAATAGTTCTATTAGCTAAACTAATGTTTCTGGGGGTACCCATGCCGGAGCTCACCGCGAAGCGGCGTCAGCTGGTGCTGGCGATCTGTTGTATGAGCCTGTTCATCGTGGGCCTGGACGTCACGATCGTGAACGTGGCGCTGCCCACGATCCAGCAGGACTTCCACGCCTCGCTCTCCGGCCTGCAGTGGATCATGGACGGCTACACCCTGGTGCTGGCCTCGTTCCTGATGCTGGCCGGCTCCACCGCGGACCGGCTCGGGCGGCGCCGGATATTCCGCACCGGGCTGCTGCTGTTCACCCTCGGCTCGCTGCTGTGCTCGCTCGCGCCGGGCCTGGGCTGGCTGGTGGCCGCGCGGATCCTGCAGGCGCTCGGCGGCAGCATGCTCAACCCGGTGGCCATGTCGATCATCACCAACACCTTCACCGAGCCGAAGGAGCGCGCCCGCGCGATCGGCGTGTGGAGCGCGGTGTTCGGCCTGTCCATGGCGCTCGGCCCGGTGCTCGGCGGCATCCTGGTGACCGAGATCGGCTGGCGCGGGATCTTCTGGGTCAACGTGCCGGTGGGCATCGCCGCGCTGGTGCTGACCAAGCTGTTCGTGCCGGAGTCCCGGGCGCCGCGGGCGCGCCGGTTCGACCCGGTCGGCCAGGGCCTGGTCATCGTGGTCCTCGCCTGCGTCACCTCCGGCATCATCGAGGGGCCGCGGCGCGGCTGGGGCAGCCCGCTGATCATCGGCATGTTCGTGCTCGCCGCGGTGGCCGCCGCGCTACTGGTGCCGTACGAGAACCGGCGCAGGGAGCCGCTGATCGACCCGCGCTTCTTCCGCTCACTGCCGTTCTCCGGCGCGACCGTGATCGCGGTGTGCGCGTTCCTGACCCTCGGCGGGTTCCTGTTCCTCAACGCGCTGTACCTGCAGGACGCGCGGGGCTACACGGCGCTGCACGCGGGGCTGCTCACGCTGCCGATGGCGGCGGCGAACCTGGTCTCCGCGCCGCTCTCGGGGCGGCTGGTCGGCTCGCTGGGTCCGCGCGTGCCGCTGGTCGGCGCCTCGATCGCGTACCTGGTGGCGGCGCTGTTGATGACCACGTTCACCCCGACCACCTCGCTGGTCGAGGTCGGCGGCGCGTACGTGCTGATGGGGCTGGGCTTCGGCCTGGTCAACGCGCCGATCACGAACGCGGCGGTCTCCGGGATGCCACGTACGCAGGCGGGGGTGGCGGCCGCGGTGGCCTCCACCAGCCGGCAGGTCGGCAGTTCGCTGGGCGTGGCGATCTTCGGCTCGATCATCGCCTCGGGTGGCACCTTCGCCCACGCGAGCCACCTGTGCTGGTGGCTGGTCGTCGGCTGCTCGCTGGTGATCGGCGCCCTCGGTATCCTCACCACCGGAGCCCGGGCGAAGGCCACCGCCGTGCGCACGGCGGCTATCTTCGAGCCGGTGGACGCGACGGCGCGGCCGAAGACCGCGGTGGGCTGATCGGGATGGGCGGTATGCGGATGAAGGCGATGGCGGACCCGGCCGGAGCGGCCCTGGTCGACCTGGCACCGGCGGTGCCCCCGGCCCAGGTGCCGGCGGCGCCCGCCCCGGACGCGGCCGAGGGCGCGCGGGACGAGCACACCCGCCGGGCCTGGGACCGGCTGCGCACCCTGGTCTACGACGACAACCGGCGCGGCGAGGTCTCGGCCACCCTGGGCCTGAGCTTCGTGAAGGTCAAGGCTCTGCGACGGCTGCTGGTGCGCCCGATGTCGATGCGGGAGCTGGCCCTTGAACTGGCCACGGACAAGCCGTACGTGACCCAGATCGTCGACGCCCTGGCCGAGCGCGGCCTGGTGGTGCGCACGGTGGACGAGCACGACCGCCGCTGCCGGATCGCCACGCTGACCGAGGCGGGGCGGGAGGCCGCGGCGCGCTCCGAGGAGATCCTCACCCGCCCGCCGGCCGGCCTTTCCCGGCTCTCCGAGCGGGATCTGGCCGAGCTCAACCGGATCCTGGACACGCTCACCGGCGCCGACGATTAAGTCGGCGCCGGTGACGGCCCGTCAGCGCCGGACCCGTGCCAGGCTCACCGGCACGATTCCGACCACGAACACCACGAGCACCCGGCTCAGCTGCTTGTGCGGCAGGTTGCGGTAGGCCGCGGGCGGCTGCACCCGCGGCAGCGTGGGCGTCGGCTTGGGGGTGGGCTTGGGC
>NZ_JAGSOG010000096.1 GCF_018139695.1 Actinospica durhamensis | reverse complement strand
GGGCGGGTCCGGCTCAGACGGCCAGGTCGTCGAACTCGCCGTCCTTGGCCGCGGCCAGGAACGTGCCGAGTGCGGCGCGGTCGAACAGCAGCACGGCCCCGTCCGGGAACCGCGAGTTGCGCACCGCGACGAGGTCCCCGTCCGCGACGGCGAATTCGACGCAGTTGCCGTTGGCGCCGCTGTACGAGCTCTTGCGCCAGGTCATATCCGAGTTCTTGCTCATGATCAGCAGCCTTTCGATGTGCGTGCACCGTATGTCTGCAATTGCATGTGCTTCGTGCAGGAACGCTAGCATGCATGCAGTGATCACAGAATCCCGTTCGGTTAAATTCACTGAACCGGATGACCCGGCGACGGTCGGACCGGAGGCGTCGGCGGCCGGAAGCAGACGCGGCGCACGGACGCGGCGCAGACGGGGGCCGCGCAGGAGCGCAATCCGCCGTCAGACAACGGAAACAGGGCTGGGCCCGCTCCGATCGGAGCGGGCCCAGCCCTTCGTTCCGTGTCCGGCGCCTGCCTAGAGTTCCGCGCGCATCTTCGCCAGCGCCTGGCGGCTGGCCCGCGGCGTCTCAGCGTCAACGACGAGGCGGTCGAAGGCGCGGCCGTACACCTCGATCTCGTCCGAACGCTCCAGGTACAGCGCACCGGTCAGGTGCTCGATGTACGCGATGTCGGGCAGTTCCGGCTCGGCGAAGCGCAGGATCGAGAACGAGCCCTCGGCCACGTAGCCGCTGCGGGAGAACGGGATCACCTGGAGCGATATGTGGGGCAGGGCGGTCAGTTCGAGCAGGCGGTCGATCTGCGCCTTCAGCACCCGCACCCCGCCGAGGGCGCGGTGCAGCACCGATTCGTCGACGACCATCCACAGCTGCGGCGGATGCGTGCCGTCGAGGATGCGCTGGCGGCGGAGCCGAAGCTCGACCATACGTTCGACCTCGTCGTAGCCCGCTCGCGGGTGGCCGTGGGTGACCACAGCCCGCGCGTACTCCTCGGTCTGCATGAGCCCGGGAACGAACTGCAGCTCCCAGCTCTGGATGCGCGCCGCGGCCTCCTCGAGGCCGACGTAGTCCTCGAACCACTTCGGCATCCGGTCGTTGTAGCGATGCCACCAGCCGGTCTGGCGCGACTGGGCCACCAGGGAGACGAGCTGAGCCCGCTCCTCCGGGTCCTCGAGGCCGTAGAGCGTGAGCAGGTCCTCGACGTCCCGCTCTTTGAAGCTGATCCGACCGGTCTCGAGCCGGCTGATCTTGGAGGCCGAACCGCGGATGCTGTAGCCGGCCTCGGCGCAGCTGATTCCGGCCCTTTCGCGCATGCGGCGCAGCTGGCTGCCCAGAATCAGGCGACGTACTGACGGCCCGGCCCGCCCCGCAGTGCCCTCCGCGGTCATCCCCGGTCCTCCTGACGCGAACAAGGATTCGCTGTTTCGCGAATGCGTGTAGGAATCTACGCTAAGTCAGCTTTGCGCCGAACGCCAGCGCCGTACGGAGCCGTTCAGGGTTTGCGTGCCACGATCCCGCCGATGCACTGCGACGCCAGGCTCGGCGCCTTGAGCTGAGGACCGTCGGGCCACCACTGGTAACAGGGTACGAGCCGGGGCTCACCCGTGGCGTTGGGTTTGACGATTTCGAGCCCCGGCACCATCGCCTCGATCTCCTCGCGGGTGCGGAACCGCCCGGCGCCCATCGGCCCGTGCACCAGGATGTCCTCGATCCGCTTGGCCACCTTCGTCAGCTCCGGCACCTCAGGGTCGTAGAAGTGGCTGAGCACGACGTACGAACCCGGCGCGAGCGCGTCGATGTACTCCCGCATCAGTTCCGGCGCGCGCTCGCCCTCGAGGTGGTGCATCGTGCCGACCTGCAGCAGCACGATCGGCGCGGACAGGTCGAGGTAGCGCTCGACCAGTTCGTGGCCGAGCACGGTCGTGGGAGAGAAGATGTCGGCCTTCGCCATCATGACCAGCTCGTCGTCCTCGAGCAGCGCGCGCCCGTGCGCGAGCACCACCGGATCGTTGTCCACGTAGACGATGTGCGCCTCGGGATTGGTCCGATGCACGATCTGGTGGGTGTTCTCGGCGGTCGGCAGCCCCGACCCGCAGTCGAGGTACTGCGAGATGTCGGTCTGGGTGGCCAGGAAGCGGCAGGCGCGGTTGAGGAACCTGCGGTTGCCCTGAGCGATGTCGGCCGCCTCGGGCACCACCGTCAGGATCCGCTCCATCACCTCCCGGTCGACCGCGTAGTGGTTCTTCCCCCCGAGGAACCCGTCGTAGACCCTGGCGATACTCGGCCGGTTCGGGTCGATCCCCACCGGAACCCGGCTTGGCGACGCATCGAGCGCATCCTCGGGCATCTCCACCTCGCACTATTCTGATAGATCCGTCTGACTGGACCGCTGCGGACCGACCCAGCGTACTGCTTCGGACGCACACGGTCACTCCCTTGTGAGGTGCGAGATCGAGGCGCGACGGGTGAGACGATCAGCCACTGCCGGGGTGTGCGGCGGCGCGGCACGGGGTCCTACGCGCGGGGCGCAGTCCCATTCACGGTGGCGGCCCCGTGCCAGCGACGCGGCGCTTTGCCCTGGGGACACCGGCCCTACGCCGCGGACTCCAGCAGCCGGTCGCGGTGGGCCACCGCGGCGGCCTCGGTGCGCGAGGAGACACCGAGCTTGGCCAGGATGTTGGACACGTGCACGGACACGGTCTTGGTGCTGATATAGAGCTGGGTGCCGATCTGACCGTTCGACAGCCCCTGCGCCACAAGTCGGAGCACGTCGGTCTCGCGGGCGGTGAGACCCGGCGCCGTCGCGGTGGCGCCGCCCAGTTCGTCGGACGGCACGACGCTCAGCAGCCGGGCGCTGCGGGCCAGCGCGTCGACCCGGAGCAGCAGCGGCTCGGCGCCGAGGCTCGTGGCCAGCTCCCGGGCCTCGCGCGCCGCCGCGGCCGCGGTCTCACGGCCCCCGGACACTGTCGCGGCGTACTGGGCCTGCCGCAGGCGTATCTGAGCCCTGAGTATGACCGGGGCGGCCAGGACGTCGGCGACGCGGGCGAGCTCGGCCCAGACCGAGTCCGAGTGCGGCTCGGGCTCACGCTCGGATGCAGGCTTCGGGTCCGGGGCGGGGTCGGGGCTTGCGGAGTCGATGGGCATGGAGACCACGCGGCTGGGGCTGGGGACGGCGCCGCCGTGGCCCGAGCCGCCGTGGCCCGAGCCGCCCTGCACGGGCACCGCGCGGATGGAGCCACTAGGGACGGAGCTGTTGTGACTCGGGGCGCTGTGGGTGGGGTCGCCGTCGTCAAGGTGCACCCGGACCCTCGCGGCGCAGTCGGCGAGCTCCGCGGCCACCAGGCGGGCGTAGAGGTCGTGGATGGGGACGCGCCGGGGCATGTCGGCGGCTGACGTGCGGATGAGGGCCCTGAGTTGCTCGTCCCGGCTGCCGAGGTCCCGCAGCGTGGCGGCCGCGGCGTACAGCAGCGGCCAGGCCCACCACTCGTACTCCTCGCGTACGCCCTCGTCGAAGACCTGGCGCAGCGCCGCCGCGACCTCGTTCGCCTGGCCGCGGTGGGCGGCGAGCAGGACCAGCTGCGTCGAGTGCGGGATCAGGTGCTGCAGTTCGATGTCGCCGCGCCCGAAGTGGCTGCGGCGGGCCACCTGGCGCAGGTCAGCCTCGGCGGCCTCGTCGTTGCCGCGGAGCAGGTGTACGGAGGCGCGCAGGCGCAGCAGGCCCTGGTCCTGCACGTCGGGGAGCGTCAGGTTCAGGCCCTCGTCGATATGTCTGAGGGCCTCGTCCAGCCGGCCGAGGTCGATCAGCGGCTCGGCGACGTTGTGTCGCAGCAGGCCCTTCTGCGCGCGGTTCGACGCGGCGACGGTGCCCAGGGCGTCCTCGGCCACGGTGGCGGCCTCGGCGAAGCGGCCGAGCTTGTAGAGCTGGTCCGAGATGCAGATCTGGGTGCGCGAGAACAGGGCCGGGGTACGCCCCATGGACTCGGCCTGCTCCCGGGCCCGGTACTGCAGGGCCAGGCCCTGCTCCCAGTCGCCGAAGTGGAACAGCGCGCTCGCGTAGGCGCTCAGGGCCAGCACCTGGTCGCCGAGGTCGGTCGCCTGCGCGGCGAGCCGGCATCCCTCCTCCGCCGCGGTGAGCGCCTCGGTGCTGCGCCCGTGCATGCACAGCTTCGACGCCAGCCGCGCCAGCATGAAGGCGCGCTTGGCCGGATACCGGTCCGCGGGCAGCAGATCCACCGCGCGGTAGAGCCCTTCCAGGTCCAGCCGACCCAGCGACCAGCGGTGGGTGGCGCGCTGCTCGTACAGGTGCGCGGCGAGGGTCGGACGCGCCTCGGCGTCGATCGCGGCCAGGCCGGCCTCGGCGAAGGAGAGCCCGCGGTCCGGGTGCCCGGCCCGCCAGGCGGCCAGCGAGGCCCGGTACATCCAGTACACCTCGTCCGGCTGCTCGCCCGGCGTGTGCTCGACCGCGTCCCACAGCTCGAGTGCCCGCTCGAGCATCGCGAGCTCGTCGGCGAACGCGAACTTCTGGTTGGCCCGCTTGGCCGCGCGCAGCGAGGCCGCGAGGGCCTTGTCCGCCACGTTCGCCCGGTGCCAGTAGTGCGCGAGCTGGACGTCGCGCGCGTCCGCGGCGACCAGGCCGGGCTCGAGCTCCACCAGCTCCCCGAGCTGGCGGCTGATCCGGGCCCGCTCGCCCGGCAGCAGGTTCTCCCGCAACACCTCCCGCATCAGTGCGTGCCGGAAGCGGAAGGCGTCCCCGTCCCCGCCGATCAGCATCTGCGCGGCGAACGCGGGCCGCAGCCGGTCGGCCAGCTCGGCCTCGCCCAGCCCGGCCACCCGGCTGATCAGCGCGGTATGCGTGGGCTGATAAGCGCAGGAGATCAGCCGCAGGATCCGCTGGGTGTCCTCCGGCAGGGTCTCCACCCGGGCCAGGAACAGGTCGTGCAGCGTCCAGGACAGCTCGTCCTCGCCGCCGCAGCTGACGCTGCACGCGAGCTCCTCGGTGAAGAACGCGTTGCCCTCGGCGCGGCAGTAGACGTCCTCGACCATGCTCGGCGCCACCCGTTCGCCGAGCAGGGCCTCGAGCTGCTCCGCCGTCTCCCGACGGTCGAAGCGGCCCAGGTCGATCCGCTCCACCTCGCGCACCCGCGACAGCTCGGCCACCAGCGGCCGCAGCGGATGCCCCCGGTGCAGTTCGTCGTCGCGGTACGTGCCGATCAGCAGGATCCTGCCACCGCGCAACACCCGGGCCAGGTATCCGAACAGCTCGCGGCTGGCCCGGTCGGCCCAGTGCAGGTCGTCCACGACCACGATCAGCGTCCGTTCGGCCGCCGCCGCGAGCAGCGCCGTGCTGACCGCTTCGAACAGCCGGACCCGGCCGAACTCGTCGTCTATGCGCGTCGGCGGGGCCGCCCCCAGTTCAGGCAGCAGGCGGGCGAGTTCGTCGCGCTCCCAGCCCCGACATCGCAGCAGATCCGTCTCGTTCAGCCGACGCAGCACCCCCGTGAACGCGGCATAGGGAACCCCGTCACCCCCTATCTCCACGCACGCCCCGAGCGCCAGCGCAGCCCCGCTCTGCTCGGCGAACTCCTCGACCAGCCGGGTCTTGCCCACCCCCGCCTCGCCGCCCAACAGCACGGACTGCGGCTGCCCGGTCGCGGCCCGCTCGAAAGCGGCACGCAGCCGGGACAGCTCGCTCCTCCTGCCGATGAACACCGGACTTGTCGACCTCGTCACATCAGTGAGTCTGCCACGCTCTGGCGACGACCGGTCGATCGTGGCGATCATCCTAGGTCCGACGCACAGCGTGGACGTGTGCGCCGGCCGGCGGCGGTCGGCTGATCATGCCGGTCCCGGCGCGCGCTCTTGAGCGCGCGAATCAGGCGGCTGTGGCGCGCGGCGGTCTCGAAGTCGGCCTGGCGCTGAGCGATGTAGGCGAGGTTGGCCTGCTCGTTCATGTAGCCCTGCATGGGGGTCCTCCTCGAATCGAACCGGGAATCTCCCGGTGATTCAAGGATCGGCCCCAAGGTAGCGCCGACGGATCGGGCGAAGTCCCGAAACTCGGGGCCCAATCGCCGGTCGCAGCTACCTTAGGCGGCCTCTGGGCTACCTCAGACGCGGGCTCGGAGCTTAGGTACCTCAGAAGCGGAGCTCGCGGCTTCGGTCTCGGCCGGCGCGTGGAACGTGGCGGGCCTGCCCAGGCGGAGCAGTCCGTACATCAATGCGCTCACAGCCAGCACCGCGCCTGCGGCCACGAGTCGCCCCCACCAGCCGCCGGAGATGGGAGCGAGCGCGGCGCCGAGAACGACTCCGGCGGCGATCCACGCGGCCACGGCGTGCCGGCCGAGCGCGAGCGGAGTGCCGGGGACCTCGCCGAACAGATCGAGCATGCTGAGGTAGGTCAGCAGCAGCACCAGCGTGACGACCATCAGCCAGGCCGGGGGCGAATCGGCGGCCGCGACCAGCACGCTGACGCAGGGCAGCAGGGTATTGCGGTACCGGGCGATCCTCGTCGACAGCCGGTAGCCGGTCAACGCGGGACGCTCACGCAGCGGCGGCGCCGCCCAGAAGCCCGCGAGCAGCGCCAGCGCGCTCAGGATCCAGCGCGCCTCGAGGTGCGTGCTCACCCGGGCCGGATCGAGGGCGCACAACAGCAGTCCCACGCCGAGGATCCGGATCGGGAGGTCCTGCGACAGTGCCGCTGCGCGGGAGTTCGTGCTCATCGATACGTCCTGCTTCGGCTCGTGGAACGAACAGGGGCGGTGGGCGGCCGGCGAACCGTCGGCGCCTGCGCGGGTACGGGCGCGGGAGCAGCTACGAGCGCGGATACCGAGCCGGGCGTAGCGGCGAGGGCCGACCCGCGTGCCGCCGACATGCGAACGTCCATGCGTCGATAGTCGCCGCGCCGAACGTCCCCGCGCCGACCGCCCGCCTGCCGACCGACCCCAAGCCGAGCCTCCATGCGCCGGCCATCCACACGAAGACCATCCACACGAAGACCATCCACACGAAGACCATCCACGCGCCGGCTCACCGGGCCCGCCCGTGCACCGGCGCGCGCAGCAGCGGGGCGAGCGCGAGGTCCAGCGTCCCCTCGCCGTCCCACGTCACCACCGGCATTCCGCGCTCGGTGAGGCTGAACCGCAGCGCCTGCCGGTCCAGCCGCCACAGCCGCCGTGCCAGCGGCGCGTCCGGGTCGTCGGGGTCCAGGACCGGCTCACCGGCCGGTACCTCCACCACGATGGCCGGGTTGCCACGCTCGGCCAGATCCCGCAGCGCCTCGAGGAACCGGTCGTCCGCGAGCGGGGTGACGGCGTAGACCAGGGCACCGGAAGGCAGCGCGGGCGGCGGGACCCGGTCCAGATCCGGGATCTGATAGCCCATGTCCCGGCGCACGTCCAGGACCGACTCGACGATCCGCAGCAGGTGCGTCGAACCCGTGCCGGGGGTCAGCCAGCGCAGTCGGCCGCCCAGCGAGACGATGCCCACCCGGTCGTGGCTGCGCAGGTACGCCCGCGCGATGCCCGCCGCCGCGCGCACCGAGTCGTCCAGGGTGCTGTGGCCCTCCGCCGCCGCGGCCACGTCGCCGAACGCGTCGAGCAGCACGACCGTGTCCGTGGCCTGCTCCGCCGCGAACTCGCTGATCTGGATCGAGCCGCGGCGCGTGGTCGCGGGCCAGTGGATCCGCCGCTGGCGCTCGCCCCAGCGGAACGGCCGCACGCCGACGAATTCCAGGCCCTGCCCGCGCTGGCGCGAGGTGTGCTCGCCCAGCCGGTTCGGCAGGCGCGCCGGGATCGGCGTCAGGGAACTGTCGGACGGCAGCGGGAAGACCTCGCACTCGCCCAGGTCCACCCGCACGCTCTGCCGGGTCAGCCCGCCGCGGTCGTAGAGGTCCACGTCGACCGTGCCCAGGCTCCACCGGCCCCAGCGGTGCGCGGTGAACTCCAGGCTCAGGATGGTGCCCCGGTGGTCGATCCCGGTCAGCTCCACGCCGGGGCCCGGGTAGACGGCCGGGTCGATACCGCCCGCGCCGCCGTCGAAGGCCAGCTCGATCCGGGCTCTGATGGGCTCGCCCTCGAAGCACCGGCGCACCGGCACCTGGGTCGTGGCCGCCACCCGGTCCGGCTTGTCGCTCGGCCGCGCGGCCAGCGCCAGCCACACCAGCGGCCCGGCCGCGAGCGCGAACGCCCACGCGTTTCCGGCCGCCACACCCACGGCGAGGGCGCAGGCGGCCACCGCGACCAGCCGGTAGCCGCGCTCCGAAAGCCGCCAGCCCACAGCACGCTGCGACGGCGCCTCGAGCTCCTCCGCGCCCTGGGTCTGCCGTCCCAGCGCGCGCTGCACCTCGGGCGACCGCCCGTCCTGCCCGGACGGCGTGGTGCCGACCGTCCCGCTCACGCGTGCGCGACCGGCTGTGCCGGGTTCGGCGTGGTGTGCGGCGTCGGCACGGACTCGACGATGCCGGCCACGACGTCGTCCTGGGAGATGCGCCGGACCCACAGCTCGGGGCGCAGCGTGATGCGGTGCGCCAGCGCCGGCACCGCGACCGCCTTCACGTCCTCGGGCACCACGTAGTCGCGGTCGCGCAGCACCGCGTGCGCACGGGCGAGCTGAACCAGCGCCAGGCCGCCGCGGGGCGAGGAGCCGACCTGGATCTGCGCGTGCGCGCGGGTCGCGTCGATCAGCGAGACGACGTAGGCGAGCAGGTCGTCGTCGACCTCGACCCGCTCGAGGCTCTCGCGCATCGCCAGCACCTGGTCGGCGTCGGACTTGGCGGTGAGCACCGCCTCCGGCGCGGCCCGGTCCAGCCGGCGGCGCAGCATCGCCGCCTCGTCCTTGACCGGCAGGTAGCCCATCCGCGTACGCAGCAGGAACCGGTCCAGCTGCGCCTCGGGCAGAGAGTAGGTGCCCTCGTACTCGATCGGGTTGTCGGTGGCGATGACCACGAACGGCCGCGGCAGCGGGCGGGTGACGCCGTCGAGCGAGACCTGGCTCTCCGCCATCGCCTCGAGCAGCGCCGCCTGCGTCTTCGGCGGCGTCCGGTTGATCTCGTCGGCCAGCAGCAGCTGGGTGAACACCGGCCCGGGCCGGAAGACCATCTCGCCGCTCTTCTGGTCGTAGAACGGCGCGCCGGTCACGTCCGAGGGCAGCAGGTCGGGGGTGAACTGGATGCGGGTGAACTCCAGGCCGAGCGCGGTGGCGAAGGACCGGGCGAGCAGCGTCTTGCCGAGGCCGGGCAGGTCTTCGATCAGCACGTGGCCGCCCGCCAGCACGCCGAGCATCACCAGTTCGAGCGCGTGGCGCTTGCCGACGACGGCGCGCTCCACCTCGTCGAGCACGGTCCGGGCCACGGCTCCGGCCTGTTGCGGCGTCAGTTCGTCGGTCATTGTCGTCCTCGTTGCTTCTTCGGGGCGGCGCGGTCGCGATCGGCCCCGCGGCGGGTGAAGGGGAAGTCGGTCAGAGCTGCTCGAGCCGGTCCACCAGCGCGAGCAGCACGGCGTCGGGCGGCGGCGCCTCGGCACCGGCGCCGCTGCGCCGGTCCAGCGCCAGGTGCGGCGCCCGGGTGGCGGGCATCGGGGCGGGGCGGCTCGGGTCGATCCAGGGCCACAGTTCGGGGCCGATCAGCGCGGCCGCCTTCTCCGGATCCCGGAGCAGGCTCACGCCGTGCTTCTCGGCCAGGCGCACCGCGTAGAGGCGCTGCAGCTCGGGCCGGGCGCCGTGCGCGAAACCGGTGGCCGAGCTGCGGGCGGAGGAGACCAGCGCGGTCCAGCCGAGCATGCTGAGGTGGCGCTTGCGCACCAGCCGCAGGGGTTTGCGGTACTGGCCGTCGAGCACCTCGGCCCCGGCGACGTAGCAGAGCACGGCGATGATGGCGGCGCCGATCACGGCCAGGCCCACCGCGGCCGCGGAGCCGCCGCCGACGAGTGCGAGGCAGACCTCGGCGATCACGGCCGACCCGAGCGACCACCCCGCGAGCGTGCGCACCGCGGGGAGCCGGTCGCGCTGTTCTTCGTACGGGTTCGCGGCGGCTACGCGCGCCCTCGGGGAACCGGTCCTCACCAGGCCACCGCCTTCGTGCTCGGGTGGGCGCGGACCGCGCCCGGTATGTCGACCTTCACCGCTTGCCCGTCCGCCCGCCGCCGGGCGCCGCGGCGCTCGCGGCGGCCTTCTCGGCCTTCTCGGCCGCCGCCTGAGCCGCGGCCTCGGCGAGCCGGGCCGCCGCGGCGGCCTGACGCGCCGTCACCTGGGCCAGGATCTCGTCGAGTGCGGCGCGGGCCTCGGTGAGGCGGGCGTCGTTCATCGGGTGGGTGGAGAACCGCGCCTCGCGGAAGAGCTCGGCCAGGCGGGCGGGCGCGCCGCCCTCGATCAGGCCGCCGGCCGCGGCACGGGCCAGCAGGTCGGCCGGGCTGTCCGAGCTCAGCAGGGGTACGCCCGCCGCCTCGAGCGACTGTTCCATCGCCGCGTAGCAGGCGATGATCGCCGCTCTGGCCTCGCCTTCGAGTGCGTCGCGGCCGGCCAGCATCGCGCGCTCGAGGTCCGCGTCGTCCACCATCTCCTGCGACGGCAGCGCATATCCCTGGATCGGCTGCGGATGCTGCATACGCAGCATCCGCACCACGAAGTAGAGCACGATCGCGATGATCAGCACCCCTACCGTGATGCCCACGATCATCAGCAGCGGACCGAGATGGAAGCCCTTGGGCGGACGCGGAGTCCGGTAGTCGGGAACGGCCGTCTCGACGATGGGCCGGGCTCCGCTGGGCAAGGGATCGACGCAGCCCGCGCAGCTCTCGGCGCCGTTGCCTCCGCCGGCGGTGGGCCGGGCCAGGTAAAAGGCGGCGGGAAGCACGACGGCCATGATCGCGGCGACGGCGATCAGAGCACGGTTGAACCGCTGCGCCGCCTCGGAGGACCTTTCCGACCCGAACCTTCGGATCAGCAGCTGGTAGGCCGCGGACGCGGCACCGGCGAAGGAGAGGAAGGCGAACAACAGCCACAGGTGGGACAGCGTCCCGTTCGCGTGGATCGTCGAGCCCTTCGCCGAGGCGAGCGACACGGCGCCCACGGCCAGCAGCAGGGTGAGGCCCACCGCCAGCAGGGGCCGGGCAGCCGCCCGTATCCGGTCGTCTCGACCGGCTATGCCCTTTTCCACGCGCTCTATCCCCACGTCGAACTCAATGCGCCCGACCCGCACCCGGGCTCTACCGGTTGCCACCCTGCCACAGTGCGGCGGGGGCTGTCAGCACGAACCCGAGGGTAATCAGCGGTTTCCACGTACCAGACCTGTTACAAACGGGAGAAGGTGGTCGAAGCCTCCAGCAACTCCGAGCTGATCGCGCGCAGCTCGGCGCGCACGTCCGTGGGGATCTCGCGGAACTTGGCGGGCAGCGCGCGAACCGACTGGTAGAGGGTGAGCGGGGGCAGGCCGCCGGCCAGCTCGACGTGCCGGTCCATCAGCCGGGCCAGGCCGTGCCGGCGCATCCGGGCCAGCCCGTCGGCGAGCTTGAGCGCGAACAGCCACACGAGCAGCTGCCACAGCGGGATGATGACCAGCCAGATCGTGACGTAGACGTGCGTGGCCGAGGCCTGGGTGATGGTGAGGTGCTTGAGATCGCCCACCCGCTTGAGCAGCTTCGGCTCGAAGTGCTGCTCGACCCGCGAGGGCAGCCAGTAGAGCGCGAGCGAGTACGTGCTCAACATCAGTGGGATCGCGATGTACAGGGCCCAGCGCACCCACGTCTTCGGCGCCTGGAACCGGCAGTTGAGCCGCATGAACGGCGTCGGCACCAGCACGGAACTGAGGTTGCCCAGGGCGATCGGCGCCAGCGGCAGTACGGCCAGCTGCGGCAGCGCGCGCGGTATCCAGGAGTCGGTGTGCCCGAGCCACGCGATCAGCGCGACCACCGACGCGACGTACGCGAGCTCGCACAGCAGCAGCATCAGGTTGCGTACGCGCAGGATCCGGGCCGGGTCCTCGCCGGAGCGCAGCAGCGCGGAGGCCCACTCGGGCTCGGCGGCGAGCTGGTTGGTGAGCGAGCCGTCCGCGATCGCCGTGAGTACGACGAGCACGACGACGGTCGTCGGGTCGCCGGTGAGGTTCGGGTGGGTGAACAGCACGAGGTAGGCCAGGAAGCCGTAGCCGATGCCCCAGCTGCAGAGCATGCCGTAGAGCCAGTCCGGCCGGTCCCGTACGACGCGGGCGAATTCGCCGTGCAGCGTCGGGCGTCTGGGGGTGGCTCCCATCGCCGCCACGCTGTCGATCGCAGCGCTCTCGACCACGGGGATTGTGGCCGCAGGGGTCTTGGTCGTGGCGCCGGCCATCATGGTGATGTCGACCATGGTGACGTCGGCCGCCACGCCGACCACCGCCGCGTGCTCCACCGCCGCGTGCTCAGCGGTCGCGAGGTGTCCGGTCGCGAGGTGCCCCGTCGTACCCGCGGTCTGCTGCCGCGCCCCGTCGGCCTCGGCTTGCGCCCCGGCCTCGGCGCTCCCGCCTTCGTCCACGGCCCCGTGCTCGGCCATGTGCGTCCCTCCCAGTCGCCCGCCCGCCGCCTGACGGTTGGTCAGCCTATCCATTCGTTCCCGTACGCGACCAGTGCCACGGCTGCGGATCCGGCTGCGTCACCAGGCGGGCGCGCTCGGTGGCGTAGTTGCGCCACGGCAGGTTTCCGCCATGGTTTAGACCTCCCGCCGGGCAGCGGGGGCCGCCATGCTGGTCCGGTGCACGGGCGGCGACGGAGGGGCGCCGGCCGCGTTCGCACCTGTCCGGGGACGGTTCCCCGTGCGGTGGCCGGGGGGACTGCGACGGGCCGGACCGTCGGCCGACGACCCCTCGGACGGGCGTCCGGCTCGTCGCGCTACACCCGCGAGCCCCCCGATACCCGCAAGCCCGCCGATACCCGCGAGCCCGCCGTCACATCCCCTCGGGCATCTCCTCCGGCATCGACGTGATCCGGATCTCGATCCCGTTCGGGTCGTTGAGCGTGGCCATCCGGCCGAACGGCGTGTCCATCGGCGGGTTGACCAGCCGCGCCCCGGCCGCCTGAGCCGCCGCCGCTGCCTCATCCGGGTTCCGCACCAGGAAGTACGGCCGCCAGTACGGCTTGGTCGACGCGTCCACCTGGAAGATCCCGGCCCTCGGCTGGCCCTCGACCTGGAGCGTCCAGTACGCGTCCGGCATCGCGTCCATCGGCTCCGCCGTGCACTCGAACAGCGCCGCGTAGAACTCGGCCGAGCTCTTGCCCTCGGTGGTGACGAGCTCGAACCAGGTCATGCAGCCGGGTTCGCCCCAGATCTGGAAGCCCGGGAACGGCCCGGCCTCCCACAGCCCGAAGTGCGCCCCGGCCGGGTCCGTGCCGTGCGCGAAGCGGCCGTGCCCCGGCGCCTCCATCGGCCCGACGATGACCCCGCCGCCGTTCGCGCCGATCCGCGCGACGGCCGCCTCAAGGTCGGTCACGGCGAAGTACCCCGTCCAGGGCATCAGCGGCTCGCTCGGGGGCATCATGCCGATCCCCGCGACGGCCTTGCCCGCGACCGTCTGCACCGCGTACTTGGTCGGGTCGTTCGGATCGGGGGAGCCGCTCCACCCGAACAGCGGCTGGTAGAACGCCAAGGCCTCGTCCTGCCCCGCGAGCAGCATGTCGAGCCAACAAACGGCACCCTGCGGGTGCGGGAGAGTGGTGTCGGGCATGGATCCGCTACCTCCTGAAACGCCGAACGTGATCGTCTGGTTTCGCTTAGTGCCCACTTTGCCACGGCCCTCCGACAGAACGCGGGGGTCGCCTCGGGGCAGCGGAGTCCGTTCGGGTCGTCCGGTCGGGTCCGGGGTCGTCCGGTACCTGGTTCAGTCGTGCGGAATGCCCTCGACCTCGTGCTCGGCCTGGCCGAGTGCCTCGTCCAGCAGGCGCCTGATGTGGTCCCCGCGCAGCCGGTAGTACCGGGCCCGGCCCGCCGCGCGCTGGTCGACCAGTCCGGCCAGGCGCAGCTTGGCCAGGTGCTGGCTGGCCGCGGTCGGGGTGCAGCGGGCGGTCTCGGCCAGGGTGCTGACGCCGAACTCTCCGTCCCGCAGCGCCCACAGCAGGCGCAGGCGGGTGGGTTCGGCGAGCATGTCGAGGTAGCCGACCGCGGTCTGGACCAGGGCGTCGGGCAGCGTGGGGCCGAGCGCGGGTTTGTGGTGTTCCGTGGGATGGTCGCCGGACGCTGCGGGATTGGCCATGCCTCATCCTCCCACTTGCGAAAGTTCTGCAGGAACCAGGAATCCGCATTATCTTCTCATCTTCACTCTTGCGAATATGGAGTGTTAGCCTGGCGGTATGAACTCAGCCTTCGCACTGATGCTCGCCGCCGCCGGCGTGGGTGCCGGGCACGCGATCCTGCCCGACCACTGGGTGCCCCTCGCCCTGCTCGGCCGCGCCCGCCGGGACCCGCTCGGCCGCGTGCTGCGACGCTCGCTGACCGCCGCGGTCGCCCACGTCCTGCTCTCGCTGCTGCTCGGCGCGGTGGTGATCGCCGTGGGCCTGCGGCTGCGCTCGACGATCGTGCGCGACGAGGACGTGATGGTCGGCGGCGTGCTGATCGTGACGGGGGTGGTGTTCGCGGTCCTGGAGCTGGCGGGGCGTGGGCACCGGCACGGGCGGGGGCATTCACACGAGCACGGGCAGCATGGGCATGCGCACGGGCAGTCGCACGACCACGGTCATGAGCAGTCGCACGACCACGACCACGACCACGACCACGAGCACGGGCATGAGCACCCGCATCCGCACCCGCACCCGCACCCGCATCCGCACGGTCACGCGCACGAGCATGAGCCCGCTGACGTGGCCGAGCACCGACCCGGGTCCAACTCCGGCCGGCTGCGGGGCGCACTCGCGCTCGCCGTCCCTTTCGGCGCGGCCGCCTCGCCGGATCTGACGATCCTTCCGGTGTTCCTCGCCGCCGGAGCGCTGGGCGCCACCGCGGGCGTGGGCTCGCTCCTGGCCTTCGCGGGCGCCACGGTGCTCACGATCGTCGGCCTGACTGTGGCCGCGTCCTTCGGCGCCGCGCGGCTGACCTCACCGTGGATCGAGCGCCGGGCGAACCTGCTGACCGCCGCCGCGCTGCTGGGCGTCGGCGGGCTGGTGGCCTTCCACCTCATCTGATCTCGGCCGCCCCGCGCCCGTCGGCACGCCGCCGCGCCGGGCCCTACCCGACGCGCTCGCTGCGCCGCTCCAGCAACACCACGTCGCGCCAGCCGCGATCGCCGTGCCTGCCCAGCTTCTCGTGCACACCCACCTGCCGGAATCCGGCGCGTACGTGCAGCGCGAGGGATGGTGCGTTCTCCGGGAAGATGCCCGCGCGCAGCGTCCAGATCCCCGCGTCCTCCGTCGAGGCGATGAGCCGATCGAGCAGCGCGCCGCCGACGCCGGCTCCACGTGCGGCAGCGGCGACATAGACCGAGACCTCGACGACGCCCGCGTAGACCGCCCGCTTCGACACCGCCGAGACCGCCGCCCAACCGAGCACCCGCCCGGCCTCGTCGAGCGCGACGAAACGGTGCTCGGGCAGCTTTCCGTCACTGAACTCCGACCAGTCCGGCGCGAACTCCTGGAACGACGCGTCCCCCGTGTCCAAGCCGGACTGATATACCGTCAGGACACCCTCGGCATGCTCGTCGGCCATGGGTACGATCCGCATGCGGCAAACCCTAGTGCACCCTCGCGCGGGAGCCACCCGGACGAATCAGCCAGAATGAGGGACGTGCCGATCTTGCCTCAAGCCGGGGAACTCGCCCCGGCCAGCCCCTATGTGGACCTCGACCGCGACGCGTGGAGCCGGCTGCGTGAGCGCACGCCGCTGTCCCTGAACGCCGAGGAGGTCGAGAATCTGCGCGGCCTCGGCGACGAGATCGACCTCGACGAGGTGCGCGAGATGTACCTGCCGATCTCGCGGCTGCTGAACCTGTACGTGGGCGCCGTCCACGAACTGCGTGGCGCGGTGGAGACCTTCCTCGGCGACACGCCCGCGCAGGGCCGGGGACGTGCGACGCCGTTCGTCATCGGCGTGGCCGGGAGCGTGGCGGTCGGAAAGTCCACCACCGCGCGCCTGCTGCGGGCGCTGCTGGCCCGCTGGCCCGAGCACCCGCGCGTGGAGCTGGTGACCACCGACGGATTCCTCATGCCCAACGCCGAGCTCGAGCGCCGCGGCCTGATGCGGCGCAAGGGTTTCCCCGAGTCCTACGACCGCCGTGCCCTGACCCGCTTCGTCGCCGACATCAAGTCGGGCAAGGCCGAGGTGAGCGCGCCGGTCTACTCCCATCTCGTGTACGACATCGTGCCGGAGGAGCGCGCCGTCGTGCACCGGCCGGACATCCTCATCGTCGAGGGCCTCAATGTGCTGCAACCCGCGTTGCCGGGCCAGGACGGACGTACGCGTATGGCGCTGGCCGACTACTTCGACTTCAGCATCTACGTGGACGCGCGCGAACCCGACATCGAGGCCTGGTATCTGGAGCGCTTCCGGAAGCTGCGGGAGACGGCGTTCACGGATCCGAGTTCGTACTTCCGGCGCTTCACCCAGCTGCCCGAGGCGGAGGCGCTGGAGTTCGCCCGCGGCGTGTGGGCCGGGATCAACCGGCTGAACCTGGTCGAGAACGTGCTGCCGACGCGGGGTCGGGCCACCCTCGTCCTGCGTAAGGGGCCTGATCACCGGATCGAACGGGTGAGACTGCGGAAGCTGTGAGCGTGCGGGCCCGGCGTCGGCCCCGGCCCTGACACGCTTCGCGCCCGCCGCCGTGCCCGTTCCCCCGCTCGACGGCGGGAATTCGGGCACTGCGACGGGCGCGATCTGCTGCTTTGCCGCCGGTTGCTCGCGGAGCGCTGCTGCGGCGCTCCCGCGGACGCCCGGCCGGTGCCTTACGCCCCGGCCGCGCTCGAGTCGGTGATGTTGTTGATGATCTGCGAGTCCACGCTGCTCAGGCTCGGCGCCTGGCTCGACTTGTCCAGGCCGATGTCGATCAGCGCGAGGTAGCCGGAGAGCTCGGGGTCGGGCAGCGCGATGAGCTGCACCGTGCCGCTGGGGCCGGTGTAGTTCGGCACCACGCTCCAGGTGATCTGGTAGCCGGTGCGCCCGGCGACCGAGATCGCGCCCTCGCTGACCACGGAGTGCGAGGACAGGGTGCCGTAGTTGCCCTTCGCGACCTGGGCGATCTCCGACTCGACGGTGGACTTCACGTCCGAGCCCTGAGCGGTGTTGAAGTTGACCCCGCCGCGCGTGCACGCCGTGGCGCTCGAGCTCGACCCGTTCTGCTGGGCCAGCGCGCTCGGGCAGGTGTAGCTGCCGGTGGACAGCGAAGGCCAGGAACCCTCGCCGCTGGTCGAACCGGACGTGCCGGTCCAGCCGGAGGGCACCGGGATGGTCAGGCTGTCGATCGGGTCGGTGACGGTCGAACTGGAGCCGCCGGTGACCGTGGGCTGCGGGGACGGGGAGGACCCGGTCCCGCCGAGGCCGCCGGAGCCGCCACCGTTTCCGGTACCGCCGCCGAGCCCGCCCAGGCCGCTGCCGCCGTTTCCGGTGGTGGCCTGCGGGGTCGACTGCGCGGTCGGCGTGCTCGAGTTGCTGTTGTGCAGACCGAAGTACAGGCCTGTGCCGGCGCCCGCGAGGACCACCACCGTGGCCGCGGCGATCAGGGCCTTGGCGCGAGGGCTGCGGCCGCGCCGCGGCGGGCCGAAGGTGCCGCCCCCCAGCGGCCGCACCATCGCGCTCCACACGCTGCCGTCCCACCAGCGTTCGACGGGCGCTCCGTCCGGGCCCGTCTCCCCCGTGGGATACCAGCCGGGCGGGGCGGCGGGTTGGGGAGAGTCATGCGGTATTGACATGAAAGGAGGATATCCACGTCATGTGAGGCCCTGACCGGCCCGTGGCTAAGAATTGCCCGAACAACACCTGTGTGGTTCTCAGGCTCGCGGCGCCATTCTCATACAGGCTCGGACGTGGGTCCCGAGCGTGCGCACGCGGTATGACAGTCCGTCGCGGAGGGCGGGTGCGGCGGGTGCGGACGGCGCCGTATTGAGCCGGATGTGGTGAAGCTTTCAGCCGAGCGGGGTGGGCGCCAATCGGGGGGCCTTGAGCCCGCCACACCCGCCGGCACCTGAGTCCGGCACGGTCGACCGGTCAGTCCAGCACCGTGAACCGGTCGCCGACCGTCAGCGGGCCGACGGTGTCCGGGATCAGATTCATGCCGAACAGGGCGTCCTTCCCGCTGCGGCGGTGCTTGCGCAGCGCCTTCAGCGGCTGCTGGCCCGTGAGCTCACCCCGTTCCGGGTCCACGGTCGTCACGATGCAGCGTCCGCACGGCTTGGCCACGCGGAATCCCTGCCCGCCGATCTGTACCCGCTTCCAATGGTCCTCGGCCCAGGGCTCGGTGCCCTCGATGACCACGTTCGGCCGGAACCTGGTCATCGGCACGCCCTCGCCGCCCATCTCCGCGATCGAGGCGTTGAGCGCGGCGAGCGACGCGGTGGTCGCGAGCAGCAGGGGATACCCGTCGGCGAAGGAGACCCGGTCATCCGTGCGGCCGAAGTCGGGGTTCACCGCGCGGACCGACGTGTCGTCCATATGGGCGAGCCGACTCGGCTGCTCCAGAGCGTGGCTCAGCCAGACGTCGGCCTCGGCTCCAGCCCAGGCGGCAGGTCCGAGGAAGTGCCAGACCGAGACCTCGGCCGTCGCCGCGCCCTCGGATCGGCGCGGAGGCGATACCTCGAGATCGGGCAGGCCGGGCGCGGACAGCAGCAGCCGGTCGTCCGCACCGTAGGCCGCGCGAATCAGCGCCATGCGAGGCAGGTCGCGCTGCGTGTACATCTGGCCGTCGGGGTCGGTGACCACCCAACGGCGGTCGCCGGCGAGACCCCAGGGCTCGACCGTGGCGGTCTCGGTCTCCACCCGCCGGCAGGACTTCACCGGATATATGAACAAGGATGAGAGCTTCGCCTGCATGCCCCGAGGCTACCTGGCTGGACGCGTGGAAGGCCCCGTCTGCCTGGTCGAAAGCCCCGTCGGAGGTCCCGTCGGAGGCGCGGTCGGAGCCGGTCTGAAGCGATCAGGATCGGAGAAGCGCGCGGGCCGCCCGCTGCCTAGGGTTGGCGGCATGGACATGACAATTTCTACCTGTTTCGTTCTCGTGCACGACCCCGACGTCGCGCTGGGCTTCTACCGCGACGCCCTCGGCCTGGAGATGCGCAACGACGTCAAGCGCGACGCGTTCCGCTGGATCACGGTCGGCTCGGCCAAGCAGCCCGACGTCTCGATCGTGCTGACGAACTACCTCAACGGCTCGCCCGCCGACCACGACGCCCTCGCCGCACTCGCCGCCAAGGGCGCCCTCAACGGCGTGTACTTCCACACCGACGACCTCGACGCCGCCTTCAAGCAGGTGAACGCGGCCGGCGCGGAGATCGTGCAGGAGCCCGCCGACCAGCCCTGGGGTACCCGCGACTTCGCCGTGCGCGACCCGGCCGGCAACCTGGTCCGCGTCGACCAGCCGCCGGCCGCGCAGTGAGGTGCGCGGTGAGATTGGTGAGATAGCAGTCACGGTTCGCCAGTTGTGAGGTAGACGGTTGTGGGGTGGCCAGCCATGAAGTAGGCGGCGCTGGCCTCACCCATGACCCGTTCACGGGGCCGCCAATCCGATCATCATCCGAGCACGCCGAACGGGTGGAAGATCCATTTCCTGCGCCGCGTGTCTGCGGGGTGGGTCAAGATGGGGGCATGGCGGAGATGACGGACCGGGCGGCGATGCGCGCGGAAGCGGAGCGGGTGCTGCGGGCGCTCGCGGGCGAGGGCGCGCGGCTGCGTGAGGATCAGTGGCAGGCGATCGAGGCGCTGGTGGCCGAGCGGCGGCGGTGTCTGGTGGTCCAGCGCACCGGTTGGGGCAAGTCCGCGGTGTACTTCGTCGCCACGTCGCTGCTGCGCGCGCAGGGTGCCGGGCCGACGGTGATCGTCTCGCCGCTGCTGGCCCTGATGCGCAACCAGGTGGCCGCGGCCGATCGGGCCGGGATTCACGCGCGCACGATCAACTCGGCGAACCTGCACGAGTGGGAGGGGGTCCAGGCCGAGATCGCGGCGGGTGCGGTGGATGTGCTGCTGATCTCACCGGAGCGGTTGAACAACCCGTCCTTCCGGGACGAGGTGCTGCCGCGGCTGGCCGCGACGGTGGGTCTGCTGGTGGTCGACGAGGCCCACAGCGTGAGCGACTGGGGCCACGACTTCCGTCCGGACTATCGCCGCTTGCGGGATTTGATCGGTTCGCTCGAGCCGGGACTGCCGGTGCTCGCCACCACGGCCACGGCGAACGCGCGGGTGACCCAGGATGTGGCCGAGCAGCTCGGGACCGGGGCCGAGTCGGCGTTGGTGCTGCGTGGCCCGCTGGACCGCGAGTCGCTGTACCTGTCCGTGCTCTCGCTGCCTGACGCGGCCAGCCGCCTCGGCTGGCTGGCCGAGCACCTGCCGCAGCTGCCCGGCTCCGGGATCATCTACACCCTGACGGTCGCGGCGGCCGCGGAGACTGCGGACTTCCTGCGCTCGCGTGGACACGAAGTGGCCTCATATACCGGCCGCACCGAGGACGAGGACCGTCAGCGGGGCGAGCAGGACCTGCTGGACAACAAGATCAAGGCACTGGTTGCCACCTCGGCCCTCGGCATGGGCTTCGACAAGCCCGACCTCGGCTTCGTGGTGCACCTGGGCGCGCCCTCGTCGCCGATCGCCTACTACCAGCAGGTCGGGCGGGCCGGACGCGGCGTCGAGCGTGCCGAGGTGGTGTTGCTGCCGGGCGTGGAGGACAAGGAGATCTGGCGGTATTTCACCTCGCTCGCCTTCCCGCCGCAGGCGACGGTCGAGCGGGTCCTCGAAGCTCTCGCCGGCGCGGCCAAACCGCTCTCGACCATGGCGCTCGAGCCGCTGGTGAACCTCAAGCGCTCACGCCTTGAACTGCTGCTCAAGGTCCTGGACGCGGACGGCGCGGTCAAGCGGGTGCAGGGCGGCTGGATCTCCACCGGCCAGCCGTGGTTCTACGACGCCGAGCGGTACACGCGCATCACGGCGGCCCGCGAAGCGGAGCAGCGGGCCATGCTCGAATACGCCACGACGCGGGAGTGCCGGATGGAGTTCCTCCGCCGCCAGCTCGACGATCCCGAAGCCGCACCGTGCGGGCGCTGCGACAACTGCACCGGCGAGCGGCGCGACGCGACCGTGAACGCGAGCGTGGTCGATGCCGCGGGAAACCACGCCAAGCGCGCGTGGGTGACGATCGAGGCGCGGCGGCAGTGGCCGAGTGGCATGAGCGCCGTCGGGGTGGATCTCAAGGGGAAGATCCCGGCCGGGGAACAGGCGGCCGAGGGCCGGGCGCTGGCCCGGCTCACCGACCTCGGCTGGGGCGCGGCCCTACGCGACCTGCTCGGGCCGGGCGTGCCCGACCAGCCGGTGCGCCCCCAGCTGCTCGGCGCGATGGTCAACGTACTCAAGGAGTGGGCGGCGAACGACGCGCCCGGTGGCCCGTGGAGCGGGGTCGGACGGCCGGTCGGCATCGTCACCATCCCCTCGCGCAGCAGGCCGCACCTGGTCGCCTCGCTCGCCGAGGGAATCTCCGAGATCGGCAGGCTCCCGATCGCCGGAAGCCTGGACCGTGTGCGCGACGACGGGCACACCGGCCCGAGCAACAGCGCCTGGCGCCTGCGCTCCGTCTACGAGGCCTTCGACCTCGGCCCGCAACTGCGCCAACGCCTCGCCGACTGCCCCGGCCCCGTCCTGCTCGTCGACGACCTCGTCGACTCCGGCTGGACCATCACCGTCGCCGCCCGCCTCCTGCACCAAGCCGGCGCACCCGCAGTCCTGCCCCTAGCCCTCGCCGTCGCCGCATAACCCACCGAACAGCCGCAGAGTGCGGTGGGCCGCCTCCCGAGATTCCTCAGCGTTCGTAGAGGTGCCTCGGCGCAATCCGGGATGAGCGTCAAGCATGAAGGGCGCCACTGTCGCAGGTCAGTACCCTGTGACCGTGGTCGCCCATCATGACGCCATCGCGAGAGGGTGCGGGTGGATTCGTTCGTGGGAACTGGTTTCGGCGATGACCGGGACGACACTGCGGGTCTACGGCTTCGGGTTCGTGCGGATGGACGATGTCGGCCGGGCTCGGCTTGATCACGACCATCAGGCTGCTGCCAGCATCGCCGAAAGGTCGGGCCTGGCTGGGCCTGCGGTGCTGCTGGCGATGGCTCCGTGCCACCGACGGCGGCATTGCTCCTGCAGCCGCGTCAGCCCGGACCCACGATTCGCAGTGTGCTGCTCTGATCCTGCTCGCCGCGCTCTACATGCTGCCGTTGTCTCTGTTCGGTGTGCACTGGGCCTGGCTGCCGTTTGCCTGGTCGGTGCGCGCTGGTGCTGGATAATCCGGCGCTTGGCGATCGTCGCGCTGTGCGTGTTCCGGAGCGCATCGGCTGGCCGCTTTTCGGCTTCGTGCAGGCGGTGACGGACCTCGCCGCCCGCGCAACCGTCTCGATTGCCCCCGCCCCCGCGTGCCCAGGCGACAATACCGGACCATCGTCGGCTCCTGAGGAGGCATGGACAGCCAGGACATCGCCCGCCCCTGAGCGCCAGGCTTGATCACAGTCCTGACATTCGCGACGGGCCTGACCCCCGGGCCCTGGCAAACCCCGCCAACGTTCCCCGGCGACGCGCCCCGTCAACAGATTCTGACTACCAGCCCTGGCAATCGGCCCTAACATCCGCCCCTGGCCGCGAGCTCTCTTAGCGTGCGAGAGCAACCACATCGACGCCGGAAAATTCATACCTCGATTCCGGGAACTCGCTCACAGCAACAGACGTTTACCGTTTGTGATCATTTGGTTCCTGTCCCTGCCCGCACTGGTGGTGCTGCTCGTACTGCTCGCCATCGTGGACCACCTGCTGCTCGCGCTCGGCAAGGCCGGGTTGGCGCCGTGGCGGCGTGAGCGTGGGAGCCGGCCGGTGTCCGCAACCGGATTCGAGGTGCTGCATGCGAATCTGGCGCCGGGGAAGGCACAGGAACTGAAGCAGCGTCAGGTCACGCTCGTACTTCGCGAAGACGAGGCTCCCGGCGCGCCGCCCTCCGGCGCAGTCGATCTCGATTCGGGCCGAATAGTGGTGCGCCGCACGGGAGGGTCGGAGAACCGGTCAGAAAACGGACGGGCCAACTGACCGGCCAACTGACCGTCACGCGCGGCGCGAGAGGAGTACGGGAGTAGCGGTAGGGCTAGCCCGTCGCCGCCACCAGGCTTCCGGTCGAAAATCCCCGGCGTCGCAGCTATCTGCGTCTCCGCGGATTTGACCGCCGGCGCTGTCAGCGTGCAGCGCACGGCCGGTGAGTGCCCAGTCAGTCGGCAGCGAGCGGTGGGCGTGATGACGGCCCCAAGGTTGGCCTATCGGCTCATCGCCACGTGCCAGTCTGGCCGCGTCGAGCGCGCAGTTCGCTTCGCTAATCGCGCGGTTCGACCGGGATGCCGAGGCCGTCGAGCACTACGGCGGACGGGAGCTGAGCGAGGGCCGCGCCGGGCAGCCACAGCTTGGACCCGCGAACGCCCGAGCCGATCACCACGCGTGGCGCTTCGGCTACGGCGCGGTCGACCAGGATCGGCCAGTCGGCAGGCAGGCCGACCGGAGTGATGCCGCCGTACTCCATACCGGTCAGGCCCACGGCCTCGTCCATCGGCGCGAACGACACCTTGCGCACGCCCAGATGCTTGCGTGCCAGGCCGTTGACGTCCGCGCGGGTGGTGGCGAGCACCATGCAAGCTGCGTAGACCACCTCGCCGGCGCGCTTGCCCGCGAGCACGACGCAGTTCGCCGACTCCTCGAGGCCCACGCCGTACTCCGCACAGAACGCCGCCGTGTCCGCGAGGGCCGGATCGATCGAGGCCACCTCGACGGTAGCCGGGTCGAGCACGTCGGCGAGTTCCTCCAGCGCCTTGGCGGTGGACGGGGCGAGCAGGTCAGGCCGGGAATGCGCCGGCACGAGGGGAAGATTCACAGCCATGGCTCCCAGCTTGCCATGCCTTTGCACTCGACGTGATGGGATGGGCGTTCGGCGGGATTTTCCGTGACCCGGACGCACCCCAGTGCATCTGAGCAGTGACGGGAAACCACGTGAAAAGGATGAAGAGGTGCCGCAAGTGGTCGGACTGGTGGACACGGCGCTGGCCGAGGCCGCGCAATCGGGAGACTCGCAGGCGCTCGATGCGGTCGTCGCGGAATGCCTGCCGCTGGTCTATTCGATCGTGCGCCGTTCGTTGCGCTCGAGTGCGGACGTCGACGACGTGGTCCAGGACGTCATGGTCAACGTCATACGCAGCCTCGGTTCCCTACGTGACCCTGAGCGACTGCGCGCGTGGCTCGCGGCGGTCACGGTCAACCAGATCCGTGCCTACCTGCGTTCCGGGCGTGCCGAGTCGTACGCGGCAGCGGACCGGTTCGAGCCGCTCGACCAGCCGGACCCCGGCAGCGAGTTCGTCGGCCATACGCTGCTTCGACTCGACCTGTCCGAGCAGCGGCGGGAGACGGCCCGCGCGACACGCTGGCTGGACCCGGAACACCGCGACCTCCTCGGGCTCTGGTGGCTCGAAGCCTCGGGACACATGAGCCGCGCGGAACTCATCGACGCGCTCAGGCTCGATCCTCACCACGTCACAGTCCGGATCGGCCGGATGAAGGAGCAGCTCGACGGCTGTCGACAGGTGCTGCGTGCGCTCGAGGCCGGATGTCCGGACCTGAGGGAAGTCGCGGCGGACTGGGACGGCGAGACCTCGTCGATCTGGCGCAAACGATTCCTGCGGCACATCAGAGAGTGCCGTAGCTGTCTGGCCGCCGCGGACGGGCTGATTCCGCCGGAGCGGTTGCTCGCCGGACTTCCGCTGCTGCTACCGCCACTGGGATATCTCGGTCCCGGCGGTACCGCTCTGGGCACCGGTGGGTACAGCACCGGTCTCGCCCACGCCATCGGCAGCGGTGCCAACGGTGCCAGCGCCGGCTACGACGTCGGCGTCACGCACGTGGGTGGTAGCGGCGGCCTCGGCAGCACACACGCCGGCGGCGTCAATATGTACGCGGGCAGCGGCGACGCGGGCTTCGGCGCCGACGGAACGACGGCCCGTCCAGAGCCCAGTCGCCACGGCGCACGGCACAAGGCCGGTTCACATGGAACCGGTAAAGGCGGCACGGGAGGCACGTCGTCGAACACGGGCATCGCCTCCGTCTTCGGCAAACCGATAGGACTCGCAGCCGTGGTGCTGTCGGTACTCGGCGTCGCGGCGGCGGTCATCCTCGTCATGCGACCAGCGCCGAGCACATCGACAGCCCAGTCGTCGTCGACCGGTCAAGCCGGGGGAGTGGCGAGCAGCGTCGCATCGGTAGGTTCCGTCGTCGTCCCATCCACCTTGGCCTCCAAGACTTCCCCATCAACCACGCCCTCGCCCACGCACGCGGCAAGCCACAGCGCCTCCCCGTCGGCAGAGGCCACCCACGCCGCAGCCCCGGCAACGACGTCGAGTTCCGCGTCAAGCGGCAGCGAAACGCCCGCCCAGCAGGTGCTCGCGGTCATCAACCAGGCCCGCGAGTCCGCCGGCCTGGCGCCGTACACCATGAGCGCCGACCTGATCAAGAGCGCGACCGCGCACAACAACCTCATGGCCAACGGCTGCGGCCTGTCGCACCAGTGCTCGGGCGAACCCGCGATCGGCGACCGCGTGACCGCCGCCGGAGTGAAGTGGACCGCGTGCGGCGAGAACATCGGCGAAGGCGGCCCCGAGCCCGACACCCAGGCGGGGATGGCCAAGATGGCCGTGAGCCTGACCAACAGCATGCTCGCCGAGAAGCCGCCGAACGACGGCCACCGGCTCAATATTCTGAGTTCGAGCTTCACCGAGGTCGGCATCGCGGTGACGATCGACTCATCCGGGACGGTGTGGTTGACGCAGGACTTCGCCAACTGAGCCGAGACCCGAACGGCGCGGCCGCGGGGCAGCCGAGTTTTGCGTCCTCCTGCAGCGCGCAGGAGGACGCACCAAGCCAGAAGAGGAGTGTGGAGTCGGCAGGAGCTATGACGCGCAGAAAGGCGCGTAGAAAAGCGCGGCAGCAGGAGCGGCCGGGTGCGCGCAATCCGCGACGCGCGGAACGGGAAGCCCGATCGCGGCGTGTCGAGTGCGGAGCCGAACGGTCGGTCCGCAGGGCGGCGCGAGCGGACGATCGCTCCACGGGCTGTGATCGGGATGCGCGGAAGGCACGGCCGGGCCACGTACCGGTGATGAGCCGCGCTCCAGCTATACGCGCTCCACTTGTGATGAGCTGCGCTCTCATCCGGACGCGTGCAATAGGAAGTGTGCCGGCAACGGGCCACGTTTTTGTGGCGTGCGGTGGCTTCGCTAAGCGCGTTCTGGTGGTGCATCGTGTTCTCGTCTGGGCGCGCGACGGGATCTGTTTCGACGACTGGCCGTGCTTCCATGATGAGCTGCGCGCTCGCGATGGTGCGCCTTCTCGTGATGAGCCCGTTCCGGTGAGTGACAGGGCGGGTTCCGGTGATGAGCTGCTCGGGGTGACCGGCAGATTAGTCGCGGCCCACTGTGGCAGATCGGGGCAGGTGAGCCGTGCTATCCGTGACGGGCGCGTTCCCATGAAGGGGCATGTTCCGGTGATGGGAGAAGGCGCATCACCGTGGTGGGTCGCGGGCCTGCGATGGGCCGTGTTCCTGCGCCGCCCTACGTTCTGGCGATGGGGCGTGTTTTCTACGCACAGGGCCGCGCCCCTGTGATGGGGCGCGGCCCGGCGGCGGGACTTGTCGGTCCCGGCGTGTATCTACTGCTTAATATTCTCTATGACTTCAGGGATGCGCGGAGCTGCTTCGCGTCGCTGCGGGCCTTGACCAGGTCCTGGCGTGCGGACTTCACGGCGTCCTTGACCGGCTCGAGGGAGGCGTGGATCGCGGACTCGTCCGGGCCGGGCTGGACGGCGAGTTCGGTCGACACCTGGTTCGCGATGGCCGACTGTGCGGCGGACACTTCCGACTGGAGGTCCGCGAGCTCAGCCTTCTGCGTCGCGGTGGCGCCGCCGGACTGCTTGGCGGCGAGGTCGGACAGGGCCGTGTACGCCTTCTGCAGGGTGGCGGCGGCGTCAGACTCGGCGGCGAGTGCCTCGGTCAGGCGGGTCTGCGGCGCCATCAGCAGATAGACGCGGTAGTCGTCGACCATCGCGACCTCGTCGGTGCGGACCGCGGCTGCGGTTGTCTCCGCGGCCATCTTCGACGAGAGCGCGGTCAGGCCGGACAGGTCGGAGTCGATCTGCTTGTCGAGCGCGGACTTCTCGTCCGAGGTGAGGTATTTCGAATCGCTCACATCGAGGGCGAGCGCGTGCAGCGTCGCGAGGCGACCCTCGATTCGGGCGTGCGCGGTCGCCTTGACGGTGTCGAGGCGGCCGGAGCCGGACGAGTTCGTGGGGGTGGACGTGCTCGTGGAGCTCGCGGAGGACGCGTACGCCGCGCCGGCCGAGCCGAGTACGAGCGCGGCGCCCGCGGTCATGGCGCCGATACGGAGTGCTGCCTTCATGGTGGATGACCTGCCTTTTCGGAAAACGGCTAGACGGACTGGGCCAAGCGGATGCGCGGT
The DNA here is from genome assembly GCF_018139695.1 of Actinospica durhamensis. GTDB lineage: Bacteria > Actinomycetota > Actinomycetes > Streptomycetales > Catenulisporaceae > Actinospica > Actinospica durhamensis. Next base: position 836 of record NZ_JAGSOG010000096.1, on the reverse strand, counting down.
CGGATCGGGTGCAGGTCGCGCAGAGCAGGCCGGGATCAGCCGCCGTCGGAGGGTGCGGCCGTGGCTTGGGAGAGGTCTGTGTTGGCCACGCCGAGTTGCTGGTCGACGGAGTTGAGCTCCGAGTCGACGGCGGCCACGCCGGTCGGTGTGCCGGACGGGACGCCGTCCGCGCCCGCCTGGCCGCCACTGGTGGGCGCGGGGGACGTCGTGACGGTGTTGGCGCCGGGGATCGCGCCGGACCCGGCAGTCGATCCGTGGTGGCCGCCGGCGCATCCGGCCAGTGCCAGCACGCACAGGACGGCGCCTGCCGTGGCCGAGCCGATCGTCGTCTTTCGCATGGTGTGTCTCGCCTCGCCTGTCGCTTCGCACGTCGGACGTTGTGCTGTCGGGGATGTGCGCTGTCGTACGTGACGATGTCAGGCGCGGTGTAAGGGGCCGATAAGCGCGGAGGAGTGCCGGGTCACAGAATCGACACAGGGCCACAGCACAGGCAGAGGTCACGGCACGGGCAGGGGCCACAGCACCGCCATGGAGCCGAACGGGGCGGTGCGGGCCACGGGGTGGTGCGGGTCACAGGGCGGTGTGGGCGGCCACAGCACCGGCATGGGGTCAAACAGCGGTGTGGGCCACCGAGCGGTGCAGGCTACGGACTGCGCGGGCGGTGCGGGGTACGGGCTGCGCGTGCTACAGGGCGGTGTGGGGCCACGGACGGGTGTGAGCCACGGCGGGCGGGGGCCACAGAGCCGGGTGCAACAGAGTGGTCTGGGGCACGGCGAGTGTGGGGCATCGGCGGTGAGGGCCACAGAGCGGGGTGCGGGCACGGCGCGGTGTGGGGC
>NZ_JAGSOG010000095.1 GCF_018139695.1 Actinospica durhamensis | reverse complement strand
CCCGGACGCGAAGACTCGGTGACGGTGGTCTCGGCCGCGCGGTGCGCGAGGTGGGCGAGCCGGTCCTCCGTCCACGCTGCCGTGGCGCGCTGCGCCGGGTCCTTCACCATCAGCCCGTCGAGCACGGCGGTCAGTTCGCGTGCGTTGCGGGCCGGGGGCGCCTGGTGCAGCAGGATCGCGAGGCAGAGCTCGGTGATCGAGCCGCCCTCGAACGGCGGGTGGCCCTCGACCGCCGCGTACAGCGTCGCGCCGAGCGACCACAGGTCCGCGGCCGGGGTGGGCGCCTTGCCCTCGATCAGTTCCGGAGCCATGAACGCCGGCGTGCCGATGATCGTCCCCGGGACCGTCACCGGCGTGTGCTCGCCCAGGACGCGGGCGATGCCGAAATCGGTGAGCACGATCCGCCCGTCGGCGGTCACCATGATGTTGTCGGGCTTCAGATCCCGGTGCACGACGCCGGCCGCGTGCGCGTGCCGGAGGGCGGCGAGCACCGCGGCGCCGAGCGCGACGGCCCGATCGAGCGGCAGCGGGCCCTGCATGTCGATCACCTCGCGCAGCGACCGGCCGTCGAGGTACTCCATCACGATCATCGGGGAGCCCGCGTGCTCGACGATGTCGTGCACGCGGACGATTCCGGCGTGGTTCAACCGGGCCGCCGCCCGCGCCTCGCGCCGGATCCGCAGCAGCGCCCGCCCCCGCTCGTCCGCGGACATCCCGCTCGGCAGCACGATCTCCTTGAGCGCGACGTCCCGGTCCAGCATCGGATCGTACGCCCGCCACACCCGGCCCATGCCGCCCCGGCCCAGCTCCGCGCTGATGCGGTAGCGCCCCGCGACGGTCCCGTCCGGGCTCCCCCGTCCAGCCATAACCGCATCCTAGGGACGCCGCGCGGGACCGGTCCCGGGCGCCGGGACCGGGGACCAGGGACCGGATCGCGGGCGCCGCAGTCACATTTCAGCCTCGCCGCGCCTGATCAACGTGCCCTGATGAAGTCGGCGTGGCACGCTGTTGCGGCAGGCGAACGGATGAGCTCGGTGGGGAAAGCGCAGGGTCGGGGCAAGGGGCTCGAGAGGGATTCGCGATGGGTTTCACGTGCAGTGTCAGGTCTCAGGGCAGGGAACTCGACATTTATGTCCAGGCTGGAGCACAGGCGCGGATCGGCGACCTGGCCCGGCAGCTGGCCGAGCTGGCCGCGGCCGAAGCCGGCTGCGGGCTCGGCCGGGGCGACGGGACGCCGTTCGCGGCGGACGGGCTGGTGTCCGACAGCGGCATCCGGGCCGGGGACGTGCTGGTGCTGCTGCCGCCGTCGCCCGCCGCGCCGCATGCGGGGCCGGGACCGGACTATCGCGGTGCGCTGCATCTGCACGTCACCGCCGGGCCGTATACGGGGCATGAGATCCTCGTGCCGGCCGACGGGTCCGTGGTCGAGCTCGGGGCCGTGAGCCTCGGCGGCGCGGCGGCGGGAGGTCTCGGGTCCGGCGAGCCGCAGTCCGGCGGGGACCCGTTCGTCGAACCCGTACACGCGCAGCTGCGCGCGAGCGGGGCCGAGCTCGCCGTCTACGATCTGGGCTCGCGGCACCGGACCTACCTCGACGGCGCGCCGCTGGCGGCCCGTCAGTGGACGCCCCTCGTCCCGGGATCCGTCCTCGGGCTCGGCCCCAGGACGACGCTCGAGATCCACGCGGGCAAGGACGCGCCGCGACGCGTCGCCGCCGTCGCCGACGGGCCGAGGGCCGAGTACTCCGGGCGCAGTGTGTTCCACCGTCCGCCGCCACAGGGTCATCCGCTGCCCCGGCGGCTGCCCGAGCGGCCGGGCGAACAGCAGCCGGACGCGGGCTCCGGGGTCCTGGCGACCACCCTGTTGATGTTCGCCACCAGCACGATCGGCATGCTCGCCATGGCCGCGGTGGAGCACAGTGCGACGATGCTGCTGGAACTGCCCGTCCTCGGGGCGAGCACGCTCGTGTCCACCGGCGCGCGCCAGTGGTACGTGCGGCGTCACGGTCACGCCAAGGAGCACCGGGCAGAGCGCGAAGCCAGGTGGCGGGAGTTCAACGAGGCCGTGGGCGCGCGCCTCGAGGAGGAGCGGCGGCGGCTGGCGGCGGACTACCCGGAGCCGCGCGAGCTCTACCGCCGGGCGTTGACCGTCTCGAGCCGGCTGTGGGAGCGGCACCCGGCCGACCCCGACTTCCTCGCTCTGCGGGTCGGCATCGGCGCGATGGAGCGCGGGCTGGTGGTCGATCAGACCATCGCCGAGGCCTCCTACCTGTCCGCGGACGAGTCGACCTCCCTGCAGGACATACCCGTCACCGTCTCGCTGCCGCGCGACGGCGCGCTCGGCATCGTGGGGCCGCCCCAGTCGACCCGGGCCGCCGCCGTGTGGCTCGTGGCGCAGGCCGCGGTGCAGAGCGGGCCGGCCGACCTGGCCATCGCCGTACTCGTCGACCCGGACGACGGGGAAGCCTGCCGCGCCTGGGCCTGGGCGCGCTGGCTGCCGCACACCGCGGCCGACGACGGGGACGTGCGCGTCACCCGGCTCGGGGACAAGGCACAGCTGGACAAGATCATCAGACAGCTCACCGCCCGCCCGCCTCGGCCGCCGCGGGCGCCCAGGACCTGCTGATCGTGGTGGACGACGCTGCCGGCCGCGCCCATCCCAAACTTCCCGAACTGCTGCGCCGGGGAGCGCGGGTGCTCGCGGTCGCCCCCCACTCCGACCGGCGGCCGGAGGGCACCCGGGCGACCCTGCACCTGGACCGGGACGGGCAGGCGGGCGCGCCGCGCGGCCGGCTGGTGCTCAGCAGCCGCGAGGGAAACAGGACCCTGTCTCTGGCCGGAGACCAGGTCGCCGACGCCTGGTCGGACCGGCTCGGCCGCGCGCTGGCCGGTCTGCGCGACCCGGGACCCTGGCCCGAGGACACCTCGCTGCCGGACGAGGTCTCGCTCTCGGAACTGCTGGCGCGCACCGGCACCGGCGCGCCGGGGTCGGCGCCCGCCGACCGCCGGCTGCGCGCGGTGATCGGCCAGGCGGCCGACGGCCCGGTGTTCGTGGACTTCGACCAGGATCCGCACCTGGTCCTGGCGGGCACCATCGGGTTCGGCAAGTCGGTCCTGCTGCACGGCCTGGTCGGCTCGCTCGCCGCCTCCCAGCCGCCGGACCGCGTCGCGTTCGTGCTGATCGACTTCAAGAACAGCTCGAGTTTCGACTGCTACCGCGCCCTGCCCAACGCGGACGTCTTCACCAGCGGCGACGCGAACCGTCTGGTCAGCCGGGTGCTCACGGCCCTGGTGACCGCGGTCGAGGAGCGCAACAGCGCGCTGGGCGACGGCGGTCTGATCCGCCATCACCAGCTGCACGACTCCGGCGAGCTGCCGCCCAACGCGCAGTGGCCGCTGCCGCACCTGTTCGTCGTGGTGGACGAGTACGCGACCTTGGCGAAGACCGTTCCCGGCGCCGCCGCCCGGCTGGCGCAGATCGCCCGGCTCGGCCGCTCGGCCGGCGTCCACCTCGTCATCGGCTCGCAGCGCCCGGGGGACATCGATCCCGGTATCCGCTCCCAGTGCGTCGGGCAGATGATCGCCCTGGCTCTGAACGCCGACGACTCGACCCGGCTGCTCGGCCACGGCCGGGCCGTCGCACTACAGGACCAGCCCAGGGGTCGAGCCCTGCTCCAGCACGGCGAACGCTCGGCTCCGGTGCTCTTCCAGGCCGGGCATCTGCTCACCGACCACCGGCCGCTGGAATCCGACGAGGTGCGGGTGCGGGCCGCCTGGCCGCCCCCGGCCCCCGCGCTCAACCGCGGCGCGATCAACCTGGCCGACTCGCCCGACGTGCGGTGGATCACGAGCACGGTGCGGGCGCGGGACGAAGCCCTGCGGCGCAGCATGCGCGAGGTGCGGTGGCGGCCGTGGCTGGCCGAGCTGCCGCTCAGTCTGCCCTGGGACGAGTTCACGCCGGAGCCGGCGCCGCCGGGGGACGGACCGGTGCTGCTGAGCTACGGGCGCGCGGATCTCCCCGAGGTCCTTGATCAGCGCCCTGCGGTGTGGCGCCTGGGCGCGGAGCACTCCGGAAATCTCGCGGTGCACGGCACGGACCGCTCCGGCCGATCCACGGTGCTGCACGCTCTGCTCGCCTCCGCCCGCGCGTACGACGAGGACCGGCTGCGGGTGTACGCGGCGGACTTCGGCGACCGCGGGCGGCTCGCCCGCGCCGCGAGCCTGCTGCCGCACGCGGGCCTCGTCGTGGACGGCACTGAATCAGACCCCGAAACCGCGGCTCTCGCGCTGCTCGACGAACTCGCCGAGCACCTCGCGGCCCGCGAGCGCGCCGGAACCCTGCTCGCCTCCCGACCCGTGCTGGTCCTGCTGGTCGACGGCTGGCCGAGCTGGCTCGACTGCCTCAAGAACGCCAGTGCGCAGGGCCGCCGATCGGCCCGCAGCGGAGCCGAGGTCGGCGACGCGCTCGCCCGGCTGCTCCAGCGCGGCCCGTCCGTCGGCATCCACGTCGCGGTCACCGGCTCCATCGCCGACCTGCGGCTGCCGCCGGGAGGTGCCTGGCGCCCGGCCGCGAATGCGGAGGAGAATCTCTACCTGCGGCCGGCGCAGGTGCAGGACTACGCGGCCGTTCTGCCGCTGAGCGCGCCGAATCTGCCGTCCGGGATCGCCGGCCGCGCGGTGCGGCACGCCACCCAGGACGGCAGTACGCCGTACGCGGTGCAGATCGCCTCGCCCCTGCTCACGCCCCCGACGGCCGGCTGACCCGGAATCCGGCGGCCACGTCGTCGAACACGGCGATGAGCTGCTCGGCGTGACGGACCGAAGGAGTGGAGAAGCGCAGCGACCACTGCGGCTCGAGGTCGCAGAACGTGTAGGCGACCTCGAGCCCGAGCAGCTCCCACCCCTGCGGCAGCGGCGTCGTAGAACGCTGCGTCGTCTTGAGTACCCGGCCCATTTCGGAGTCGAGCGTCACGCTGGAGCGGGTGGGGGCGGACGCGGGGGGCGTGTCGGTCGCGACGGCGTCGCCATCGGTGCGCACGGGTTCGGCGGCCGCCGCGGTCGGGCCTGGTTCCTCGGCTTCGCGCGAAGCGGCCGCCGGGATCGGGGACAGCAGCAGGGACGCGGCGACCAGCGGACGGTCGGTGCCCTCCGCGATCGCCCAGCCGCCCGCGAACAGCACCGCTCCGGCCGAGCGCGCGGCGCGCAGCAGCTTCGACCACTCACCCGTGAGCGCGACGCGAAGCTGTTCGTCGGGCTCTGCGGGTGACGGTGACGGTGACGGACCGCCGTCGGCGAACTGCTCGGCGAACCGCTCGGCGATCCGTTCGTCGATCCACCGCTCGAGTTCCTCGTCCGCCGCGCGCGGATCGACCTGCCACCAGGCTTCGGGCAGAGCGAGTTCGATCTCTGCGTTCATCCCGTACCACCCTGCCCTGAGCCACCCTGCCCGGTCGAGTCGTCGCCGCCCAGCCAGTTGATCGCGACGTCCCCGCCCTTGCCGCCCAACTGCAGCAGGTGCCCGCTGACGATCTTCTTGTTGCGCGTGTCGAGCCAGCCTTTCATCGTCTTCCCGTACCCGTGATCGGCGACCTCCTCGGCGGCGTTGCGGATCCGCTCGACCGGGTGCACCGTCGTGTGCGCCGCAGCCCGGAACACGGACGGCTTCCCAGCCTCCTGAGGAGCCTTCGCCTCGGTCGGAGCCTTGGGAGCCTTCGTCTCGGTCGGAGCCTTCGCCTCGCTGGATGCCTTCGGAACCCTCGCCTCCGCCGGTTGCTTCGGAGCCTTGGTCTCCTTCGCCCCCGTCGCGGCCAACTCGTCGTGGTGCGGGCCGGCCTTGGCGGCGTCCTGCCCGACCTTCACGCCGTCGTTCACCCCGGCCTTGGCCGCGTTCTCGCTTTCCTTCGCGGCGGCCTTCGCCGCGTCGTCGGCTTCCTTCACCCCGGACGTGACCCGTTCGCCGCCGATCCCGTCGCCGGCGTAGTTCAGAGCCAGGCCGCCGATGTCCTCCCCTACCTGCATGAGCGACTTGCGTCCCGCGGCGAACAGCACCACGTCGGCCCCTGCCTGCGTCGCCGAGGTGACCAGCGCGACCGCGTCCACGAACTCGCCGATGACCGGGAACGGGGCGAGGCAGAGCGCAGCAATGGACATCCAGTTATTGATCTCATTGAGGACGTCCGAGAGCGCGCCGACGAAACCGAGGACGTCGTCGACGAAGGAGTCCACGAAGCCGGTCACCTCGTCCCACCAACTGCGGTGCGGAAGGTAGGCGCCGATCAGTTCCACCGCGCGGTCCAGCGCTGCCGCGCACGCGCTCGCCTGCTCCGTCGCGTTCTGCTCCAGCTGCGCGTGCTCCGCCTCCACCACGAACCTGGCCTCGGCCGGCGCGGCCTCGGCCTGGCCGAGCAGCAGGTGCGCGTTCTGCTGGAGCACCTCCAGGTGGGACTGCCACGCGGCCAGAGCTTCGAGCGCATCGGCGAAGGCCTGCTGAGCCGTCTTCACCCGGACCGTCAGTTCGCTGTGCGACGCGGCGAACGTGCGCGCCTGCGGGCCGGTCCAGACCGCCTGGATGCCGTCCTGGTCCACGCCGATCCCGCCGAGTCTGGCCGACTCCTGGCCGAGCGCGTCGGACATCGCGGCCAGGCACTGGACGAGCGTGGCGAGCGCCTCGGGGTCGCCGGGGACCGGATCCGCCAGGCCGAGCGCGGCCCAGCGAGCGGTGTCACCGATCACCGCCCTACCCTCTCAGCAGCGAGGCCGAGAGCTCCTGGTACGCCTGCGCGACGCCGCGCAGCGTGTCGGCCGCGTCCGACGCCCCGTCGGTCAGGGCCGTCACCGCGGCGCGGCCGTCCTGGCCGAGGGTGTCGAGCCGCTCCGCCACCGGCTGCGGCAGCGCGTCGCCGCCGACCGCCGCGAGCAGGCCGAAGGCGTCGTCGAGCCGCTGCGCGATGCCGTCGAGCTGCGCCGCCAGATCGTTCATCGCCGCGTAGTCGTAGAAGTACGTCACGGCGCGGCCCCGTCCGCGATCGCCTGGTAGCGCGCGGCGGCGGCGCGCAGCCGCTGGGCGAACTCCTCCAGCCGCTCCACCACCGGCCCGGCACTCCCGGCCCACTCGTCGAAATCCGACTTGAACTGCCGGCCCGGCAGGTCGCTCCAGACCTGCTCGAGCTCCTGCGCGGCGCTCATCAAGGCACTGACGGCAGTGCTGATGTCCTCGGCCCGCTGCTGCGTCAGCTGCGCGTGTTGCGCGATGCTCTCCGGATCGTAGTACCCACCCGCTCCGTGCCCACCGATCATCGTCGAACCCTCCCTTGGCCCGAACCCGCGGATCCCCCGCGTTCCCTCGCAGCATAGCCACAGCCGACCTGCGGAAAACCGGATTCGGAGAATATTCGTGCTCGATCTCACCGAGCCGTGGGCGGCGGACGACCGGCCGTCTTATACTCCCGCCAGGGAGGGCGTCGCGAGCCTTCGGGCCGCGGGGAGGAGCCACGATGCACAAGCTCGGAGAGCTGGATCCGTCGTCTGTCATGGGGACGGGGCGTAAACGCCATGACATCGCCGCCGTGGTACGCGTGCGGGCGCGCAACGTGGTGTATATCGGCAGTTCGGCAGCCCCGCAGTCGATCGTCCTGGCGATCAAACTGGCACGGGCGGGCGACGCCAAGGGCGCCCTGGTGCGGGTCGGGCGGGAGGCGCGCGCGCTGCGGCTGGCGCAGGGGCCTTATGTCGAACGCCTCTACGACGCGCAGGAACAGCTGGCCGAGCCCGGACCGTGGCTGGCCACCGGATATGTCGCCGCGCCCTCGCTCACCGACCTGTTCCACCCGCGTCGGCCGTCCGAGAACGAGCCGGCGTACTGGGCCGACCAGCAGGCGGTGTCCCGGCTGGCCTTCGGCCTGGCCACCGCGCTGCTGCGGATCCACGCCAAGGGGCTCGTGCACGGCGACGTGTGCCCGGACAACGTGCTGCTCGGGCGGGACGGGCCGGTGCTCATCGACTTCGAGGCGGCCGACCCGCAGGCGCCGTTCGACCTGACCTCCACCGAGTATCTCGATCCGCGCGACGAGGCGGCGCGGCTGCACACGCCGACCGGCGACGTCTACGCCCTGGGCCAGGTGCTCTACGCGGCGGTGCTCGGCCGGGACCCGACCTCGGTGGCCGCCGACGTGCACGGGCTCGACACCGTCCAACTCAACCCTCGACTGCTCGACGCGATCCGGACCTGCCTCGAGACCTCGGAGACCACGCCGTCCCCGGCCAAGCAGGCCGCGAAGGCCAAAAAGACCCTGCAGAAGCTGATCGCGGCGACGGAACGCCAGGCGCCGGGCAAGGGCGAGGCGTGGTGGCCCGGCCCGGTCATCCAGCGCATCGCAGCCCTCGAACGGGAGCGGGACGCGACGATTCTGGCGATGCAGCAGCGGATCGCCCGGGAGCGGGCCGAAGCCGCGAAGGGGACGCTGCCCTACGGCACGCCGACGCCGTCCGTCTCGGGGCGCCGCGGCGGGAACGGGCCCGGGGAACACCATTCGGACGGCGGGCGATCGAACCGGGAACGCCGAGGCGGCGGTAAAACAGGGCGCACCGTCACCGGTCTGGTCGTCGTCGGCGTGATCGCGTGCGTGGCAGTGGCGCTCTTCGACTCGGATAAGACCCCGCCCACGCCTGCGTCTTCGGCACCGCCCTACCGGTTCGCCGCCGTCGGCGGTGTGGCGCTGAGCCAGACGGTGTCGGGCGAGAGCGTCCCGATCGCCCCGGGCACCGCGCTCAAGGCGTGCACCGCGGTCTCCGTCACCGTCCGCCTGAAGAACACCGGCTCGGACACCTGGGCGAACTCGGGCCAAGACGCGGTCACCGTCGGCGCGCAGGACGCGGTCGCCCAGTGCACCGGCGTGGAGTCGCCCGGCGTGCTCAAGCTCAGTGAGGCGCGCGTCTCGCCGGGATCCACCGGGACCTTCGCCGGCACCGCCGTCGTACCGGAGAGCGGCGACCTGGATCTGCACGAGACCTTCAAGGTCGGCGGCACGGCTCCGGACGAGGTCCCCACCGCCGCCGGAGGTGTGACGGCCGCCCCCGAGCCCGTGACCACGGCCGTGGCGACGCTGCACGTGGCGGCCCTGCCGATGGTCGCCGTCGCCGAGGCGGGCAACGGGACGTCCGACTACTGGCTCGTCACGAGGTTCGGGGACGTCGTCTCCGGCGACGACTCGAAGTCGCTGGCGCCCGCGTCGGGCGCCGTGCCCACCGACATCACGGGCATCGCCTGTCCGGACGCGGGCGGCTGCTGGGTGGTGACCGGCTCGGGCACGGTCGTGCCGTACGGCGACGCGCCGGCCGAGGCTCCGGAGTCCGGCTACCACGCGCCGACCGCGGGAGTCGTGGGCATCGCCGCGGTGCCCGGCGGCTTCCTGCTCGCCGTCAGCCACGGCCTCGCGCAGCTGCCCGAGGTGGTGCCCTTCGGCACCGCCGCCTTCGAGAACATCAGCGTCCAGCTGCCGCTGAACCAGCCGATCGTCGCCATCGCCGCCGCCTCGGACGGTTCCGGCTACTGGCTGCTCGGCGCGGACGGGGGCGTGTTCAACTCCTCCGGCGTGAGCGACCACGACTTCGTCGGCGCCTCTGTGTCCTCCGCGGTCAACGACCCGCGCAACACCGACGACGCGCAGGACTTCGTCGGCATCGCGGCGTCGCCGGACGATCAGGGTTACACCATCGTCGACGCGCAGGGCCTGGTGCTCACCTACGGCGACGCGACCCCCGTGCCGCCCGTCACCGACTCGCTGCCCGCCGACGCGTCCGTAGTCGGCATGGCCCCCGGCAGCCGCACCCCCGCCTTCGCCGACGCCGACGCGCTGGTCCGGTAACGCAGACGACGCGGGGGACGGCCCGGTCACGGCCGTCCCCCGCCTTCGAGGACCGCGTCAGCCGCAGATGGGCTGGACGACGCCGTCGTTCACGTTCACCGCGAAGCCGTCGCAGCCGCCGCGGATGTTGGAGAAGTGGTACTGCAGCTGCGGATTGGCCACCAGCGGCTTGAGCAGCGAGACGTACTGGTAGGCGTTGCCGTGTCCGGCCGTGCGCAGGATGTGGTAGGCCAGCTCGGGGGACATGCCGACCCAGTCCGGGATCGACGCGACCCCGCCCCACGGAGCGGTGTAGTACGTCGGCGGCTGGATCGCGCCCGCGAGGGTCGCGTTCACCTGGAGCGACTTGATCCGGGAGGTGGGGTCGTTGGTGTTGAAGACGAACCGCCAGTCCGTCACCTTGTACATGTCCGTGGTCGGGCCGCTCGGCGAGGCGCCGTCGGCCAGCATGAGGGTGGAGGTCGGGAACGACTCGCGCACGTCGTAGCGCACCACGTCGATCAGCTCGAGCAGCGTCAGCTGGTGCGCGTCCCTGAGCTCGGCGAGCGTGGCCGCGGGCGCGGCGGCCCGCAGCGGGGTGGCCGCCTGGGCCGCGCCGGCGCCCAGGATCCCGGTCGTCGCGAGCGCACCTGCTACCACCGTGGCCGCGAGAATATTCTTGATCTTCATACTTCTCCGTCCTCTTGCTCGTGTGCACTCGCTGGCCCCCGGCGTGCACCTGATAAAAGGATTCTGGCACGAAGAGTAATCGGTTTACGTCTTTGCGTGGTCGCGTCGGCGAGGCCGATCCCTGCGTCGCCCGTCGGCCGAGCCCGCGATGACGGATCCGACCGCCGCTGTGCGCCGATCCGCTCCGCTGCTACGGTAACGACCGTGACCGCTGACCGACCATCACCGCGGCGCTCGGAACCGTCGGTCGAGAGCCAACAGCGGGCGCTGATCCTCTCCAGCTTCGTGAACCGGATCGGCACCGGACTGTTCGCCGCGGCGTCCGTGCTCTACTTCACCCGCGTCGTGCACCTCTCGGCGAGCCAGGTCGGCCTCGGGCTGACCCTCGCCGGCTTCGTGGGCCTGCTGTCCGGCATACCCGTGGGGCACCTGGCGGATCGGCGCGGGCCCCGGTCCGTCACGCTCGCGACCCTGCTCGCGCAGGCCGTGACGATGGGCGCGTACGTGTTCATCCACAGCTGGGCCGCGTTCGCCGTCGTCGCGGCGCTCGACCTGCTCGCCGCGTCGGCGAACAACGCGGCCCGCGGCACCCTGATCGCCCGGCTCGGCGGCGAGGAACCCGCGGCGTTCCGGGCCCGGCTGCGGGTGTTCGTCAACCTCGGGCTGGTGCTCGGCACCGCCGGCGCCGGCGCGGCCGCGGCGCTCGACACCCGCGGCGCCTACGTCGCGTTGATCCTGGCGAACGCGGCCAGCTATCTGCTCTGCGCCGCGTTGCTGCTGCGGGTGCGGGAGTTCGCGCCGCTCCCCCGCGGCGACGAGCGGCACGGCATGCTCACCGCGTTGACCGATCTGCCCTTCGCCGCCTTCTCCGCGCTCAACGGTCTGATGGGCCTGGAGTACCAGGTGCCGATCCTGCTGCTGCCGCTCTGGATCAGCCAGCACACCTCCGCCCCGCGCTGGGCGGTCTCCGGCGTGTACCTGGTCAACGCGGCCCTGTGCACGATCCTGCAGGTGCGCGTCGGGCGGCGGGTGGACTCCCCGGTGGACGGCGGCCGCGCACTGCGGGCGGCGGGGCTGATCTTCCTGGCCGCGTCCCCGGTGATGGCGCTCAGCGCGGACGTGCCGGGCTGGGCGGCCGTGATCCTCGCGTTCCTCGGCGTGGGCGCGCACAGCCTCGGGCAGGTGCTGCACACCTCCGCCGGGTTCGCCCTCGGCTTCGGCCTCGCGCCGGACCACGCGCAGGGGCAGTATCAGGGCCTTGTCGGTATCGGCTACGACCTGGGGCAGTCGATCGCACCGTCGCTGCTGACCACCGTCTGCCTCGGCCTCGGGCAGGCGGGCTGGCTGCTGCTCGGCGGATTCCTCGCCGCCCTCGGCCTCGCCGGGCCGCCGGTGACCGCCTGGGCGCTGCGCCCGGCCACGCGTCGGGCTCCGGCCGGTGTTCCGACGGCCGACGCCGCGCCCTAAGCGCCAGGCGGACCTCGCGATCCTGGTCAGATGTTCCAGATGATCGGGTAGTTCACGATCGGCTTGAACACCACGTCGAGCGCCTCCATCTCCCCGCGCGCGATCACGGTCATCTCCTTGAGGTGACCCATCTGCGCCGCGTGCTCGTCGGTGTCCCAGGTGCTGACGTTCACGATGGATCCGTCCGGGGAGACCGCGGCGTACCAGCGCAGCAGCCCCGGCAGCCGCGTGATGGCCGGGACCAGGTAATCCGCCTGCCGCGTGGCCAGAGCGTCGACCTCGGCGTACCGGCTCGGCTCGAAGCTTCCGGTCGAGACGCGGAGCACCGCGGTCGTCGGCAACGACTCGGTCATGGCGTTTCCTTCCCCTTGACACATTACGTTCTGATACCCTATCAGATTACAATGAGCATTCCCCAGGCGAAGGCCGGGCGGCCGAGGGACCCGGCGCTGGACCGGGCTCTGCTGTCGGCCGCAGCCCGCCAACTCGGCGAACTCGGCTACGCCCGGATGTCCCTGGAGTCCGTGGCCGCCGCCGCGGGCACCACCGTGCCCAGCCTCCGCCGCCGGTACCGGAACAAGGCGGAGCTGGTGGCCGCGGTGATCGGCTCGTTGCGGGTCGAGGAGCCGCCGGCCGACGCTTCGACCCCGCGCGCGCACGCCCTGGCGATCCTGGAGAACTTCCACCACAATCTGCGGGCCGTGCCCGCGCTGGCCATCCTCGGCTCGCTGCTCGCCGAGGAGGAACGCCACCCCGAGCTGCTCGAGCTGTTCAAGACCCGGATCGTCGAGCCGCGCCGGGCCCTGCTGCGTCAGGCGCTCGCGGCCGGCTGCCTCGCGGACCGCGCCGACCTCGACGTACTGACCAGCATGCTGATCGGCGCCTTCTATGCCCGCCACCTCACCGCCGCCGGCATCCCCGAGGACTGGCCGGACCGCGTGCTCGGCGCGGTGTGGCCGCCCGACGCGGGCACCGCGCCCGGCCGGCAGCGCTAAGCCAGTACGCTGTCACGATCGGTGCGCGGCCGGAGTGGGCGGGATCCGCGCGCCCGGGCTTGCGGCCTTCCGTCATGCGTAAGGGGATGACCGCGGGTCGCGCACCACATAATATTTACGGAACGGATAAATAATTGGTGGCGGGCGTGACGTCTCCGGTGCCCGCCGGCGCCCTCGGGCCCGGCGGCGGCGCGGGCGGGCGGCGCGGTGCGTGTGGGACGAAGGGTGAGATCGTGGGAGAAACCGGTGCCTCCTGGCCCGGACAGGAGCCGGTGCTGCTGCGGCGGATCCGGCTGCTTTCCGTCATCGAAGCGCTGCGGGAGGCGGGGCCGACGCCGCTGACGGTGCTGGCCACCCAGACCGGCCTGTCCCGCCCGATCATCCAGTCGCTGGCCGACGAACTGGTCGAGATGGGCTGGCTCTCGGCGCTCACGCCGGAGGAACTCGGCGCCTCCGGACGCACGGTCGGCCGCCCGGCGCGGCGCTTCCGCTTCCACGCCGAGGCCGGTCTGGTCGCCGGGCTCGACATCGGCGCGCACGCGGTGACCGGGCTGGTCACCGACCTCGACGGCGCGGTGCGCGGGCGCGCGCGGCTGTCCATCTCCCCGGCCACGGCGCCCGCCGAGCGGCTGGACCTCGCCCACGCCGCGCTGACCGAGGCGTGCGCGGCGGCCGGCACGGAGCCGACCCGGCTGTGGCAGCTGGGAGTGGCGAGCACCGGCGTCATCGACCACGACGGGCGGGTCATGCTCTCGGTGGCGCTGCCGGGGTGGACCGGCGTCGACATCGCCGGGACCTTCGCCGCGAAGGTGGGCTGCCCGGTGATCGTGGAGAACGACGGGCGCGCCGCGGCGCTGGCCGAGCAGTGGCGCGGTATGGGCCGCGGCGTCGAGGACATGGTCTACGTGCACGCGGGACTGCGCACCGGCACCGGGATCATCGTCGGCGGCAGGATGCTGCGCGGGCACTCCGGCGCGGCCGGGGAGATCGGCGCGCTGCCCGCGGCCGGCTGGGCCGAGGCCCCGATGCACCTGCTGCACTTCCCCGGCATCGAGCCGGACGCGCGCCCCGAGCAGATCGCCGAGTTCGTCTTCTCCCGGGCCCGCGCGGGCGACGAGGGGGCGTTGGCGGCGACGCAGCGCTACATCCGGGCGCTCTCCGGCGGAATCGCGGCGCTCGTGCTCACCTTCGACCCGGAGTTGGTCGTCGTCGGCGGCGGCATCTCGCGCTCGGCGGACCTGTTCCTGGGGCAGCTGGTGGCCGAGCTGGAACGGGTGTGCGTGCGGATGCCCAAGGTGGTGGCCTCCCCGCTGGACGCGGAGTGGGTCGCGCTCGGGGCGGTGCGGGTGGCGCTGGACGCGGTGCAGCAGCGGTATTTCAGCGCCACGGCGCCGGATCCGCTGGCCCGCCCCGGCCAGATACCGGTCTGAGGCAGCTGCCGCTGCGGCGCACCCGAGGATACCGGCGCGGGGCACCGGATCTGTCGCCGCGTCACGCCGATTAGTGAGTCAGACTCATGTTGTTGCAGAACCGTAATGTATTTGCTCGAAAATGCTCAAAATTAACCTTGTGGCGCCACGAGCACGCACCTAGGGTCTGAGTACATCCCGGCGAACCGTACGCCGCCGATCCCTGTTATGTATCTACTCGACTGGACTTCAACCTGTGTTGGCGTCTGACGAGGGACGGGGCGTGAGACCGGGGTCCGTATCCACGGGCTCGAGAAGGGTGCACAACGATGAGAGCACACAAGATCGCGGCGCTGACTGCGTCGCTCGCGTTGACCGCCTCGGTGGCGGCGTGTTCGAGTTCGGGTTCGTCGTCCTCGGACGGCGGCCAGGTCACACTGAACTACGCGATCTGGGACCAGACCCAGGAATCCGCGATGCAGAAGATCATCGCGGCGTTCGAAAAGCAGAATCCGGACATCAAGGTCGATATCCAGCTGACGCCGTACGCGGACTACTTCACCAAGCTCCAGACCGCGGCCTCGGGCGGCTCGGCGCCGGACGTGTTCTGGATGAACGGCCCCAACTTCCAGCTCTACGCCGCCAACGGCCAGCTCATGCCGCTGTCCTCGCTGGGGGTCAAGACCGCGGACTACCCGTCCTCCATGGTCTCGCTCTACACCTATGGCAACACCCTGTACGGCATACCGAAGGACTTCGACACCGTCGGCCTCTGGTACAACAAGGCGCTGTTCGACGCCGCCGGGGTGGCCTACCCGACCGCGAACTGGACCTGGGCCGATTTCCAAGCGGCCGCGGCGAAACTCACCGACAAGGCCAAGGGCGTCTACGGCGTCGGTGCGACGCTCGAGGGCCAGGAGGACTACTACGACACCATCTTCCAGGCCGGCGGCCAGGTGATCTCGGCCGACGGCAAGTCCTCCGGCTACGACTCGCCCGCCTCGATCTCCGGGATCCAGTTCTGGACGAACCTGATCGCCAAGGGCGACTCGCCGAGCCTGGCCCAGATGAACGACACCGCCACGATCGACATGTTCGAGTCCGGCAAGCTGGCGATGTACTGGGGCGGCTCCTGGGACGCGGTCGCCTTCGCGGGCAACGCCAACACCAAGTCCAACGTGGACGTCACGGTGCTGCCTGAGGGCGTCAAGCGCGCCACGGTGATCCACGGCCTGGCCAACGTCGTCTACGCCAAGACCGCGCACCCGCAGCAGGCCGAGAAGTTCGAGCAGTTCCTCGGCTCGCAGCAGGCCGCGGACATCGAGGCGGACACCGGAACCGTCATCCCCGCCTACAACGGCACCCAGCAGACGTGGGTCAAGGCCTACCCGCAGTACGACCTGCAGTCCTTCCTGGACGAGCTCCCGTACGCGGTGCCCTACCCCATCTCGAAGGACACCGCGGCCTGGAACGCGCTCGAGGCCACCGACCTGACCAAGGCCTGGGACCTGAGCGAGTCGGCCGCGGCTGCCGCGGCGCAGCTGTCGTCGGGGATGAACCAGGCGCTCGCCAAGGAAGGCTCGTGACCGAGATGGCCACGCGCGATGTGGCCGGTCCGGCCGGATCCCGCAACGCCTCGCGCGCCGCGTCCCCGAAAGGGGGCGCGGCCCCGGCCGCGGGCCGGCGCCGGCGCGGGCGCGGGCGCGGGCCGAACACCTCGGCCTGGTGGGCCCTGTTCTTCCTGGCGCCGACCGGGATCGGTCTCGGCGTGTTCTACATCTGGCCGGTCATCCAGACCTTCTACTACAGCTTCACCTCCTGGGGACCGTTCGGCGGACACACCTTCACCGGCCTGGCGAACTACCGCTCGCTGCTGCACGACCCGGCGCTGAGCTCCGCGTTCCTCAACACGCTGTGGTACTGCCTGCTCGGTCTGCTCGGCATCCCGGTCTCGCTCGTGCTGGCCCAGGTGCTCGGGCGCCGCGGCCGCAAGGGCGTGAGCGTCTACCGCACGCTGATGTTCCTGCCGGTGATCACCATGCCGGCAGCGGTCGCGATCGTCTGGCGCTGGCTCTACAACGGCGACTACGGACTGGTCGACGAACTGCTGAGCAAGGTCGGCATCAAGGGCCCGTACTGGATCAGCGACCCGCACACGGCGCTGATCGCGGTGGCCATCGTCGGGATCTGGTCGACCGTGGGCTACAACATGGTGGTCCTGATGGCCGGCATCCAGGGCATCCCGCGGACCTACTACGAGGCGGCGGAGCTGGACGGGGCCGGGCCGGTGCGCCAGTTCCTCTCGGTGACGCTGCCGCTGCTGACCCCGAGCATCTTCTTCGTGATGGTCTACTCGGTGATCGGCTCGCTGCAGACCTTCGACCTCATCTACGTGCTGATCGGTCCGACGAACGCGGCGCTGCCGCAGTCGCAGAGCGTGATCTACCTCTTCTACCAGGACTCGTTCATCAACAACAACCGCGGGTACGGCGCGGCGATGGCCTTCGTGCTGATGCTGGTGGTCATCGCGGTCACCGGGCTCCAGTTCCGGCTGCAGAAAAGGTGGGTGCACTATGGCTGACTCGACCCTCCCGGCGCGGCCGGCCGGCCCCGCGCGCCGGGACCAGCCGAGGCGGATCAGGCAGCGGCTCGGCTCGATCGGGGCGCACGGCTTCCTGGTCGTCGCGAGCATCCTGCTGGCCGGGCCGTTCCTGTGGGAGCTGCTGACCTCCTTCAAGTCGCTGACCGAGTCGGTGCAGGTGCCGCCGACCTGGCTGCCGTCCAGCTGGCACCTGAGCAACTACACCGCGGTGTTCGACGCGATCCCGTTCCGCACCGAACTGTCCAACAGCGTGATCAACGCGGTCGCGCGGACGGTGGCGCAACTGCTGTTCTGCTCGATGTCCGCGTTCGCGTTCGCCTGGCTGAAGTTCCCCGGGCGCAACGTGGTCTTCGCGCTCTTCCTCTCGGTGCTGCTGGTCCCCTCGCAGCTGCTGGTGATCCCGCAGTACCAGATCATGCAGGACCTGCACCTGCTCAACACGATCCCGGCGCTGTTCCTGCCCGGCATGTTCAGCGCGTTCGGCACCTTCCTGCTGCGCCAGTTCTTCCTGGCCCTGCCGCCTGAGCTGCACGAGGCCGCGCGCCTGGACGGGGCCGGGCCGATCCGGATCTACTGGTCCATCATGCTGCCGCTGGCCAAGCCGGGCCTGGTCGCCCTCGGCCTGCTGACCATGATCTGGTCCTGGAACGACCTGCTGTGGCCGCTGATCGTGAACAACGACCCGGGGAAGATGACGCTGAGCGTCGGCATCGCCAATCTCCAGGGCGTGTACCTGACGAACTACCCCGTGCTGATGGCCGGGGCCCTGATGGCGACACTCCCGCTCATCATCGTGTTCGTCGTCATGCAGCGCCGTGTCGTCGAGGGCATCGCGCTGACCGGAACAAAGGGCTGATTCACTCATGAGCACTCTCCAAGAACTGCGGGTCGGCGTCGTCGGGGTGGGACAGCGCGCCGTGCTGGCCGAGTACGCGAACCGTCCCGGCTACTCGCGCGTGGTCTCCTGCGCGGACACCACCGAGCGCGGCCGCACCGACGCCCGGCGCCTGTTCGGCCCGGACGTCGCGGTGCACGAGGACTACCGCGCCATGACCGGCGACGACCTCGACGCCGTGTTCGTCTTCACCCCCGACTTCCTGCACACCGAGCCGGTGGTGCACTTCCTCCAGGCCGGCGTCGCGGTCTTCGTGGAGAAGCCGATGGCGATCGGCATCGAGGACTGCGACGCGATGCTGGCCGCCGCACGCACCCACGGCGCCCGCCTGTACGTGGGCCACAACCTGCGCCACCTGCCGGCCCTGCGCACGATGCGGCAGCTGATCGACGAGGGCGCCGTGGGCAACGTGCGCGCGGTGTGGTGCCGCCACTTCGTGGGCAGCGGCGGCGACTACTACTTCAAGGACTGGCACGCCGAGCGCGACAAGACCACCGGCCTGCTGCTGCAGAAGGGCGCCCACGACATCGACGTCATCCACTGGCTCGCCGGCGGGTACTCGCGCGAGGTGGTGGGACTCGGCGGCCTCACGGTGTACGGGGAGAACCCGCACCGGCGCGGCCAGGACGCGGGCTTCGCCGACCGGCGGATGCCGGAGTGGTTCGACCGGGACGCCTGGCCGCCGGCCAAGCTGCGCGACCTGAACCCGATCATCGACGTCGAGGACCTCAGCATGATGACGGCGAAGCTGGACAACGGCGTGTACATGAGCTACCAGCAGTGCCATTACACCCCGGACTACTGGCGCAACTACACCGTGATCGGCGACGCGGGCCGGCTGGAGAACTTCGGCGACGGCATCGAGGGCGACCCGGCGGTGGTCCGGGTCTGGAACGCGCGCCGCTCCGGCTACCGGGCCGAGGCCGACGTCACGGTGGAGATAAGGCCGGACACCGCGGAGCGGCACGGTGGCGCCGACCAGCAGCTGGTGGCCGAATTCCTGCGGTTCGCGGTGGAGGGCGGCCCGACCGAGACCTCCCCGCTGGCCGCGCGTGAGGCGGTGGCCGCCGGGGTGGCCGCCACCGAGTCCCTGCGCGCCGGCGGCCGCCCGGTCGCGGTGCCCGAGCTCGATCCCGCGCTCGCCGCCTACTTCCAGGCGCACCAGCGCACCGACGTGCCGGTCTGAGCGCGCCGGACCCGCACCCGTTCCCCTTCGCATCCGCGCGATCCCCAGTCGCCCGGTGGCGCCGCCGTGCCGTGAGTCGACCCCCTCACGGCCCCGGCGCCACCGGGAGCACCACCAGCACCATGACACCCACGGCACCATCAGCTAGGAGGAAGCCATGGATCCGACGACTTCGACGACGCGTGGACGTCCGCGGGGCGGGCGCCGCACCCGCGCCGTCGCGGCGGTGACCGCGCTGCTCACCGCCGCGCTCGGGGTGTGGGCGAGCGCCGCACCCGCGCAGGCGGCGGGCTCAGGGACCGGCCAGCAGCTGGCCATCCCCGCCTACATCTACCCGAGCGGCACCGGACTGACCGACTGGCAGGACATCGCGGCCGGCGGCTCGAACGTCGGCTTCGCCATCGCCAACGTGGCCAACGGCCCGAGCGGCGCGGTCGACGCGAACTGGACCACCGCGCTGAGCGACGCGCACAGCGCGGGCGTCAAGGTGCTCGGTTACGTGGACACCGGATACTTCGGCACCGCGGACGGCCGGCTCACCCGGCTCGGCGGCGCCAGCATCAGTGACTGGCTGGACCAGGCCGAGTCCGACGTCAACCAGTGGTACAAGCTCTACGGCTCGTCGATCGGCGGCATCTTCTTCGACGACGCGCTCAACACCTGCGGCACGAACAACCAGTACGCGAACCTCTACGCCGAGCTGAGCCAGTACGTGAAGGCCACGCACCCCGGGGCGTTCACGGTGATCAACCCGGGCATCGACGTGCCGAGCTGCTACGCGAACAGCGCGGACGTGATCCTGCGGTTCGAGGGCAGCTACTCCTCGTACCAGAGCTTCACCCCCGAGTCCTGGGAGTCGGGGTACGACCCGCGCAAGTTCATGGACATCGTCTACTCGACGCCGTCCGCGAACCTGTCCACCGCGGTCAGCCTGTCGAAGACGGACGGCGCGGGCTACGTCTTCTTCACCGACGCGGGGCTGCCCAACCCGTACGACGTGCTGCCCTCCTACTGGAGCAGTGAGCTGACGGACCTGCCGGCCAGCAGCACCGGAACGCCGAGCACGCCGGCGACGCCGACCGCGAGCGGAATCACCGGCACCGGGGCGACGCTCAGCTGGACCTCGAGCTCGTCCGTGGCCGGCTACGACGTCTACGAGAACGGCACCTACCTCGGCGAGTCCACCTACACCTCCGGTACCTCGACGTACGCCGTGACCGGCCTCAAGCCCTCGACCACGTACAGCTTCACGGTCAAGGCGCGGGATCTGGCGGGCGACGTCTCGGCCGCGAGCTCTGCGAAGTCGGTGACGACCAGTGCCGCGGCGTCCAGCGCGCCGACGGTGCCGACCGGGCTCGCCGCGAACACCACGCTCGCCAACAGCACCGGGCTGTCCTGGACCGCGTCGACGAGCTCTGACAGCACCGTCGCGTACTACGACGTGTACGAGGGCGGCAGCCTGATCCTGACCGTCCCGGCGGCCGACACGTCCGTGCAGTTCGACGGCCTGTCCCCGAACACCGCCTACAGCTTCACCGTAGCGGCGGTGGACGCGACCGGCGGCACCTCCAGCCAGACCGGCGCGGTGTCGGTCACCACGCTCAACCCCGCGTCCGCCATCTCCAGCCCGAGCTCCACGCTCACCTCGAGCAACGCCACCTACAGCGCGACGTTCAACTACGAGTACTCCTTCAACGACGTCTGCATCGACTCCGACGCCAGCTCGGCCACCGGCTACCAGGTGACCTCCAGCGACGGGACCGTCGTCGGCTGCGACTACTTGATCGAGAGCGACGTGCTCTACAAGTACGCGGGCACCGGCACCGACTGGACCTGGGCCTCGACCGGGGACACCCCGACCCAGAGCGTGAGCATCGCGGGCGGTGGGTTCCTGTACTCGTGGCAGATCACGAGCTCCTGGCTCGGCTCGTTCGCGAGCACCGAGCACGTGGTCTTCCTCGGCAGCGGCTTCTCCCCCACCAACAACCCGGCCTACAGCGCGCTGGTCACCGTGACCGAGGGCGCCAGCGCGGTCGTGGCGGGCGCGTCGTCGTTCACCGCGAGCTCGGCAAGCTTCAGCGGGGTGTTCAACGGCACCTACACCGACGACCTCGTCTGCCTCGACACCGATGACAGCACGACCACCGGCTACCAGGAGAGCGGCGGCACGGCCACCATCGGCTGCGACTACCTGATCGACAACGACACGCTGTACAAGTACGCGGGCACCGGGACCGACTGGACCTGGACCGCGCTGACCGGCGACAGCCCGAACGAGACCGTGAACGGCTCGACCGTCTCGTGGGGCATCGAGACCTCCTGGCTCACCTCCCCGGCGAGCACCTGGCGGTTGGTCTACTCCGGATCCACCAGCGGCGCCGCCGCGTTCAGCAATACCCTGACGATTACCGAGTCGTAAGGCTCGGCGTCCGCACCGAGACCCCCGCCGCCCTCCGCGCGGCGGGGGTCTCGGCCGTCTCAGCCGCCTGAGGGGATCACGGCCTGCGCGGCGGACAGGACCGGCGGCACCTTGATCCCGGCGCAGTCGGACGGGGAACCGGAAGCGCTCGCGGAGAGCTGGACCGGATAGGCGTGGTCCACGCCGGGCGGCGTCACGGTGAACGAGGAGAAGGCGGGGCAGGAGGTCGCCCCGTTGATCGGGTTGTCGGAGAAATTCAGCGGCAGCCAGGCTTCGCCGCCCGGGACGAGCGTGACCCGGCTCGGTCCGGTGCCCGGGCTCGCCATGCCGATGTACGTGTCCGTGGTGTCGGCGCCGCGCACCGTCGCGCCGGTGCTCAGCGTGCCGACGACGGTCGGGAATCCGGTGAGCGTGCACGCGGCGGTGCCCTGGTTCACGATCTCGACGACCAGCTCGGAGTGCCCGGCCGCCGCGGCGGATCCGTCTGCCTTCACCGTCAGCTGCGTCGCCGTGCAGGTCGCACCGGCCACCGGGGCCGATGACGCCGAGGCCGGCGGGGACGACGCCATCGTCACCGGGACCGACACCGGCGCGCTACCCGGCGACGCACCGCCGCTCGCCGTCACGGACACACACCCCGCGCACGCCGCGGCGAGGGCGGCGCAGATCACGGCGATCGTCGGTCTCGTCGTCTTCGTCGGTAAACCGCGAGTCGTCATCTCTGCCTCATCGCAAGGGTCTTGACGTGGTCGGAGGGCGCGTGCTCGGCGACGGCCGTCCTGAGCGCGAGCGCGCCCGAGGCGACCCGGCCGGCCCTGACTTCGAGGTAGCACTGCCCGGACCCCGCGTGCCCCGTCGCCCGCACCGGAAACCAGAACTCGTCGACGCAACCGGTCCGGCGGAACAGGACTCTGTCTCCGCTGAAGCCCCAGGGCGCGGCCACGGCGCGGAAGGCGCGGTGCTCGGTGACCTCGGCGAGCGTCGTACGCGCCGGGAAGAGCAGCGCGCGGCGGCAGCGCGGCGTGCGCACTTCGAGGTCGGCGAGCGTGAGCAGCGCGAGCGTGACGAGCGCGAGCGCCCAGGCGGATGCCGCGTCGGCGCCGGGCAGCTCGGCCGGGGGCCGGACTCCGGCCAGCGCGCCGACCGCGCCCGCCAGCGCGATGCACCCGGCCCGGGCCACGGTCCATCCGGTGACGGCTTGCTTCTTCGCGGCCTCGGGGCGGCGGGTCCGGGCCGCGCAGCCGCAGTCCCCCGGGATGCCCCGGAAGATCACGGTGCTGAGCAGCGCCACGAACACCGCGCCCTCGACCGCCATCAGCGTGTCCGCGACCGCGGGGTACCCGCCCGCGCACACCAGCAGGCCGACGCCCGCCTCCGCGCATCCGGCGGCTGCCTGGAAGCCGCGCCAGCGGCGGTCGTTCAGGCGCAGCGCCTTCTGGACCGCGGTGCCGTCGCCGGTGCCCCGGGCGGTGCGCACAAGCTTGGCCGCGCCCGAGAGCACCAGCAACGCGCCGCAGCCGGCCACCGCTGCGCACAGCGGTGGCCAGGACTGCGGCTCGGTCACGGCTTGGCGCTCAGGTAGAAGCAGTAGCTGGCGTAGTTGTAGCCGGGTGCGCCCACGTTCAGGTCCACGTCGGCGCTGTAGCCGCACACACCCTGCTCGTCGTACTGCCACAGCCGGGTCGGGACCGAACTACACGACTCCGCGGCCCAGGCCGGCGGGCTGGCCAGGCCGCCCGAGCAGCTGGAGGTGTACTCCGGCTCGCTGGACCACACCGCGTTGCAGATCGACGTGGTGCCGTTGTAGTTGTCGATCACCGTGCAGTTCGGCGGCGCGGCGTCCGGGTCGCAGTACAGGGCCGAGTACGTCTGCGCGGCGTAGTTGTAGATGTGGGTGGCCCAGCCGGTCCAGTAGCCCGAGCTGAGCGAGGTGGACGCCTCCTGGTCCAGCCAGCACCACAGGGTGTTGTTCGTCGGGTACTGCAGGGAGCTGACGTTGGTGTAGATGTACGCGAGGCTGGCCATGTACTGCTGCGCGTCGGCCACGCCCTGCGCCGAGGAGCTGCTCAGGTGGGACTGCGTCGGCGCGCTGATGATGCCCAGAGTGTGCGAGGTGCTGTAGTTCCAGACCCCGATGCACTCGTTCACGGCTCCGGAGGCGGAGCCGTTGACGACATCGGCCGCCGGGGACGGGCTGAGGTAGCGGATCCAGAAGTTCGGGTTCTCCCCGAATTCGGAGAGCGCTCCCGGACCCACGGACTGTACCGTGCCCGCGGTGTCGTAACCGGCCATCTACCTTGATCCTTTCGTGGGTGGGGGTGGGCGGTTCGCGTCGGCCGGTTCAGTAGACGCCGGCGACCAGGACATCCGTGGCCGCGGCCGTGACGTACTCGAGCCCCGGGGTGAAGAAGCTCAGACCCGTGCGCGAGCCGGCGGTGAGCGTCAGCAGGTTGCCTCCGGCGAGTTGGTAAACGCCGGTGTAGGACTCGCCGTGGGTGTAGGAGGCGGTCAGTGCGCCGGTGGCGATCCGGTAGGCGTTCAGGCCCCCACTCCCCGCGGCTCCGAGCGTGTAGAGCGTCGTGCCGTCGCTCGACACGCTCGCCCCGCGCACCGGGTAGCGCACCCGGGGGTAGTCGATGGCTGCGACGGAGGTGAATCCGGCCGCCGGGTCGAGCACCGTGGCCCGGCCGAAGGCCGAGTTGGTCAGCACCACGGTGCCGTCGGGCCGGGATTCGAGAGTGATCGAACCCGGCTTGGCCGCGCTCACCTCGTGCATCGGCGCGACGGCCACGGTGCGCAGCGACCCGTCCGAGGGCGAGAACGCCTCGAGGTCGCGCCCGGCGACCACCCGCGCGACATGCCCCGTGGCCAGGATCTGGGCACCGACGCCACTCGGCCACGGGCCGCGCGAGGCGGTGGTCAGGTCGGGCGTGCCGGAGCCGAGCGGCACCGCGTAGAACTCGGTGGTCAGAGTCGGCTGCGCGGAGCCCTTGGCACTGCGGATACGCGTGAAGTCCTGGACGGCCCAGAGGTACAGGTGCGTCGCGTCGGCCGCCGCGTCGGTCAGCGCGAGGTACGGGTCGGCGCCGAGGCGCAGCGGGAACGGTCCGCTGAAGGTGGCAGTGGCGCGGTGGAAGTAGGCGACCTGGTGGGTCGTCGTCCAGGCGTACCCGGTGGTGACGGCCGCCACCCCGTTCGCCGGGACCTTGTGCAGGGTCCTGGGTGCGGACGGCTCGCTGACCGCGACGAGCAGAGCCACCGTGTCCGTCCCGGCGAACACCGGCTTGCTCAGGATCGAGGCGGCCGAGGAGGCGCCGGGCAGCGCCAGCGTGCGCTGCGTCGCGGTGACGCCGGTGCTCGTGTCCACCAGGGTCAGCGTCACCGCGCGGGGCGTGCCCGCCGCGCTGGTGGACACGAGTGCCAGGGTATTGCCGTCCGCGGACCTGACCGGCGCCACATCCAGCCCGGTGACGAGGTTGGAAGCCGCACTCTGGCCGTCAACCGGAGCGCGGCGCTCCTCAACGCCCGGATGCGTGGTCGGCCCGGTGGTGCCGTAGAGGAAGAAGTGGGGCGTGCCCCCGGCCGCCGCGGCCGTGGCGGCGGAGCCGGAACCGTCGGCGGCGCCCGCTGTCGCGGCCTGGGCGGTGGAGGCGGCGATCACGTCGGGAAAGGCGATCAGGGCCGTGATACCGAGGCCGCCGGCCACGGCCGTGCGGCGGGTGGCTCGGGGAGTGTCGGCCGTCTCCTCGCGAGCGCCGAGGGCATCGTCGGAGCCCCGTGCGCTATGGCGTCTGATGACCACGCGTTCACCCCTTTCAGGGTACGTCGTCTTTCGAACACGGTGGGTGTGGGTGAGCCGGCGCGCCGGAGGGAGCGCGGCGCGCGCGATGTGCCGGTGCGGGTGTGCGGCGACGCCGCCCGTGGGCCGGGCCGCGTATCAGATCACGAACTCAGGCTCATGCGAAACGGGCGAACGCAGCGTGATCGCCGTTCGCGCCCTGCTCGAGGGCAGCCGACGATGACGGTAGCACCGCGCGGGCGCCCCGTAAACAAGTCACGCTATCGACAACTTTGTTGAAAAAATGTTACGTAGGGTCGCAGGGCACCGAGACACGAAGAGGGGCCGGGTTCGACGAACCCGGCCCCTCGTGTGGTCACCGCCGAGCGGTCACCGACACGGGTTTTACTCGTGCAGGAAGGTCTCGGAGAAGCTGGTGCCGCCCGAGAGCGCGCTGGTCTTGGCCTCGTAGGTGCCGTTGGAGCTCGGGTCCATAGCGACCGGGCTGAAGGAGCCGAGGGAGGCGCCGTTCACCGTGGCCGAGCTGAAGTTGAGCGTGCCGAAGTTGGGGTACGAGCCGGTCGGCGACTCGATGATGACCTCGGCGCTCTCCCGCTTCGCGGAGGAGAGGGACTTGCTCACCGAGTAGGTCCAGCCGCGGGTGGTGTCGGAGAGCTTGAGGGTGAACTTGCTGCTCGCGTAGGTCACCGAGGCGCTGATGACGTCGCCGGTCTTGACCGGGTACGAGCTCAGGCTCAGGTAGACCGGGTTCGCCGGGTACATCTCGTACCAGGGCTCGTCCACCGGACTGCCGCTGGAGCAGTCGGTCGCCACACCGGTCTGCTCGACGGTGGAGGTGCCGTACCCGTCGAGGCCGACCCAGGGGGCGTAGAGGTCGTTGGTGGACGCGCAGGTGGCGGCCGGCTCGGTCCAGGTCGCCGCGACCGAGGTGAAGCCGCTGCCGGTGGCGGCGTAGCCGCCCCAGTTGTAGCCGTTGATGTTGTAGTGCAGGGGGCGGAACGACGCGCCCTGCGCGGCCGCGGCGGTGGCCGGGACGGCGGGGGCGACGACGGCGGTGGCCGCGGTCGCGAGAGTGGCGACGCGTATGACGAACTTGCGCACGCTGGGCTCCTTCGTGGGTGACGATCAGGATGCTCATAAGCCGTCCCGGGCGCGTGGGTTGCGGCACGAAACGGCTCTCATGAAGATTGCAGACGGCGAAAGAGCCCGGCAAGACCTTCGGGGCCGTTAAGTGTTGAGCGATTTCCCGAGCCGGTCCGGGAATCGGCGCCACCGCGCCGGAACGGATGCGCCACGTCAGTGATCGCATACCGAGCGTCATGGCACTGCGTTACGCGATGCACGACGCATCGCCCGGGATGCGGCACCCGCTCCATGAGACTGATGATGTTTAGGGGTAAGGGGGCGCACGGGATCGAGCATCAGATTTCGTTGCGGAATACTTCCTGTCTGACGGGCGGGAAGCTATATTCGAGGTCATGTTTGATGAGTCGTGGTCAGTACCGTCTGATCGCAGGACGGCTGAGGGACACCCGGTGAGTACGGCATCCCGGGATTTACCGGTTCACCGTGCGACGCCTGTGTCTGACGTGGCGACGCGCACCACGTGTTGAAACGCATGGACGAAGCCCGCTCGAATCCGTAATCTGTGCGCCGGTGGACGTACTCGTTTGGCTTCCGTGCGGCTTTCGTTGTTTGGTGATGAGCATTCCGTCCATGCATTTCTACGGACAAAGAGCACAGAGCACTGACGTCGACGGCGTCGGTGCGGCAGGATCTTCGGTCTCGGACCAGGTGGTGAAGTGCCGAGCGCGGATTTCAGGATCGACCGTCG
Source organism: Actinospica durhamensis (assembly GCF_018139695.1). Classification (GTDB taxonomy): domain Bacteria; phylum Actinomycetota; class Actinomycetes; order Streptomycetales; family Catenulisporaceae; genus Actinospica; species Actinospica durhamensis. The sequence continues at coordinate 2,453 of NZ_JAGSOG010000095.1, read as the reverse complement.
GCTGGTGGGCCGACCGAACGGAACACGGCGCGAGCGGACGGGCGGTGGCACCGGACCGGTGTACGCCCCGCGTCCCCCGGGCCGGCACGTACGCGACATAAGGGAACCGGCACGCCGCTGACACCCCTTCGCGGACGGCGCACCCGACCGCCGGCGCGGCTGCCTCGCCGGCCCTCGCGGGCGCACCGCCCGCGAAGCGGCGCGCGCCCACACCCATGCCGAGCGGCGCCTCGACGATCTCGCGCCACCGCTCGCAGCCCGAGAAGTGAGAACCCCCATGCTCCGCCCGGAAGGCGTCTTGCTGTGTCCACAAGCGATTCCAGTACCGGCATCTTATGGCCCGGCCCACCCGCACATCCCGACCGCGGCGGCGGCGTCGAGGCGGTGACCGGCTCAGAAACCCCGCCCCCGCCCGAAGATCGGGATCGGGATCGCGCCCGCGCGGCCCACATGCCGGAGCCTGCCTGATGCGCGCGGCCGACGGTTCGCAACCGGCCCGCGGCGCGGCGGCTGGCACCCGGCTCGCCCTCCCGCTCGACTACACCGTCGCAGACCTCGATGAACTCGCGCGGACCGGCGCAGTGCAGGCGTTCACCGCGATGATGCGCCGCGACCGGCCCGCGTTCGGGCTCGACGCGCGCAACCACGCCGACATCGCGGACGTCTGCGTCGCGGTGCGCGGGCGCCCGGCCGATCTGGAGCTGGTGGCCCGGATGGCGACCGGCGGGACGGGGCTACGCACGATCGCCGACGCGCTGTCGCGCGGCGACTGGGATGGCGGCATCGCGGTGCTGGCCGAGCGAGCCGCGGGTCCGCCCAGGGCGGTGGAGACCGACGCCCTCGAACGCCTGGTGCTGGCGGCCGCGGCGCTGTGCCCGGACGGGCTCAGCGACGAGGCGCTTGAGCTGCTCTCCGGACGGCCCGACGTGGCCGGACCGCTCGAGCGCCTGATCGGACAGGGGCTGGTGGAGGCGTCAGAGGACTGTTCCGGGACGCTGTGCGGACCGGTCGCCCGGCGCTACCGGCTGCCGCTGCGGGCCCTGACGGCGGTGCGCCGCTGCACCGCCGACGACCGGAAGCTGCGCGAGGCGCACTGCGGCTACTACCTGGACCTGGCCGAGGTGCACGCCGACGGCCTGTGGACCAGGCGGCAGCCGGACGCGCTGACCAGCCTGGGCCAGGAGCGGCGGAACATCGCGACGGCGCTGCGCTGGGCGATCGCGAACGGGCGCCAGGCTCGCGCTGCCGAACTGGTGCGCCGGCTCGCGCCGTACTGGCGCCGCACCTCCGAGCTGCTCACGCTGCGGTCGCTGGTACTGGATCTGATGGAGTGCGATCCGGCGCCGCCGCTCGCGCTGCCGGGGCTCGGCGCGTTGGCCGCGGACATGTTCGCCCGGCTGGGCGAGCACGAGGCGGCGTTGGACGCGATCGCGGCGAGCGGCGGTACGCAGACCCCGGTCGGGGACGAGGCCGCGCGGGCGGATCAGCTCTATGCCACCGGCCTCGCCCTGTCCGCCTCCTCCGGCGCCCGCGCGGTGCACCAGCTGCGGCGCGCGGTGGCGGGCTACCGGGCGGCCGGCGACGAGGCGGGCGCGGCGGACGTCGAGTTCGACCTGTCCGGGCTCGAATTCCGCTTCGGCCGGGCCGCGGACGCGTACCGCACCGCGCGCTCGGCGCTGGCCGGGACGATCCGCCGCGGCGACGAGCTCACCTCGGCCGCGCTGCTGCTGCGCCTCGGCGCGTTCGCGGCCGCGGGCCGGGACCGTTCGGCGTCGGCGGCCTACGTCGAGCGGGCCATGGTGAAACTGCGCAATCTCGGCGCCGCCGCGGCCGTGGGCATCCTGGCCGGGCAGGTCAACTCCCTGCTGGAGCCGAGCGTGGTGCGCCGGGCCACGCATCTGGCCCGGCTGCTCGGCTCCTTCTCGGCCCGCCACCGAGCCGAGTTCGCGGACGTCTCGCCGCAGTGCCCGGTGGGCGACCGGGAACGGCAGCTCGCCACCGTGCTCGGCGAGCGGGCGCTGATGGAGGCCGCCGCGTACGGCGCCGGCCTGCCGCTGCCCGAGCTGTTCGCCGAGATCGCGGCCGAGATGTTCGGCTCGCCCGCAGCCCGGCCCGAAACCGCGCCGAGCGTGCTGACCCGGCGGGAGACGGATGTGGCGCTGCTGGTCGGCGAGGGGCTGACGAACCGTGAGGTGGCACACCGGCTGGCGATCTCGGAGTGGACGGTGGTCAACCACATGCGCCAGATCATGCGCAAACTCGACTGCTCCTCCCGAGTGCAGGTCGCCCGCTGGGTGGTCGCGACCCTGTGACCGCCGCAGGCGTGTGGGTCGTCACGCGAGACGACGTAATCCGATCCCCGGTCAATCGTCATAGGCGATCGGTGACCTGGGATCGGCTGCCGGGTCACGTTGTCGCGCCGGATCGGCGCTGCGAGCTCGGCGGTGTCTGCC
>NZ_JAGSOG010000094.1 GCF_018139695.1 Actinospica durhamensis | reverse complement strand
TCGGGCCTCGACGTGGGCGAGGGTAACGCTCTACAGGTTCCGCCTATTCGGTTCGTTCCCGGGCGCGCCGTCCGCGAACCGCTCCGCCTCGCGCGCGAGGATCAGGAAGCCGTTGAGGATCCGCAGCGCGGTGCCCACCTCGATCACGCCCATGAACAGCAGCCAGATTCCGGCCAGCACGGTCAGCGCCTTGAGCGAGCCGACCGGCGCGACCAGTACCACCACGCCCGCGATCAGGCCCATCACGCCGGCGAACAGCTGCCAGCCGCGCGCGGGCATCTGCGGGTCGCCGGTCGCGGCCATCAGGATCGCGATGCCGCGGAAGAGCCAGCCGATGCCGATCCACAGCGCCAGCAGCAGGATCGACTCCAGCGCGCCGCGCAGGCAGAAAAGGCCGAGCAGGATGGAGAGCGCGCCGCTGACGAAGGCGAGCACCCGCAGCGAGCCCTCGGCGTGTGTGCCGAACGCGGCGAAGAGCTGGAACACGCCGCTGACCAGCAGGAAGATGCCGAACAGCACGCCCACGACGGCGAGCGTGGCATGCGGCCAGGTCAGCACGACCACGCCGAGCACGATCGCGGCAAGGCCGATCACCAGCACGAGCTGCCAGGCGCTGCGCGCCAGTCGCTGCATCGGGCCGGGCAGCAGGCCGGCCCCGTCGTCCCTCGTCACCGCGTCCATATCTCCAGCTTGCGACCGCTCTGCGCCCTGCGCCATCCGGGGCGCGGCGTCCGCGTCCCTCGGTTGGCTCAGGCCGCCGGGCGGGTCCGGGCCCGGAGGAGTTGAGTGGAGCGCAAGCCGCGGCCCGCCGCGCCCGGCGCCGCAGGGCAGCGGGCACGCGGGCCGTGGATCCGTATCGGCCGGCCCGGAGGTTGTCCTCATGTCCCTGTCGTCGCTCGGCTCCTACGGCGAAGATCCCTTCTCGGATCTGCTCAACCGCTTCTTCGGCATGTCCGCCGGGAGCCGGCCTCCGGCGGTGCAGCGGGTGCCGATCGGGCGCCTGCTGACCGAGTCGGCCCGCGAACTGCTCTCCCGCGCTTCGCTGCGGGCGCGGGAGGACGGCAGCGAGGACCTGGACACCGAGCACCTGCTGTGGGCCTCGACCCAGACCGAGCCGACCCGGACGCTGTTGCGCCGCGCCGGGATCGACCCCGACGACCTGGGCGAAGCGGTGGCCGAGGCGCTGCCCGGCGAGTCCGACACCCCGTCCGCGGAGCCCGGGCTCACCCCCGCGGCCAAGCGCGCGCTGATCGGCGCGCACGCGCGGTCGCAGGCCACCGGGGACTCCTACGTCGGACCCGAGCACATCCTCGGCGCGCTGCTGGACGACCCGGACTCCGGTGCCGGGCGGTTCCTGTCCGACCAGGCCGTGGACGCGCGGGACCTGTCCCGGCGGTTCGAGCCCGAGCGCAACCGGCCCGCGGCCCGCCAGGCGCGCAAGGAGAGCGAGACCCCGACCCTGGACGAGTACGGCCGCGACCTGACCGAGGAGGCGCGCGAGGGCCGGCTGGACCCGGTGGTCGGACGGGCCGAGGAGATCCAGCAGACGGTGGAGATCCTCTCGCGCCGCTCGAAGAACAACCCGGTGCTGATCGGCGAGCCGGGCGTGGGCAAGACCGCGATCGTGGAGGGCCTGGCGCAGCGGATCACGGCCGGGGACGTGCCCAAGACGCTCGAGGGCAAGCGGGTGGTGGCGCTGGACCTGGCCGGCCTGGTCGCGGGCGCGAAGTACCGCGGCGAGTTCGAGGAGCGGCTCAAGAACGTGATCGAGGAGATCCGGGGCGCTCAGGACTCGACGATCCTGTTCATCGACGAACTGCACACCGTGGTCGGCGCGGGCTCGGGCGGGGACAGCTCGATGGACGCGGGCAACATCCTCAAGCCCGCGCTCGCGCGCGGGGAGCTGCACGTGGTCGGGGCGACGACGGTGGACGAGTACCGCCGGCACATCGAGAAGGACGCCGCGCTCGAGCGCCGCTTCCAGCCGGTGATGATCCCGGAGCCGAGCGTCGAGGAGACGGTCCAGATCCTCGAGGGCCTGCGCGACGCGTACGAGGCGCACCACCAGGTCCGGTTCACCGACGAGGCGCTGGGCGCGGCGGCGCAGCTGTCGGACCGCTACATCTCCGACCGGTTCCTGCCGGACAAGGCGATCGACCTGATCGACCAGGCCGGGGCGCGAGCCCGGCTGCGCTCGATGGGCAAGTCCACCGAGGTGGTCGAGCGCGAGGACCTGATCGCGCAGCTGGGCCGGGAGAAGGACCAGGCCGTCGCGGCCGAGGACTACGAGAAGGCGAACGGCATCAAGGCCCGGATCGACCAGGTCAGGGCGGAGCTGGCCGGGATCGCGGAGCGGCGCGAGGGGGTGGTGGAGGTCACCGCGAACGACATCGCCGAGATCCTATCCAAGCGCACCGGGATCCCGGTGGCGCAGCTGACCGAGGACGAGAAGCAGCGGCTGCTCAAGCTCGAGGAGGCGCTGCACCACCGGGTGATCGGCCAAGACGAGGCGGTCGCGGCGGTGTCCGAGGCGGTGCGCCGCAACCGGGCCGGGATGGGGGACGCGAACCGGCCGGTGGGCTCGTTCCTGTTCCTCGGCCCGACCGGGGTGGGTAAGACCGAGCTGGCCAAGGCGCTCGCGCAGCTGCTGTTCGGCGAAGAGGACCGGCTGATCCGGTTCGACATGAGCGAGTTCCAGGAGAAGCACACCGTCTCCCGGCTGGTCGGCTCCCCGCCCGGGTACGTCGGCTACGAGGACGCCGCGCAGCTGACCGACAAGGTGCGCCGCCGCCCGTACAGCGTGCTGCTGTTCGACGAGGTGGAGAAGGCGCATCCGGACGTGTTCAACACCCTGCTGCAGGTGCTCGACGACGGCCGGCTCACCGACGCCAAGGGCCGCACGGTCGACTTCCGGCACACCGTGGTGATCATGACGAGCAACCTGGGCTCGCAGCTGATCCTGGCCCACCACGGCAAGGTGGACGAGATCAGGGACCAGCTGATGGAGACGCTCAAGGTGCGCTTCCTGCCCGAGTTCCTCAACCGCATCGACGACATCGTGGTCTTCCACGCCCTCGGCCGCGCGGAGCTGTCGGAGATCGTCGAGCTGCTGCTGGACCGCAGCCGCCGCCGGGTGCGCGCGCAGGGCCTCGAGCTCGAGGTCACCGACGCGGCCAAGGACCGCCTGGTCGAACTCGGCCACCAGCCGGAGTTCGGCGCCCGTCCGCTGCGGCGCACGCTGCAGACGGAGTTGGACAACCGCATCGCCAACCTGCTGCTCGACGGCGCCCTCGACCCGGGCGACGTGCTGCGCGCGGACCTGGGCGAGGACGGGGAGATCACGGTGACGGTCGCCAGCCCCAAGCCGGGCGGCGCAGCGTCTCAGGGGCCTGCCGACGGCCCGGACGCGGGCGGCGACAACGCTTTCGCCGGGAGCGTCACCGGGTCCTGAGGCCTCCGGCCGAGGTCAACGGGCTCTGATACCGGTATCGACGCCCTCCCGGCCGCCGGTGGCGCGGCGGGCCGGGAGGGCGTTGTCATGGCGTCAGTCAGCGGACTCGTCCACCCGCCGTGGGCGCACGGGCGGGTCCGTCCAGGTGGCGAGGCCGCGACGGGCCGAGAGGGTGTCGGGGTGTTCGGGACCCTGGACGCGCTCACGTACCGGCAGCAGCCGCACGAACATCTCCCGCGCGCCGGCCTCGTCCCCGGTCAACCCGGTGAACTGCGCCAGGTTGTGCCGGGTGGTCAGGGCCGCCGGGTGCACGGGCCCGGCGACACGCTCGTGGACCGGCAGCAGTTCGGCCAGCATCTCCCGCGCCGCGAACAGGTCTCCGGCTGTTCCGGTGAAACGGGCCAGCTCGCTCCGGGTGATCAGCGTCTCAGGGTGCTCCGGGCCCTGGATCCGCGCCCGCAGCGGCAGCAGGTCCGCGAGCATGTCGCGCGCCATCGCCGCGTCCCCGGCCTCCCCGATGAAGCGGGCCAGCACGAACGCCGTGGTCAGGGTTTCGGGGTCGCCCGCGGGCAGGACGCGACCGCGCACCGGCAACAGCGCCGCGAGCATCTCCGTCGCGGCGACGACATCACCGGCCAGCCCGGTCCAGTACGCGAGATTGTGACGGGTGGTCAGCGTCGAGGGATGCTCGGGCCCCTGAACACGCTCCTCGACAGGCAGCAGTTCCGCGAACATGTCCCTCGCCCGCGCCGCGTCCCCCGCCTCTCCAGTGTGCGAGGCGAGCTGGTTCCGGGCGATCAGCGTCTCAGTGTGTTCGTATCCTTTTATTCTTTCGCAGATCAGAACGAGCTCGGCGAACATGTCTCTCGCCGCCATCGCGTCTCCGGCCGACCCGGTGAATCGCGCGAGGTTGTACCGGACGGTCAGGGTGCCGCGGTGGTACGCGCCGTAGCGCCAGGTACAGGCTGTCAGCAGGCGTCGAGCGGCTGCTCGAGCCGCATGGTGGCTGCCCGACTGGAACAGGAAGACGGCCAGGTGGTTCATCCCCACGTGCCAGGGCGGCAGGACGGCCTCCGCGTGAGGCAGCAGCGCGGCGAACCTCGGCCATCCCCCTGGAATCCCTGGATCGTCGGGCAGCGCTCGGACGATCAGACTCGCGGCCGCCGTCCGCCATGCGTCGCGGGAGGCCTCGTCCAGCGCGTCCATCGTGTTCGCTTGGACGAGCCTGTGCACTGACACCATGCCCGCCCGGACCGGGCCGATGAGACTGAAGTCGCTCAGAGCGATCAACGCTTCGTCGAGGGCGAGCCGGTCCGCAGTCAGCACGCTGAGTTGTCGGGCGACGTCGCGGTCGATCCCGCCGGGCAGCTTCCGGCCGTCGGGCAGGAGCAGTCGCACGGGCACCGCGTCCGGCGCGCAGCAGGCCAGCAACCGCAGCAGGCCCAGAGCCCCCGGCGTTTCCCGCGCCTGGTCGACGGCGGCGCTCCAGGCTCCCGCCACCGCGCGCCCGTACCCGCCGCCCACCACTCGCCCCAGCACCCGCGCCCGCTCCGAGGACAGCAGGTCCAGGTAGCGGGCCGTCGGCCGTCCGGTCTTGCGCAGAAACGCCGCGCCCTGGGCGAGCGCCAGCGGCAGCGATCCCAACGCGTCGGCCACTCGCCCGGCCGCCTCGGCGTCCTCGTCGTGGGCGTGCGCGAGAAGGAAATCCACCGCCGCGGCGCGGGCCAGCACCGGTACCGGCAGCATCCAGCCGTCGGGCCAGTCTGCGCGTTGCGAGGTGATCACCACGTCCCCCGGCCCGGCCGAAGGCACCAGCTGCCGGACCACCGCCGGGTCCATCACGTTGTCCAGGACCAGGAGCCACCGCTCCCGCATGCCGGCCAGACGCGCGTGCACCGCGGTGAGCAGATCCCCCGGCCTGCCCGCCACTCCCAACGCGCACGCCAACTGCCCGACCTGCGCGGCCAACGCCGCCGGATCCTCGGCGTTGAACTGCCACACCAGCCCGTAACGTGACGCGCCGCGGTGCGCGAACTCCACGGCCACGCTCGTCTTGCCGACGCCACCCAGCCCCGACAATACCCTTACGCTCACCCCGCCGCCGGGAGCCGACTCGGCAGCGAGGTCGGCCAGCAGCCCCTCCCGCCCGACCAGCACATCCGGCCTCGGGCCGAGCCGTATGATCCGGTCTCCGGGTCCGGTCAGCTCCCGCCCGGACCCGGCAACGTAGGGTTCACCACGATCGCCACTCCCCCGAGGCTCAGCGCGGAGCCCGCGCCGGTGCCCACCACGCCGTGGTTGTGTCCGCCGATCGCCACCGCGCCGGCGCCCGCGGCGACGGTACCCGCCGAGGACGCGGCGAGCTGGGCCGAGAGCTCACGCAGGAGTTCGCCGTCCGCGGAGAGCACCTTGCGTACCTGCAATCGCAACGCAGCCAGTGCGTCCGGGTCCTCCGGCGCCGCGGCCAGATCCGCCACCGCTTCTTCCACCGCCTCCGGCCGACCGGCGTGGCGCCACACCGATTGCAGCATCCTGCGACCGAGCCCCACCGCCGCGTCGGCCGACGCGTCCTCGAGCCGCGAGAGCACGCCCGTCCCGTACGCCGCCACCGCTCCGCTCATCACCGGCACGGCCTCGGCCAGCAGCGCATCGAGCTCCGACATCGTTCCACCGCCCCTGAATCGCCCCTGAATCGCGCAGACCTGACCCTGTGTCAGGTGCCGGCACCAGCATAGCCGCGCGCTTCTCGACGCACCGGGTTTCCGGGCTCCGGCGCCTTCTCAGGCTCCGCAACCCGACATACCTTGGGAAGATGGACGAATGGTGGTCGATCGAGATATTCGGGAACGGCCTCGAAATCTCTACATGGGTGCGCACCCGTGGCCGCGACGTGATCCGGACCGCGCTCGAGTACGGCGCGTCCGACTGGCAGTGGCACGCCGGGAGCTGGGGCGTCGTGGTCGAGTTCTGCTTCGGTGAGTCGACGCGGGTCGGCGGGGGCTGGACCGCGTTCATGGACAGCCCGTTGGTCAAGGCGGCGCTCGACGCCGTGCCCGATCCGATCAATGGCCTGATCTACTATCCGGGCCGCGGCGGCACGGCCCTGGCTTCGGTGCCCCGCCGGCCCAGACCGGCACCGGCGGCCGCGGCTGCCGCGCTGCCCGTGCCCGAACCCGAGCAGCCGCGCAGGCCGCAGCGCGCCGGCGGTCCCGTCCTGGCTCCGGCGCGGGTGGGCTCTCTGCGCTGACAGGCCCGTCCGGTTCCGGTGCCGAGGCCTATCCGGCAGCGAGCCTCGCCGCCGCGCTCTCGAGCACCATGCGCAGGGCGGCCGGGTAGGCGCTGTCGTTCATCCGCTCGGCCAGCAGCGGCGCGGTGGCCGCGAGGTGCGGGTGCGTGCTGGATGGCAGCTGCGCGTAGGTGGAGCGCCAGATGCCGCGGTCGGAGGCCAGGGCGGGCTCCGGCAGCACGAGCGAGGCCGCGTCGAGGGCGGCGAAGGCCAGGCACTGGTCGATGAAGACGTGGTAGACGCGCACCGCCTCCGGGTCCGGGAACCCGGCCTCGCGCAGGGAGCCGAGGATCGCCTCGTCCACCGCCAGCTCGGAGGCGCCGCCACTCACCCGGCTAGCCGTGAGCACCGCGGCCTGCGGGTGGGCGAGATAGGCCGCGTGGATGCGCAGGCCCAGCCGGTAGAGATCCTCGAACCAGTCCCCCCGCGCGCTCCACCCCGCGAGCGCCTGTCGAATGAGCTCATTGCCCAGCGCCAGAGTAAGATCGTCCATACCGCGGAAGTACCGGTACACCGCGCTCGCGTCGGCCCCCAGCGCCAACCCCAGCCGGCGCGCGCTGAGCCCCGCCGCACCGTGCTCGCGCACCATCCGCAGCGCGGTCTCCACGATCAGCTCCTCCGAAAGCAGCACACCCTGCTTGGTCGGCCGCCTCCGCCGCCGATCCGCCTCCGCGACCACCGTCTTGGCCAAAGCCGCACCTCCATCGCCCTGATCGGTCTCGGCACGGGGACCGCGGTCGTTGCGGACCCCAAGGGGGGCCATCTTATGCCAACACCATTGACGTTCCACACCCGCCCGCAGTTGGATCGAAACACCGAACGGAAGGAAAGGTGCAGTCACATGCGGATTCTCTTGGTGGGCGCCGGCGGCGTGGGCGGCGCGATCGTGCGGATCGCGGCCCGGCGCGGCTACTTCGCGCACATGACGGTGGCCGACTACGACCCGGCCCGGGCTGAGGCCGCGGCGGCCGCGGGCAACGCCGCCGACACCACCGCGCCGTCCGCCGCCCGGTTCGCCGCCGCGCAGGTCGACGCCTCGGACGAGGCCGCGGTGGCCGCGCTGCTGGCCGAGCACGGCTGTGACGTGCTGCTCAACGCCACCGACCCGCGGTTCGTGATGCCGCTGTTCCGTGCCGCCGGGACGGCCGGGGCGCGCTACGTGGACATGGCCATGTCGCTCTCCCGCCCGCACCCCGAGCGGCCGTACGACGAGTGCGGCGTGAAGCTCGGGGACGAGCAGTTCGCGCTGGCCGGGGACTGGGCCGAGGCGGGCCGGCTGGCCCTGGTCGGCATGGGTGTGGAGCCGGGCCTGTCCGACGTGTTCGCCCGGTACGCCGCGGACGAGCTGTTCGACGAGATCGACGAGATCGGCGTGCGCGACGGGGCGAACCTGACCGTGGACGGCTACGAGTTCGCGCCCTCCTTCAGCATCTGGACCACGATCGAGGAGTGCCTGAACCCGCCGGTCGTCTACGAGCGCGACCGCGGCTGGTTCACCACGGCCCCGTTCAGCGAGCCGGAGGTCTTCGACTTCCCGGACGGCATCGGCCCGGTCGAGTGCGTCAACGTCGAGCACGAGGAGGTGCTGCTGATGCCGCGCTGGGTGGAGGCGAAGCGGGTCACCTTCAAGTACGGGCTCGGCGAAGACTTCATCGGCAAGCTCAAGACGCTGCACGCGCTGGGCCTGGACCGCACCGACCCGCTGACCGTGCGGACCGTGGACGGCGGCTCGGCGAAGGTCAGCCCGCGTGACGTGGTCGCGGCCGCGCTGCCCGACCCCGCGACGCTGGGCGAGCTCATGCACGGCAAGACCTGCGCGGGCACCTGGGTCACCGGCACCAAGGACGGGCAGCGGCGCGAGGTCTACCTCTACCACGTGGTGGACAACCAGTGGTCGATGAAGGAGTACGGCTCGCAGGCCGTGGTGTGGCAGACCGCGATCAACCCGGTCGTCGCGCTGGAGCTGGTGGCCCGCGGCGAGTGGGACGGCGCCGGGGTGCTCGGCCCGGAGGCGTTCGCGGCGAAGCCGTTCCTCGACCTGCTGGTCGAGTACGGGTCCCCGTGGGGCCTGCGGGAGCAGTAGGCGGTTCACGCCTCGGCGTGCCGCACCGGAATAAGCTTCCGGATATGGGGTTGGATTTCGCCGAGTTGAACAGGCTGGGCTGGCCGGAGCGCACGGCCTTTGTACGGGCCCTGTTGGCGCGCTCGCGCGAGGCGGCACTGGAGATCCTGACCGAGTCCCTCGATTTCCGCCATTACGGGTGGGTGACCGACCTCGCGGTCGGCCATCTCGGCGAGCGCGCCGATCCACGGGCGGTCGAGATCGCCGTGGCGCACCTGGAACGCAAGGGGTTCCGCAGCCTCCAGGCGATCCGTCTGCTCGGCCTGGCCCGGGCCGAGCAGACCGTCCCGCTGCTGGTCCCGTTCCTGCCGGGAGGCCCGCGCTGGTACAAGGGCAGCCAGAACACGGCCGAGGCCTACACGGCGCTGACGCGGATCGGCACCGAGGCCGCCCACGCCGCCGTGCTCGCCTCGCTGCGCGCCGTGGACGCGCAGGAGACGGGCGAGGAGGCCGTGCGGGGCCTGTGTTGCTTCGGCTCGCCGGAAGCCGTGGACCTGGTATTCCGGTTGACCCCGACGATTGCCCGGATGTGGGAGGGCAACACGCTGGCGGCGGTTGTGAAGGTCGTCGACGAACGCTTCACGCCGTTCCTGCTCGAGGTCTGCGCCGGTCCCCACCGACGGATCGGGCTGGCGGGCCTGTACCGCGCGGCGAGCGAACGGGCCGTGCAGCCGCTGTGCCACATGTTCCTGACGACGCCCGATCGTCGCGAGCGGCGCCTGATCGGCTCCGTCATCGCGCGCCACCGCGGGGACGCGTACTACTACCTCGTCGCCGGGGTGTACGAGCGCGAGGCCGCCGACGTCCGGATCTGCCGTGACTACCTCTGGCTGCTCGGCCAGGTCGCCCCGAGCGACGGGGTGGGGCTACGCGACGCCTCGGTCCACGCGATGAGCCGCGTCGCGCGCCATCTGCGGCACACCGACGCGCTGGTGCGGGCCCAGGCCGCCCGTTCCCTCGCCCGCCTCGGACCGCCCCGCCAACAGCTCGCGCCGCATCTCAAAGATCTGCGGCACGCGCTCTGCGACACCCTCCCCGGCCTGCTCGACGACCCCTCGTACCGGGTCCGCGCCGCCACGGCCGGCGCGCTGGCCTCACTCGGCGATCACGACGCACTCCCCCGGCTGCGCGCCGTGGCGATGCAGGACCCTGTGACGTGCGTGCGCGACGCCGCCGCGGCCGCGATCCGCCACATGACTTAACGTCAGCATCACACCACACCGGCGATACAAGACCGTGACACACGCGACGGTATCGATTGGGAGACGCCCATTTCGCGCAGGTGGCCGGAACCGGCAGAATGCGCGCTTGTGATCGGCATATCAGAAGGCATCGTCCTCGCGGACCGGTACCGGCTCACCCGGCGGCAGAGCGAGCGCGAGACCGGGGCGTCCTGGATCGCGGTAGACCTGGAGACAGGTTCGGACGTCTGGGTCCAATTCGCCGACCACGGGGGGCTCGCGCGCGCGGCCGACATCATCCGTGGTCTGGCAGACTCCTCATCCCACGCGACGGCACTGCCGAGCGTGCTCGACACCGGCGAGCTGAGGATGATCGTGGACTCGCGCGCGCTCGCCGCCCTGCGCGGCGGCGCCGAGGCCCACGCCACGCACGTCGAGATCGTCATCGAGTTCGCCGTCGTCAGACCCCTGACCGGCCGCGGGCTGCCGGCCAAGATCCAACGCAGGGCGCTGCCGCCGGCCGAGGCACTGGCCGTCGCAGTCACCCTGGCCGGGGCGCTCGGCGAGGCCCTGGCCGCGGGCGGCTCGCACGGCTGGCTCGGCACGGGCTCGATCTGGCTGGTGCGCCGTGGTGGCTGCGTACTGGACCTGGCACTCGGCCTGGCCTACCCCGACGGCTCGGCGATCGAGCTCGAGCAGCAGGTGACCGGCTATTTCGCGCCGGAACGCTTCGCGCTCGCGCGCGAAGCCAACGCGGCCGTGGGCAGCGGCTCGAAGGCCACCCAGGCCGCGGACGTGTTCGCGCTGGGCTGGATGGTCTACGAGATGCTCATCGGCCACGCGGAGCTGCTGGCCGAGTACGAGCGTCTGGTGGCGGGCGCGGGCGCGGTGACCACGGTGGAACTGCTGGCGCTGTGGCGGGCGCGGGCCCGTGCACACCTGACCGAGCTGGTGGAGGCGGACTCCGCGCTCGCCGTGCTCATCCTGGCCTGCCTGGCCGAGAACCCGGCCGAGCGTCCCGACTTCGCCGCCTTCGGTGAGCGGGCCCGCGCCGCGGCGAAGGGCTTGGCCGGAGTGGCCCCGCTGGTCGTCCCGGTCTCCCGGACCCGTGCGGGCGCCGCGGCGGGCGAGGTGGGCGCGGCCGCGCTGGTGGCCGGCGTCATCGGTGGCGCGGCGGTCCTCGGTGCGGCGGCCGTCGGCGCGGAGCTGCTGGCGGGCGAGGCGATGGCGGCCGAGGCTTCGGCGGAGTCGCGCGCCGCGGCGCAGTCCGCCGGGGCGGGTGGTGCGCTCGGCACGGGCGGATCGCTCGGCGCCGGCGGCAGTGGCGCCGAGGCGGCGGCGACGCAGTCCGCCGGTATGGCAGAACTCGCCGATACCGGTGCCGGATCCGCGACGTCGGCCGCGGGGTCGGGCGAAGGCGCCGGATCCGCCGCGTCGGCCGCGTCTGCCACGTCGGCCGAGAGCGCGGTGGTCGCCGAGGCGGAGACGGTGGTGCTCGCCGCGGCGGCCGCTGCCGGAGTCGGTGTGGGCGCCGCGTCGGCGGCCGAAGCTCTGACCGGCTCGGGCGCCGCTTCGGGTGTTTCGGCTTCGGGCTCTGCTTCCGGTGCCGCTTCCTCGGGTGCGGAGTTCGCGTCAGAGGGCTTCGTCGGGTCGGGTTCCGTCTCCGGCAGCGAGACCGAGGTCTCCGTTGCCGCCGAGAAGGAGATCGAGCGCCTGTCCCACCGCGCCCGGCTCGCCACGATCGGCGGCACGGCGGCGGCCGTGGTCGCGCTCGGGGTGGGCATCGCGGTCGGGTACTCCATCGGGCACGGCGGCGGCAGCAACAACTCGGCGCTGCTCACCGCGGCGGGGACGAACGCCGCCGGCACGGTGGCGAGCCCGTCGAGCAGCCCGGTGGTGGCCGCACCGGCTCCGACCGTGACCGTCACGGTGACCGTGACGGCCTCCGAGTCGGCGCCCGCGACCTCCGCGTCCGCGGCGGCCGGCTCCGCAGCGTCCGGATCCGGCTCCTCCTCGGCCAGCGCGTCGGCTTCGGCGGGCGCGGTGACCTCTCCGGGGCTGCCGGCGGCGTCGTCCTCGACCGAGGCGATCAACGAGCTGACCGAGGAGATCCAGTACACCCTGAGCGTCGGTCAGATCAGCCAGAGCACGGCCGAGCGCCTGACCGCGGCCGTGGCCAAGCTGAGGAGCTCGCTCGGTACGGGTTCGTCCTCGAGCTCGCTCTCCAGCCTGACCTCGCTGCTGCGTTCGCTCGAGCAGTCCGGCCACCTGCCCAGCAACGCCGAGCTGACCCTCGAGAGCATCCTCGGCTACTTCTACGCCGAGTCCGGCAGCTGATCCGGCTTCAGCTACGGATCAGTCGCCCGACGCCGCAGGCTGCTGCTGCGTCTCCGTGCTTCGGCGCACGGAGCGCAGCAGCACCTCGGACACGTCGGTGACCCGCACGTCCTGCCCCGCCTTCCCCTGCTGCTTGCGTGTCGCGACGCCGTCGGTGAGCATCACGATGCAGTAGGGGCAGGCGGCCGTCACCAGGTCCGGGTTGGTCTCGAGCGCCTCGTCGGTGCGGGTCTCGTTGATCCGGGTGCCGATCGTCTCCTCCATCCACATCCGCGCGCCGCCGGCGCCGCAGCAGAACGAGCGCTCGCGGTTGCGCGGCATCTCGGTCAGCCGTACGCCGGGGACGGCGCCGAGGATCTCGCGCGGCGGGCTGAAAACGCGGTTGTGCCGGCCCAGGTAGCACGGGTCGTGGTAGGTCACGTTGACGTCCACCGGCTCGACCGGGGTGAGTCTGCCCTCCGACACGAGCCTGGCCAGCAGCTCGGTGTGGTGCACGACCTCGTAGACGCCGCCCAGCTTCGGGTACTCGTTCGCCAGGGTATTGAAACAGTGGGCGCAGGTGACGACGATCTTCCTGGCCCCCACCTCGTTGAGCGTCTCCACGTTCTGCTTCGCGAGCTCCTGGAAGAGCAGTTCCTGGCCGAGGCGCCGGGCCGCGTCGCCGGTGCAGGTCTCGCCGCTGCCGAGCACCATGAACCCGACGCCGGCCTCGTGCAGGAGTTCGGCGACGGTGCGGCTGGTCTTCTTCGCGTTGTCGTCCAGGGAGCCGGCGCACCCGACCCAGAACAGGTACTCGACGTCGGCCGGGAGGGTCTCCTCGTCGTTCTCGCCGAAGACGCGCACCGGGAACGGCAGGCCCTGGGTCCACTCGAGCCTGGCCTTGGCGCCGCGGCCCCACGGGTCGCCCTTGCGTTCCAGGTTGCGCAGCATACCCTGCGCCTCGTGCGGGAATTCGGACTCGATCATGACCTGGTAGCGGCGCATGTCGACGATGTGATCCACGTGCTCGATGTCGACCGGGCACTGCTCCACGCAGGCGCCGCAGGTGACGCAGGACCACAGCACGTCCGGGTCGATCACGCCGTTCACGTCCGCGGAGCCGACGAGCGGGCGTTCGGCCTCGGCACGCACGGCCTCGGGCAGCGCGGCGCGCTCCTCGTCCGAGGAGGCGAGCAGGTAGGGCGCCTTGGCCAGGGCGTGGTCGCGCAGGCCCATGATGAGCAGCTTGGGGCTGAGCGGCTTGTCGGTGTTCCAGGCCGGGCACTGGGACTGGCAGCGCCCGCACTCGGTGCAGGTGGCGAAGTCCAGCAGGCCCTTCCAGGTGAAGTCCTCGATCGCGCCGCGGCCGATCTTGTCGTCCTCGCCCGGGTCCTCGAAGTCCACCTCCGCGCCGGCGCTGTAGACCGGCAGCAGGGCGCCGAGCGCGCGGGGGCGGCGGGAGAAGGCGATGTTGAACGGCGCCAGGAAGATGTGCAGGTGCTTGGAGTGCACCACCAGCACCAGGAAGCCGAGCACGACGCCGAGTGAGAGCAGGATCCCGGTCGTCTCCAGCACGTCGTTCGCGGTGCGCCCGGCCGGGCGCAGCACGTCGGCGGCGAGTTCGGAGGCGAAGGCGCCGTGCCGGTAGGGGAAGTAGCCGGTGTTGATCTGGGCACCGCGGTAGAGCAGCAGCGTCCACATCACGTTGAAGATCATGAAAAGCACCAGCCAGGCCGCGCCGAGGTGCGAGCCGGAGAAGCGGGAACTGCGGCCCTCGCGGCTCGGGGACTGGCGCAGCCGGATCGCGGCGAAGGCGGCGAGGCCGACCAGCACGGCGACGATGAAGAAGTCCTCGAGGAAGCCGAGCCAGGTGTCCGTCCCGATCAGCGGGATGTGGAAGTCGCGTTGGAACAGCGCGCCGTAGCCCTCCACGATGGTCGCGCCGAGGATGACGAAGCCCCAGAACACGGCGAAGTGCGCGGCGCCGGCGCCGGTCCATTTCAGCAGTTTGCGTTGTCCGAACACCTCGGTGAGCACGGCCCACAGCCGCCGGCCCGCGTCCTTGGTGCGTCCCGGGTCGGCCGGCTGCCCGGCCCGGCCGAGCCGGTAGAGCGTCAGTACGCGGCGGGCGGCCAGACCGAGGGCGAGCACGGTCATGGCCAGGCCGAGGATGAGTCGTACGAGCACTTACGCCTCCGCGGGTTCGGGCAGTTGGGGCAGTTGGGGCTGTTCGGGCTGTTCGGGCCGTGCGGGCTGTGCGTGGGGTTCGTCCGCTGGGTACGGGTCGGTGGACGCGGCGCGCGTTCGGGCACGGCGCCGGAGTTCGGCGAGCAGTGCGGGGAGCAGGGTGCGCAGGTCGCCGACGACGGCGAGGTCGGCCTCGCGCAGGATCGGCGCGGCCGGGTCCCGGTCCACGGCGACGACCGTGCGGGCGCCGCGGATCGCGGCGCGGTGGCGTACCGAGCCGGAGACGCCGCCGGCGAAGTAGAGCCGGGGCCGGATCTGCGCGCCGGGCAGGCTGATCCGGGCGTGGTCGGGTGCCCAGCCGAGTTCCCCGGCGGTGTGGGTGGCGCCGAGGCACCCGCCGAGCACCTCGGCGAGTTCGGCCAGCAGTGCGAAGCCCTCGGCCGAGCCGACGCCGCGTCCTCCCGCCACCACCACGTCGGCCTCGGTGAGCAGTTTCCGGTCGAGTGGGTGCGCGGGCGTGCGGCGCACGAGCCGAGGCGTGCGGGCGGCAGTGCCGCGAGCGACGCAGAGTTCTTCCACCGGCGGCAAAGGCTGAGCGTCGTGCTCGGGTGCCGATTCCGCCGGGAACGCGCCGGGCCGGATCATGAGGACGGCTGGTGAGTGGGTGATCGTGCTGCGCACGCGGACGCGGCCGCCGCAGGTCTCCTGTATGACGGTGATCCCGTCGTCCCCGCGCGCGAGTGCGACGACATCCGTGACGATGCCCGCCTCGAGCCGCACGGACAGCCGCGCCGCGATCTCGGTGTGTTCCCCGCCCCCGGTCAGCAGGATCAGCGCGGGGCGCAGGTGCCGGGCGGCGCACGCGAGGCTGTCGATCTCGCCGGCGGTCGCCTGAAGGACGCGGCGGGCACCGAGGCCGGCCAGTTCCGCGCGGGTCCGCGCGTCGGCCGGATCGCAGAGCACGGCGACGGGCGTGCCGACGCGGCGGGCGGCGGTGAGCGACTCGGCCGCGGCCCGGCTCAGGCCGCCGTGCGGTGTCCGCGCGCCGAGCACCAGCACCGCATCCGTCGAGGGCATGGGCGAACACATGTCCGTCATCGGGCCCGCTCAAACGAGACTTTCGACCAACATTGCCTCATACGAAGTGGCGGTCCGTCAGGAAGTCGGCGACCGCGCGGGCCGCGGCGGCCGGATCGGCGTGCGCGTCCAGCACCACCGGGCCGTGCGCGCGCCGGTCCTCGACCTCGCGGACCCGGCAGCCCGCGCCGGGCAGGCCCACCTCGGCCGGGTCGAGGCCGAGGTCCGCCAGCGACCAGCGGCGCAGCAGCTTGTGCCGGGCCTCAGCGAGAGCCGGGAAGGCGGGCGTGCGCGGCGCGATGCCGCGGTCGGTGAGCGAGACCAGGGCGGGAAGGTCGCAGGCGACCTCGTCGAGTTCGTCGTCCGAGGGGCTGGAGCAGAACCCGGTGATCGCGTTCTCCTGGACCCGGACGGCGTCGGCGGCGCAGACCGCGGGCACCCCGAGGCGTTCGGCCAGCATCACCGGGATGACGGCCATGCCCGAGTCCGAGGACGCGGCGCCGCACAGCACCAGGTCGTACCCGGCTTTGCGTAGGGCGGCCGCGAGTACGCGCGAGGTGGCGAGTGCGTCGCTGCCGTGCAGGGCCTCGTCGCACACGTGCACGGCGTCGTCGGCGCCGAGGGCGAGCGCGGCCAGCAGCGTGTGCGCGGCCTGTGACGGCCCCATCGTCAGGACCGTGACGTGCACGTCGATCCGCAGCCGGGCGATCCGCATCGCCTGCTCGATCGCGCAGCCGTCCGCGGCGTCGAGCACGCCACTCGGCCGGGCCCCGGCCCGGTCCACGGTCAGGTCCGCGGCGTAGGCCGGCGCGTCCCCGGCGTCCGGGACCTGCTTGACCAGAACGACGATCCGCACCGTCCGCCTCCGCTCCGTCGCGGCACACGAGCACTGATTCGCCGCAGAGTTTAGCGGGCCCGGCCGGTTACGCCATAAGGGTATTGATGCGCGCGTGGAGGTGCATGTCGTGCCAGCCGTCCTCGTGTTGGACCGAGCTGCGCTCCACGCCCTCGGCCTCGAACCCGCACCGCTCGGCGACCTGGCAGGAGGCCGGGTTCTCCATCGAGTGCAGCAGCCGCAGCCGGTGGAAGCCGGCCGTCTCGAAGGCCCAGGCCGCCACCGCGTCCAGCGCCCGGGGTGCGACCCGGCGGCCGCGGGCGGCCGGCAGCGTCCAGTAGCCGATCTCGGCGCGGCCCTCGTCCAGGGACAGCTCGCGCAGGGACATCCGGCCAAGCACCTGGCCGTTCCCGCGCGCGGCGACCGCCCAGGCCGCGCCGCTCTCCTCGGCCCACACCAGGCGCCAGCCCTCGATCAGGCCGCGCGCCTCGGCCTCGTCGTTCACGCGGCGCGCGTGCCACCGCTGGATCCCCGGGTCGGCGTACGCGGCCACCACGGCGGCGGCGTCGCCCAAGGCCCAGGGCCGCAACTCCAGTTCCGCGTCGACGGGCAGGACGGGCTGCGCGGTGCGAGCCAGTCGTCCCGCCGAGATGACCGGGCGAACGAGCGAAGGCATGGAACCATCCTGACAGAGGAGCACTCTTGATGCGAGCGCGTACTCTTGAGTTCCGTGACTACGCGTTCGAACCCCGTCGTCGACGTCGTCGACCTGGCACGCCGGTACTTCGAGATGTGGAACAGCGGTGAGGCGGCCGACGCGGCCGAGCTGTTGGATCCGGGCTGGATCGACCACGCGCACCCCGAGGTGCACGGCCCCGAGGACGTGCGCCGGTCGGTGGAGCGGGTCAGGGCGGCCAAACCCGGGCTGTGCTTCGAGATCGAGACCATCCTCGGCGAGGGCGAGCTCGCGCTCGTGGTGGGCGGCGTCGGCGACGCGACCCGGCCGGGGCTGCTCGAGGGCAGGCTGATCTGGCTGCTGCGGGCCTGCGAGGGCCGGCTGGCCGAGATCTGGACCTACCGTCCGGTCACGCCCGCCCCGGGAACGTAGGCACCCGGCGCGCATCGGGCCGACGCGCGCCCGCTCCGGACGAGCCGTCGCCACGGGGCCCGTCACGCGGTATCGTCCCCGCTCAGCGTCACCGTCGCGGCCGGCGGCGGGTCGGCGAGCGCATCAAGGACACCGGGAGGATCCATGGCACGGTGCAAGGCCAACGGAATCGAGCTCGAGTACGAGACCTTCGGCGATCCGGGCGCGCCGGCGCTGCTGCTGGTGATGGGGCTCGGGATGCAGCTGCTGGGCTGGGAGTCCGGGCTCTGCGAACGCCTGGCCGGTGCGGGCTTCCACGTGATCCGCTACGACAACCGGGACGCGGGCCTTTCCACCTTCTTCGACGAGGCTGGCGTGCCGGACTTGACGGTGCTCTACTCCGGCGACTTCAGCGGTGTGCCCTACCGGCTCGAGGATCTGGCCGAGGACGCCTCCGGCCTGCTCACCGCGCTCGGCCTGAGCGCGGCGCACGTGGTGGGCGCGTCGATGGGGGGAATGATCGCGCAGGAACTGGCGATCCGTCACCCCGAGCAGGTGCTCTCGCTGTGCTCGATCATGTCCACGACCGGCGCCCCCGACGTCGGCCACCCCACGGCCGAGGCCCTCGGGGTGCTGACCGCCCCGCCCGGCACCGACCGCGAGTCCGCGATCGCGCGCGGCCTGCGCACCTGGCGGGTACTCGAGTCCCCGGCGTACCCGCACACCGAGGAGCAGCTGCGCGCCACGGTCGGCGCCGCGTACGACCGGGCCAACCGCCCCGCCGGCTCCGCCCGCCAGCTCGCCGCGATCATCGCCTCCCCCGACCGCACCGAGCGCCTGCGCAAGCTCGCGGTCCCCACGCAGGTCGTCCACGGCGAGGCCGACCCGCTGGTCAACGTCAGCGGCGGACAGGCCACCGCCGAGGCGATCCCGGACGCCCAGCTGCTGGTCGTCCCCGGCATGGGCCACGACCTGCCCCTCCAACTGTGGGACGTGTACGTCGAGACGATCGTGGCGAACACGCTCCGCGTGGACGAGGCGGCCGAGGCGGCCGAGGCGAGCGACGCCGGGCTCTGACGCGCTCCGAAACGCTCCGCCGGGATTTCGGCCGGGCGCGACGGAGCCGTCACCTCGAGCCGATACGGTCGGTTCATGAGCACTCCGCCCGCGCCGCCGGTGATCACCGCGGCCGATCCCGCCGCGTTCCCGCACTCCGTCTTCCACGTCCGGCACCCGAAGGTCATCGCGCAGGTCAAGGCCGCGCTGCCGTACGGTCCGGAGCAGCTGTCCGCGCTCGACGCGTTCCTCGACGCGACCCTGCACGGCACGCTCGACCCGCTGCCGCAGGACGACGCCGGGGACCGGGCGCAGTGGGACCTGTGGGGGGCGCCGTACTTCGGGCGGGGGCTGCGGTGGACCGACGCGCCGTTCCTGTGGGCGGAGAGCTACTTCCACCGCAGGCTGCTGTCCGCGACCGGGTACTTCGCCGGACTGTGGCGCGGGGTGGACCCCTTCGGGCCGATGAAGGCCGCGAGCCTGGGCAGCGCCGGGCTCGCCGCCGAGCTCGCGCAGCTGGGGTCGACGGCGTCGCTCTCGGCCGAGGAGCGGGATGCCGCCGCGTTGCACGCCAGCCTCTGGGGCAACCGCGCGGACCTCGGCTTCCAGCTCGTCGCCGGGGCGCCGGTCGTGCCCGAGGTGCTGGTGGACGACGGGCCGGCCCTGTACGCGCACCTGGACGCGGCGCCCGGCCGGGTGAACCTGGTCGCGGACAACGCGGCCGAGGAACTCGTCTACGACCTCTTGCTCCTCGACCACCTGCTGGCGAGCGGGCGCGCCACGGAACTGACGCTCTATCTCAAGCCTCGTCCTTACTACGTCTCCGACGCCACGCCGCAGGACTTCGCGGCCGCGGTGCACCTGCTCGAGACGGTGCCGGGGCCGGCCGCGGACGCGGCGCGGCGGCTGCGGGCGGCGTGCGCGGACGGACGGCTGGTGCTGGTCGCGGCGGAGTTCTTCTGCGCCCCGCTGGGATTCGACGCGCTGCCCAAGGAGATTCTCGACGCGATCGCCACGGCCCGGGTGACCCTGTTCAAGGGCGACCTGAACTACCGCCGGCTGGTCGGGGACCGGCTCTGGCCGCAGAACACTCCTTTTCGTACCCTGACGTCCTACCTGCCGGGCCCGGTGGCGGCGCTGCGCACCTACAAGTCCGACGTCTCGGTGGGTCTGGACCCTGAGACGGTGCGCGCCCTGGACGCCGCCGAGCCCGGATGGCGCTTCGGCGGCCGTCACGCGGTGATCCAGTTCGGCGGCGCCGCGGACGGCGAGGGCGTCAGCGGTCGATGAAGGCCCCGATCCCGCTGGGCGAGAGCAGGTGGCGCGCGGCCAGCCGGGCCGAGCCGACCACTCCGGCGTGCTCGCCCAGCACCGAGGTCTCGATCTTCAGGCTGCGCGTGGCCAGCGGCAGCGCCCTGCGATAGATCACGCCCCTGATGTCGGCGAGCAGGTCCTCGTGCAGCTGCGCGAGGACCCCGCCGATGACGATGGTGTCCGGGTTGTGGAAGGAGACCAGCGAGGCCAGCACCTCGCCGAGCCGCTGCCCGGCCAGGCGCACCTGGCGCCGGGCCACCGGGTGGCCCTCGGAGACCAGCCGGACCACGTCCCCGGCGTGGTGGGCCTCGAGGCCCTCGGCGCGCAGCGCCGCGGCCAGCGCGGAGCCGGAGGCCACCGCCTCCACGCAGCCGGTGTTGCCGCAGTGGCAGGGGGCCTCGTCGTGTCCGGGCAGCCGGATGTGCCCGATGTCCCCGGCCGCGCCGGAGGCGCCGCGGTGCGGGACCCCGCCGGAGACGATGCCGCAGCCGATTCCAGTTCCGACCTTGATGTACAGTAGGTGTTCCGACTCGCGTCGGTGCACGTATTCGCCGAACGCCATCATGTTGACGTCGTTGTCCACCAGCACCGCGGCGGCGGCGAAGCCGTCCTCGAAGAAGGCCGGCACCCGGTGCCCGTCCCAGCCCTGCATGATCGGCGGGCGCACCACCGTGCCGGTGACCGACTCCACCGGCCCCGGCACCCCGATCCCGATGGCGCGCAGCGCCTCGGTGCCGCGTCCGGCCTCGGCGCACAGCCGCGCGAGGTCCTCCCGGACCAGCCCGAGGATCCGCTCGGGACCCTCGTTGATGTCGAGTTCGCGGGCGCTCTCGGCCAGCACCCGGCCGCCGAGTGTGGTCAGCGCGAGCCGTCCGTGGGTGGCGCCGAGGTCCACCCCGGCCACCAGCACCTGATCCGACGCCAGGTCGAGCGTGAACGGCGGGCGGCCGCGTTCGACCGCCGCCGGGCCGGCTTCCACCAGCACGCCGCGTTCGATCAGCAGGTCCACCCGCTGCGCGATCGCGGCCCGGGAGAGCCCGGTGGCGTTCATCAGGGTACTGCGGGTCGTGGCCGCGCCGTCGGCGACCAGACAGGCGAGTTCGCTGAGCGAGGCGAGCCGGCGCGCGGCCGCTGAGGTCGCCAAGGGGCCCCTCCCGAGTCGATGACTTATGACAGAAGTTAGCCTAATCATGCCTCTTGTCAGACGTAAAGGGCCCGCAATACCTTCGATACGAAGCAAGCAAAGGAGGGATGTATGCACCCGGTACGCATCGCCATCGCGGGCACGGGCATGATCGGAGCGGTGCACGCCGACGCCGCGCGGCGGGCGGGCGCCACGATCGTGGGCGTGTCCGCGTCCACCCCGGAACGGGCCAAGGCGGCGGCGGAGCGGCTGGGCGTGGCACGTTCCTTCGCCTCGTCCGAGGAGCTGGTCACGGCCGAGGACGTGGACGTCGTGCACATCTGCACGCCCAACGCCTCGCACGGCCCGCTCACCCGGCTCGCCCTGGCCGCCGGCAAGCACGTGGTCTGTGAGAAGCCGCTGTCCGTGGACGCCGCGGACGCGGATGAACTCGCCGCCCTGGCCGAGGCCTCCGGCCTGGTCACGGCCGTGCCGTTCGTCTACCGCTACCACGCGATGGCGGCCGAGGCGCGCCACCGGGTGCGTTCCGGCGCGATCGGCGACGTGCGGCTGATCCACGGCCACTACCTGCAGGACTGGCTCTCCCAGGCCACCGACGACAACTGGCGGGTGGACCCGGTGGCCGGCGGCGCCTCGCGCGCCTTCGCCGACATCGGCTCGCACTGGTGCGACCTGGTCGAGTGGGTGACGGGTCATCGGATCACCGAGCTCGCCGCGAACGTGCAGACGGTGCTGCCCGAGCGCACCCCGCCGGGCGCCGACCGGCACGCCGTGGCCACCGAGGACGCCGTGCAGGTGCTGCTGCGCACCGACCGCGGCGCGGCCGGCAGCGTGGTGATCTCGCAGGTCTCCCCCGGCCGCAAGAACCGGCTGTGGTTCGAGGTCGACGGCGCCGAGCACAGCGTCAGCTTCGACCAGGAGAACCCCGAGACGCTCACCCTCGGCGGGCGCGAGCGCACCGAGATCCTGATCCGCGACCCCGCCGCGCTCAGCCCCGAGGCCGCGCGGCTGAGCCCCGTGCCGGCCGGGCACCCGCTCGGCTACCGGGACTGTTTCGCCACCTTCGTCGCCGACGTCTACGACGCGGTCCGCCGTGCCGGCGCGGCCGACGCCCCCGCCGAGGCGCTCTACCCGACCTTCGCCGACGCCGCGCGCACCGCCCGGATCACCGAGGCCGTGCTGCGCTCCGCCGCCACCCGGACCTGGATGGAAGTGCACTGAAGTTGAAACTCGGATTCCTCACCGCGTGCCTGCCCAACGTGCCGCTGGCCGACATCGCCGCCTGGGCCGAGGCTCGCGGCTACCAGGCGCTGGAGGTGGCTGTGTGGCCCTCCACCGGCAGCCGTGACTTCGAGGCCAGCCACCTGAACGTGGCCGACTTCGGGCGCAAGCAGGCCGACGAGACCACCGCGCTGTTCGAGCGGCACGGGCTGACCCTCTCGTCGCTGGCGTACTACGAGAACAACCTGCACCCGGACCTGGCCCGCCGCGCCGAGATCGCCGCGCACGTCAAGCGCGCCGTGGACGCCGCGGCCCTGCTCGGGGTGGAGACCGTGGGCACCTTCATCGGCCGCCACCCCGGCCTGTCGGTGAAGGAGAACATCGCGCTCGCCGACAAGGAGCTGCCGCCCCTGGTCGAGTACGCGGGCGAGCGCGGCGTGAAGATCATCATCGAGAACTGCGTGATGGAGGGGTGGCACCCGGACGGCTACCCCGGGAACATCGCCTACTCCCCCGAGCTGTGGGAGTGGATGTTCTCCCTCGGCCTTTACCTCAACTACGACCCGTCGCACCTGCTGTGGCTGGGCATCGACCCGGTCACCGCGCTGCGTCCGTACCTTGATAAGATCCCGCACGCCCAGGCCAAGGACGCGCAGCTGGACCCGCGGGCCCGCGACCGCTACGGCTTCTTCGGCAAGACCCTCGAGCGCGAGCACCCGTGGGACGAGGGCTGGTGGCGCTACCGGGTGCCCGGCCGCGGCGACGTGGACTGGCGCGGGGTCGTGGACGCGCTCTACGAGGGCGGCTTCACCGGCGTGCTCTCGGTCGAGCACGAGGACCCGGTGTGGTCCGGCACCGAGGAGAAGGTCAAGCAGGGACTGGACATCGCCTACCAGACCCTGCGGCCCCTGATCAACGCCTGACGGCCTACCGGCCACGACAGGCACACGCCGCCGCGCGGGCCTCGGACCGATCCGAGGAAAACGAACCCCGCGCGGCGGCGGGCACAGAACACGTCACAACGCGAGAGCAAAGGAGGCTGCGGCCATGCCCAACCCGCTGAGCGTGCAGCTGTACACCGTGCGCGATTTGATCGCCGAGGACCGCGACGGGGTGCTGCGGCGCCTCGCGGAGCTCGGATTCGACGCGGTGGAGCCCTTCCAGCCCACCGTCGACCCGGTGGGCTTCCGCAAGGTCGCCGACGACCTCGGCCTGCGCGTGTCCAGCGCGCACGCCATGGGGCTGATCCAGGACGAGGACCCCAGCCCGGTCTTCGAGGCGATCGCCACCCTCGGCACCGACCTGGCCGTCGTGCCGGCCGGCATCGCCGAGGAGGAGTTCACCACCCTCGAGGGCCTGGCCCGCACCGCGGACCGGCTCAACGCGCTGGCCGAGAAGGCCAAGGCGCACGGGATGCGCCTGGGCTACCACAACCACTGGTGGGAGTTCGAGCCCGTATTCGAGGGCCGGCACGCCCTCGAGCTGCTCGCCGACCTGCTCGCGCCCGAGGTGGTGCTGGAGGTCGACACGTACTGGGCGGCCGTCGGCGGCGCCGACGCGCCGAGCGTGCTGCGCAACCTGGGCGACCGGGTCGCGGCCATCCACGTCAAGGACGGCCCGGTGGTCAAGGGCGAGCCGAACCTGGTGGTGGGCACCGGCCGGATGCCGGTCACCGAGGTCCTCGCCGCGGCGCCGAACGCGCTGCGCGTGGTGGAGTTCGACGCCTGCGCCACGGACATCCTCGAGGCCCTCGGCGCCAGCCGGGCCTACCTCGCCGGGCTGGCCGACGAGCAGGGCGGGACCTCGGCATGAGCGGCGGACCGGTCGGCGTCGCCGTCATCGGCGCCGGCAACATCAGCGGGCAGTACCTCGGCAACCTGACCCGTTTCCCGGACCTGCGGGTGCTGGCCGTGGCCGACCTCGACGAGCAGCGCGCCGCGGCCGCGGCGGCCGAGCACGGGGTCGAACGCTCGGGCAGCGTGGAGCAGGTGCTCGCGATGGACGACGTGGAGATCGTCGTCAACCTGACGATACCCGCGGCGCACGCGGCGGTCGCGCTCGAGGTGCTGCGCGCGGGCAAGCACGTGTACACGGAGAAGCCGCTCGCGCTCGACACCCCGGCCGGGCGCGCGGTGCTCGCCGAGGCCGAGGCGCGCGGCCTGCGCGTGGGCAACGCCCCGGACACCTTCCTCGGCGCGGGCATCCAGTCCGCGCTGCGGGCGGTGAACAAGGGCCTGATCGGCGAGCCGGTCGCGGCCACGACGGCGCTCGAGAGCAACGGTCCGGAGAGCTGGCACCCGAGCCCCGAGTTCCTCTACGCCGACGGCGCGGGCCCGCTGTTCGACATGGGCCCGTACTACCTCACGGCCCTGGTCGCGCTGCTCGGCCCGGCCTCGACCGTCGCGGCCACCGCGCGCAAGTCGCGCGAGACCCGCGTCATCGGCTCAGGCCCCAAGGCCGGAACCGAGTTCGCGGTGGAGGTCCCGACGCACGTCACGGCCCTGATCGAGTTCGCCGCGGGCGCCGGTGCGAGCACCGCGTTCAGCTTCGACTCCCCCGCCGCCAAGCGCCTGATCGAGATCGGCGGCACCGAGGCGACGCTGGCGCTGCCGGACCCGAACACCTTCGGCGGGCCGCTGCAGATCCGCACCGCCAAGGACGAGGAGTGGCGCGACCTGCCGATCGAGGGCACCGAGGCCGGCCGCGGCATCGGCGTGCTCGACCTGGCTCGCAATCTGCGCGCCGGCACCCCGCACCGCGCCTCGGGCGACCTCGCCCTGCACGTGCTCGACCTGATGTCCGCGATCTCGGCCTCCGCCGCCGAGGGCTCGTTCCAGAAGGTCACCGCCGAACTCGGCACCGTCGAGGCCCTCCCGGCCGACTGGGACCCGTTCGCGCGGACGCTGTAACGGCGACGACGACGGGACCGGTGCGCGAGGTCCGACGCTCTTCCGCGTCGGGCCCCGCGCACCGGTCTTTTCGGGGGCGGGTCCTTGCGGGATGAGTGCTTCTCCCGTTACTCCCGCTCCTCCTTGCCGATACTCGGCCACAGCCCCTCGAACAGCGCGCGCTGGATGCGGTCGGCCATGGCGACGTCGGGACGGCGGGCGGCGAGGACGTCGGCGTAGAGGAAGCTCTCGCCGATGCGGACGATGGCGTAGGCCAGGGCGCTGGGTTCGATGGTGGGGGCGAGGCCGAACTCGGCGATGTCGCGCCGCAGGAGCTCCTCGAACATGGCCACGATGCCGGCCTGTATCCGGCCCCTGGGATCGGTCAGCACCCTCATGGCCAGGGTCGGCTCCTCGTCCAGCAGCTTCCTGAGACCGGCCGAGCGGGACACGATCAGGTTGACGTGGCGGACGGTGCCGAGCGTGTGGAGTTCGCTCGGGATGCGCTCGCGTTCCCAGCGGCGGGCGGCGACGGCGAGGGAGCGCTCGGTGGCCTGCCACAGGGCGCGGCTGAGCAGTTCCTCGCGGCCGCCGACGCGGCGGAACAGTGTCGCGCGTGAGACGCCGAGTTCATCGGCCAGGCCCTGCATGTCGAGCCTGCGGCCGTCGAGGAACCAGCGTGCGGCCAGCTCGACGCACCGGTCGGTGGTGACGCTCGGGCTGGTCTCGACTGCGACGGGCGTCATGCGTCCCTCCCGGCTCGCTGCTCGCGACACGGCGTGAAACATCTTACGAAAGTGTTGCACACGCTGGGTTTCGGTGCCATTCTCACATGCACATCGCGCAGCCCCCGCCGACCAGGGAGGATCATGTCGACTACCGCCGCCCCGCCGGTGGACGTGCTCATCGTGGGGGCCGGGCTTTCCGGGATCGGGGCCGGGTGCCGGCTGCGGATCTCCTGTCCCTCCACGAGTTTCGCCATCCTCGAGTCCCGGTCCGCGAGCGGCGGCACCTGGGACCTGTTCCGGTATCCGGGGGTGCGTTCGGACTCCGACATGCACACGCTGGGCTACCGGTTCCGGCCGTGGACCGGCACGACGGCGCTGGCCGACGGCCCGGAGATCCTGCGTTACGTGCGCGAGACGGCCGAGCAGTACGGCGTCGACCGGCGGATCGAGTACGGCGTGCGGGTCGTGGGCGCGCACTGGTCCTGCGCCGACGCGCGGTGGACGGTGACGGTCCGCGACGCGGCCTCGGGCGAGGAGTCCACCCGCACCTGCCGCTTCCTGTACTTGTGCACCGGCTACTACCGCTACGACGAGGGGTACACGCCCGAGTTCGCCGGGCGGGAGGAGTTCGGCGGCACGGTCGTGCATCCGCAGCAGTGGCCTGACACGCTGGACGTGCACGGGAAGCGGGTGGTGGTGATCGGCAGCGGCGCCACCGCGGTCACGCTCGTGCCGGCGCTGGCCCGCGAAGGCGCGCAGGTGACGATGCTGCAGCGTTCGCCCTCTTACATCTTCTCCCTCCCCTCGCGGGACCCGGTCGCGGCGGCCCTCGGCCGGGTGCTGCCCGAGGGCCTGTCGTACCGGGCGGTGCGCTGGAAGAACATCAAGATCGCCACCGCGCTCTACCAGTTCTGCCAGAAGCACCCGAGGCGCGCCAGAGCCCTGCTCCAGGGCGCGGTCCGGCGCAGGCTCCCGGCCGGGTACGACGTGGACACGCACTTCACCCCCGCGTACGGCCCCTGGGACCAGCGGCTGTGCCTCGTCCCGGACGCGGACCTGTTCCAGGCGATCGCCTCCGGCGGCGCCGACGTGGTCACCGACCGGATCGACCGGTTCACCCGGTCCGGCCTGCGCCTCGCCTCCGGCCGGGAGCTGCCCGCGGACGTCGTGGTCACCGCGACCGGCCTGAACCTGCTGCCGCTCGGCGGCATCGGGCTGAGCCTCGACGGCGAGCCGGTGGAGGTGTCGGAGCACGTGGTCTACAAGGGCATGATGCTCGACGGCGTGCCCAACCTCGTCTTCGCCCTCGGATACACCAACGCCTCCTGGACCCTGAAGGTGGACCTGGTCGCCGAGTGCTTCACCCGGATCCTGCGCCACATGGACGCGCACGGCCGCACCGTCGCCGTGCCGCGGCTGCCGGAGGTGCCGATGACCAGGACGCCGTTCATCGAGATGACCTCGGGATACTTCGAGCGCTCCCGCAAACTCCTGCCGCTCCAGGGCGAAAGCGCACCATGGCGGCTGCGCCAGCACTACCCTACGGACGCCCGGCTGCTGCGCGGCCCGGTGGACGACGGGGCGCTGACCTTCGGCTGACGCCCGGTCCGCGCCGGCGCCGTAACGAGAGCCGCACGCAAAGCACCATCCGCACCTGCGCACACCCGTACATGCACAGCAAAGGACGTACAACCGAACTCCGACCGAAAGAAGAGTGGTCCGTCATGACCGTCAGCTCGGCCGCCCCGCCACCCGTGTCCGCCATCCCGGTGAGAGGCGGCATCTGGGGCAGACAGCTCGACCGCTACCCGTCGCACGGACCACGGGCGCTGTATCTGGGCATCGTCGTCCTCGCCACGATCACCCTCTATTACGAGCTCTACGTGCAGGGCTCGGTGGCCACCCAGCTCGCCGCCTCCCTGCACATGACGCTGGTGTATCTGATCTCGATCTCCATCGTGGGCAACGCGGTGGGCGCGCTCGCCTCGGTGGTCGCGGGCCTGGCCGACCGCTGGGGCCGGGCCAACCTCGTCGTCTACGGGCTCGCACTCACCGGCGCGCTGGTGCTCTTCGGCCTCGCCGGCGCGCACAGCAAGGCGCTGTACCTGGTCATGTTCGCCGCGGTGAGCTTCGTCGAGGGCATCATCCTGGTGGCCACGCCCGCGCTCATCCGCGACTTCTCCCCGCAGCTCGGACGCGCCTCGGCGATGGGCTTCTGGACCCTCGGCCCGGTCGTGGGCAGCCTGGTGGTCAGCGAGGTCGCCAGCCACACGCTCGTGCGCCACCCCGACTGGCAGTACCAGTTCCGGGTCTGCGGCGTGGTCGGCCTGGTCGTGTTCGTCCTCGCCTTCCTCGGCCTGCGCGAGCTCGCGCCGCAGCTGCGCGACCAGCTGATGGTGAGTCTGCGCGACCGCACGCTGATCGAGGCGCGGGCACGCGGCATCGACCCGGAGCAGGCCGTGGCCGGGCACTGGCGGCAGATGCTGCGGCTCGACATCATCGGGCCGGCGTTCGCGATCAGCGTCTACCTGCTGTTCTACTACATCGCGGTCGGCCTGTTCGTGGTCTTCTTCGCCACCACCTTCGGCTACTCCGAGGACCGGGCGAACGCGCTGGCGAACTGGTACTGGGGCTTCCAGTGCATCGCGCTCGTGCTGACCGGCCTGCTCTCGGACTGGCTGCGGGTGCGCAAACCGTTCATGGTGCTGGGCGGGGTGATCAGCTCCGTCGGCATCGCGCTGTTCGCGATCGCGACGACGCATCCGGCCACGACGTACTACCACTTCGTCGTGATCATCCTGCTGATCTCGATCGGCAGCGCCATCGCGTTCGCCTCCTGGATGGCCGGGTTCACCGAGACGGTGGAGAGCCACAACCCCGCCGCGACCGCGACCGGCCTGGCCGTGTGGGGCTCGACGCTGCGCACCGTGGTCGTGGTGGCGCTGATCGGCCTGATCGCGGTGATCCCGGCCGCGAGCACGCTGGTGGACCAGGGCAGCGAGGTCGCCGCCGCGGCCGCCGGAGCGACCCCGATCCTGACCGCCGACGAGAACGCGGCGGTCAAGGCGGTGGCCGCGGACCCGACGATCGTCACCCGGGTGCAGGCGATCGCGTCGCAGGACTCGGCGCAGCTGGCCACCGCCCAGCAGCTGACCGCGCAGACGCAGGTCGCGCTGGCCGCCAACCCGAACGACGCGGCCGCGCAGGTGCAGGCGCTCAGCGAGATCTCCGGGCTGACCGCCGCCCAGGTCACCCAGGTGCTCACGCTCGGCACGCAGGACCAGACCCAGCTGGCCACCGCCCAGGCGATCGACACGAGCACGCAGGCGGCGCTGCAGGCCAACCCGAACGACACCGCGGCGCAGGCGAAGGCCGTGGGTGACATCGCGACCGCGTTCCACATCTCCGCCGCCGCCGCGACCGCCCGGTTCCAGGCGCTGGCCCTGGTGCCGACCGCGGACCTGGCGCTGCTCGCCACCGACGCCAAGCCGGTGCAGACGGCCGCGACGCAGCTCAAGGCCCTGGCCGCGGTCCCGGCCGCGGACCTGGCGCTGGTACAGAAGTACGGCGGCGCGCTTCAGGACGCGAAGGTGCTCGCCGAGCTGCAGTACCTGCAGACCGAGGGCCCGATCGTGGCGCAGGCGCAGAAGGACGACCCGGGCCAGTGGCAGACCTGGTGGTGGATCTGCTTCGCCGGCGGCGTGCTGTTCCTGCCGTTCGTGTGGCTGCTCAAGGGCCGGTGGAGCCCGGCCAAGGCGCGCGAGGACGCGGCCGCGCACCACGACGCGGTGCGGCGCGAGCTCAAGGCACTGAGGCAGGCTGCCGCCTCGGGCGAGTAGGCGGACAC
>NZ_JAGSOG010000944.1 GCF_018139695.1 Actinospica durhamensis | reverse complement strand
CGGTGTCCGGCATGCAGGCGACGTGAGCCCGGTCTGCTGCGTCCGCGTGGAACAGGAGAAGGCGCGTACCGCTGCTGCCCGCCGGTGGTTCGGTGGGTGGGAGGGAGAGCCCGGAGCCGAACGTTCTTCGGCTGGGGTGTCAGAGTACCGAGGTGGTGCGTGCCGGCGGACCGGCCCGTAGTAGTGGTGATGTTCCTGTAATGGGGGCGGA
>NZ_JAGSOG010000943.1 GCF_018139695.1 Actinospica durhamensis | reverse complement strand
TGATCACGGGGCGGCCTGCGTGCGCCCACCCGACGCCAAGGCAGTCGCCAACCGTAGATCCATTGCAGCGCAACGTAGCTGACTTCACGTCAGTAACGATCTACGACTGGAGTAATAGTACTACAGTTGTAAACTGTGTCTTCGAGCTCTGCTTTATACTGTGGTGCTCGTGGATGGTATATCGGTCGAGGTCGACGAGTGGACAGCTGGGTTCGACGACCTGTTCG
>NZ_JAGSOG010000942.1 GCF_018139695.1 Actinospica durhamensis | reverse complement strand
AGCCGGTGTGGATGGGGTGTCGGTGGCGGAGTTCGAGAAGGATCTGAAGAACAATCTCTACAGGATCTGGAATCGGATGAGCTCCGGCGCGTACTTCCCGCCGGAGGTGAAAGCGGTCGCGATCCCGAAGTCCGGGGGCGGTACGAGAATTCTCGGCGTGCCGTCCGTTGGCGATCGGGTCGCGCAGACCGTGGTGGCCGCGCACCTGTCGGTCCGGGTGGAGCCGGTGTTCCATCCGGATTC
>NZ_JAGSOG010000941.1 GCF_018139695.1 Actinospica durhamensis | reverse complement strand
CACGAGCTCGGAGGCCATGATCCACCTCGCGATGATCGACAACGTCAGCAAGCGCATAACGGACGAGAGCACACCAACCTGGAGAGGGACATACTAGGGTGAAAAACACCTATCGAACGCCCTCTAACTGGGCGTTTGAGCATGGTATTTCGTCCGAACATGGGGTATGTCGGGTGCGGTGTTCGTCCGGTTCGTGCGCCTTGCCGGTAAGTGCACCCCGCGGTTCGGGCGGATGGCTGTCTAG
>NZ_JAGSOG010000940.1 GCF_018139695.1 Actinospica durhamensis | reverse complement strand
GGATGGGCATGTCCTCGGTGTAGGGCCAGAGGATCGCCAGGACCAGTTCCCGGGCGGCGGCCAGATCGTTGACGTGTCCGGGCAGCACGTCCGAGACCCATCTCGGAACGCCGCGCGGGTCCATCAGGGCTTGGATGTTGCCGCCGAAGCCGTGCGTTTTCCCGCTGTACCACGCGTCGATTTCTCGGCCCTTCCTCGAGACGGTCGGCTCGTAGAGCCGGTCGCACTCGATGACCTTTCCGTCGAGAA
>NZ_JAGSOG010000093.1 GCF_018139695.1 Actinospica durhamensis | reverse complement strand
GCCCCGCCGCGCCCGTTCCCGCAACCTATTCCTGCCGAAATCCTCACGTCCCGTTCGCCCCGCGCCCTGGTTATTAGCTCTGCTTTGGACTTAGCCTGGTCCCATGACGGTAGATCCGCCTCCGCCGCTTGATCGAGGACTGGCCGAGGACCTTTCCACGAGCCTGTCGGCGCTCAACCGTACGGTGCGCCGACACGTGCGCTCCCACCTGCACTTCGAGCCGCTCGCCGGTGCGCAGGGCGAACTGCTGCGCCTGGTCGTGGAGCGCCCCGGCATCAGCGTCTCCGCCGCCGCCAAGGAGCTGCGCCTGGCCGCGAACTCGGTGTCCACGCAGGTCCAGCAGCTGGCCCGGCTCGGCTACCTCAGCCGCGAGGCGTCCCCCGCCGACCGGCGCGGCGCCGTGCTGCGCGCCACCGCGGACGGGCAGGAACGGCTCGCCCGGTGGGCCGACGAACGCGCCGAACTGTTCGCGCGGCAACTGCACCGCCTCAGCGGCCCTGACCTCGACGCGCTCACCGCCGCGTTGCCCGCACTGCGCGCGCTGGCCGAGGCGATCAGCACCGACGAGACCGATCTCCACCCGGCCGTGGCGGAACGGAGCGCATCGTGAACGCGTCGACTCCAGCCCTCGAGGTCACCGGCCTCGTCTACGCCTACAAGCAGAATCGCGCCGTGGACGGCATCGACCTGCACGTCCCGCAGGGCTCGGTCTACGGCCTGCTCGGCCCGAACGGCGCGGGTAAGACCACGGCGATCCGCGCCATCACGACCCTGCTGCCGATCCCGCCCGGGATGGTCCGGGTCTTCGGCCGCGACCCCGCGCGCGACCAGATGGGCGTGCGCAGAAGCCTGGGATACGTGCCGCAGCAGCTGTCCGCCGACGCGGGCCTGACCGGCCGCGAGAACGTGGCCAACTTCGCCCGCCTGTTCGACGTGCCGCGCGCGGTGCGGGCCGAGAAGGTCGAGCGCGCGCTCGACGCGGTGGGCCTGCTCGAGGTCGCCGACCGGATGGCCAAGGCGTACTCGGGCGGCATGGTGCGACGGCTGGAACTCGCCCAGGCGCTCGTCTCCTCGCCGCGCCTGCTGATCCTGGACGAGCCGACCATCGGCCTCGACCCGATCGCGCGCGACTCGGTCTGGCGGCACATCGGGGACGTGCGCGCGGCCACCGGCATGACCGTCCTGGTCACCACGCACTACATGGACGAGGCCGAAGAGTACTGCGACCAGATCGCGTTGATGCACAAGGGCAGGATCCGCGCCGCCGGCACGCCGCAGCAGCTGATCGCCTCGCTCCCGCCCGAGGCGTCCGGCACGTCCCTGGAGGACGCGTTCCGGTACTACTCCGGCGGGGCCGGGCTCGAGGAGAGCGAAGAGGGAGGCGACTTCCGTGACGTCCGCAGTACCCGCGCCACCGCGAGCCGAGTCCGATGACGGCGCCGCCGGCGTCGATACCGGCACCGACACACAGTCCCGCGCCGACGCCGACGCCGACACCGACGCCGACGCCCTGACCGCCGCCGCCCACCCCATACGCACCGGCTGGACCGTACTGCCCGCGCGCATGGTCGCCCTGAGCATCGTCGAACTGCAGAAGATCCGCCACGACCGCAGCGAGATCTACTCCCGCGCCGTCACCCCGCTGCTGTGGCTGGCCGTCTTCGGCGAGACCTTCACCCGCATCCACGCCATCCCCACCGGCCGCACCCCGTACCTGGCCTACCTCTCGCCGGGCATCATCGCGCAGTCCGCGATGTTCATCGCGATCTTCTACGGCATCCAGATCATCTGGGAGCGCGACGCCGGCGTGCTCACCAAACTCATGGTGACCCCCACCCCCGCGCCGCCCTCGTCGCCGCCAAGGCCTTCGCCTCCGGCGCCAAGGCCGTGGTCCAGGCCGTGGTGGTACTGATCATGGCCGCGCTCCTGGGCGCCGGCATGACCTACAACCCGCTGAAGCTGCTGTGCGTGCTGCTCATCGTGGTCCTCGGATCAGGCTTCTTCTCCTGCCTGTCCATGTCGATCGCCGGCATCGTGCTCACCCGCGACCGGCTCATGGGCATCGGCCAGGCCATCACCATGCCGCTGTTCTTCACCTCGAGCGCCCTGTATCCGATCTCGGTGATGCCCGGCTGGCTCCAGCCCCTGTCCCGGATCAATCCCCTGACGTACGAGGTGGACGGCCTGCGCTCGCTGCTGATCGGCTCGCCCACCGACATGCCCCTCAACCTCGCCGTCCTCGCCGGCTCGACCCTCCTCGCCGTCACCGTCGCCTCGAAGCTGCTTCCGCGCCTCGCCAAGGGCTGAGGGGATCCCGATCCGGCTGGCTCGGTCCTCTTGCCGCTGTGTCCGGTGCCCGCGTGAGGGTTTGGCGTCCGTTACACACCCGCCCGCCCTGCGCATCGGTTCGCTCGTGGTCACGATGAGCAGGCGGACGGCAGACGGGATCACCCCGCGGCCAACGCCTTCGTCAGCCGCTTCACCGGGCCGGCCAGGCCGTACTGCTCGGTGAGCTTCTGCAGCGTGTCAGGGTGCTTCGGTGCGGTGGGCAGGGCCGGGTCGACCGGTGAGGTCGGGGCTTCGGCGCGGACGCGGACGACGTCGGGGGCGACGGCGAGGTAGTCGTGGGCGGCGTCGAGCTTCTTGCGGACGGCGGGCTTGAGGGGCGAGGTCGCGTCTTCGGCGGCTGCGCGCAGCTGGGTGAGGGAGCCGTACTCGGCCAGCAGTGTCGCGGCGGTCTTCTCGCCGATGCCGGCCACGCCGGGCAGGCCGTCGCTCGCGTCGCCGCGCAGGGTGGCGAAGTCCGCGTACTGCGATCCGGTCACGCCGTACTTCGCGTCCAGCGCCGCGTCGTCCATGATCTCCAGCTTCGCCACGCCCCGGGCGATGTTGAACACGCGCACGCCTGACGCGTCGTCGACCAGCTGGAACATGTCGCGGTCTCCCGTGACGACGTCCACCGGGGCGCTGCCGCCGTCCCCACCGTGGGCGGCACGGTGCTGCGCCGCGTACGCCGCGATCGCGTCGTCGGCCTCGAATCCCTCGGCCCAGCCGTCGGCGATGCCGAACGCCGCGAGCATCTCGAGCAGCATGTCTACCTGCGGGGTGAGCGTGTCGGGGACCTCTTCCACCGCGGTCCCGTCCGAACCGGCCGGGGCCTCCTCGGCGACGCGGTGCGTCTTGTAGGACGGCAGCAGCTCCACCCGGAACGCCGGACGCCAGGCCGCGTCGAAGCAGGCGATCAGATGATCGGGGCGGTAATGGGTCACCAGATGCGAGATGAAGTCGAGGGTGCCGCGCACGGCGTTGACCGGGCGGCCGTCGGGTGCGGCGATCGACTCGGGCAGCGCGAAGTACGCACGGTAGTAGAGCGTCGGGGTATCGAGCAGCATCAGTCGGGGCACGGGACCAGCATGGCACGGGGCACCGACAGCGGACACGAGGCTCAGCCGCCGCCGGCCGGCCGAATGCGAGGCCCGCCCCGGGCTGCAGGAACGTCCTTCGCTACAGGCCCGCCCCGCCCTAAAGGAACGTCCGGCCCTCGCCGCGGTACGTCGGCACGGTCGCCGTCACCTTGTCGCCCTCGATCGTGTGCAGTTCGGCGAAGCGCTCGCACAGCTCGCCCGCCTTCGCGTGCCGGAACCACACCCGGTCCCCGACCGCGAGGTCGTCCGCGGCGGCGCCGAGCAGCGGGGTCTGCACCTCGCCCGCGCCCTCCTGGGCGTCGTAGCGCAGCTTGGCCGGCAGGTACGGCTGCGGCAGCCGGTCCCAGCCCGGCGCGCCGGAGGCCAGGTACCCGCCGCCGAGCACGGTCACGATGCCGCGGCCCGGGCGGCGCACCACCGGCAGCGCGAACAGCGCGGCCGGGCGTCCCGCCACCGCGCGGTAGCCGTCGAACAGGCGCGGCTTGAACAGCCCGGAGCCCGCCGCTATCTCGGTGATCGCGTCCTCCGCGGCGGTGCGCTCGACCGATCCGGTGCCGCCGCCGTTGACGAATTCGAGCTGCGCTATCTCCTTGACCGCCGCCACGATCTCGGCCCGGCGCTCGGCCAGTTCGGCCCCGCTCAGTCCCTGCATCGCCCGGACCGCCAGGCCCCGGGCCGGCCGCCCCGGCGGACGGTCGCCCACCCCGGCGATCTGGGCCTCGTACGCCATCAGTCCGACCAGGCGCAGTCCGGTGCGGTCGGCCGCCTCGCGGGCCACGGTAGAGACCGCCTCCACGCTGTGCAGCGGCGAGCGCAGCGCGCCCACCCGCAGCCTGCCGTGCAGCGGGCGCCAGGACGCGTCCACGTCCACGCTGATCCGGATCGGGGCCGCGTCCGGGATCTCGGCCACGGCCTTCTCGATCAGGTCGAGCTGCTCGACGGAGTCGGCCGTCAGCGTGATCTCGTCCGCCGCGACCGGGTCCGAGGCCAGCCGCCGCAGCGCCGAGCGGTCGGCCGTCGGGTACGCCACCAGCACGTCGGAGAAGCCCGACTCCACCAGCCACAGCGCCTCGGGCAGCGTGAACGCCATGACGCCCTCGAAGCCGTCCATCTCCAGCACCGTCCGCAGGATCTCGCGGCAGCGCACCGACTTCGAGGCGACCCGGATCGGCTTGCCGGCGGCGCGGCGCACCAGGTCGGCGGCGTTCTCGCGCAGCGACGCGAGGTCGACCACCGCCAGCGGCGGGTCGAGATGCGCGGTGGCGTGGTTCAGCCGCTCCAGGTCCTTCACGCTATCGACCCTGCCATGGGCGGCTCGGGACGGGCGAGACCGAGAGTGTCCCGGAACGGTTTCGAGTTGATGACCGCGAAGATCCGGATACGTGACAGGCCCCGGGTAACGGACCCGTGTGTCCAGCTCGGGAGGCATGCTGGAAACCCCGGGAGCGTGTCGGCGCACCGGTATAAGGTGCACACGTTGAAACGTCTTTTCGGTCCGCCCCGGGTGGACCGCCGGAGGGAGTGGCGTGGATCCGCAGGGCGCTTGGCCCCCACCACCCGTACCGCCCGCGCCGCCCGCGGCTCCCGCCCGACCCCGGCGTTCGCCCGCGCGGGTGAGCGCGGCGATGGTCGTCGTGGCGGCGGCGGTCGGCGCGTTCGTCGTCGGTCTCGACGTCTCCGGCGCCTCGCCCGCCCGCACCGACGCGCAGCCGGGCTCCGGGGCGAGCACCGCGCAGATCGCGGCCGACTCGCTCTGGCGCACCGCGCCCGCGGACGACATCCTCCCGGCGAAGCTCGACCGCGAGGGCAGCGAGGCCTACTACCGGCTCGCGATCAACCCGGACGAGGGCTGCGCCCAGCTGCCCGCCACCTTCCGCGGCGCCTTGGGCAAGGCGGGCTGCGCGCACGTGCTCGAGGCCACCTACCTCGACTCGACCGAGTCCGTCGTGGTGACGCTCGGCGTCGTGGTCGTCGGCGGCACCGCGCCCGAGCGCTCCGCGCTCTTCCAGAACTGGACCGCCGACTCCTACGCGCGGCAGTACCCGATGATGCCCGCCGCCTTCCCGGTGGCCTCCTCGCAGGCCTCGAGCTTCCACGACGCCCAGCGGATCGCCTGGAAGTCGGCGATCTCCGAGGACGGGGACTACCTCACCTTCGCCGTCGCAGGGTTCGCCGACGGACGCCAGGGCCCGACCGCGGCCGCCTTCGACCTGGGCAACGAGTCCGAGCTGCAGTCCGACTCCCCGCCGGTGCAGGCCGCCGACGACCTGTCCGCATACCTGCTGACCTCCATCACCGCGCTCGAGCCCACGCCGAACGGGAGCACCTCATGAGCGCCGGACGCGCGCGCCCCGTCCCGCGCGCCGCCCGCCGGCTGTCCGCGGCCGCCGCCGCGCTCGCCTGCCTCGGCGCCGCCACCGTCTGGACCGCGCCGGCCGCGAGCGCCGACTCGATCCGCGACAGCGAGTGGCCCGTCTCCTTCCTGAACCTGCCCGCGGCGCAGCAGCTGAGCAAGGGCTCCGGGGTCACCGTGGGCCTGCTCGACACCGGCGTCGTGCAGGGCCGCGCCGACCTGACCGGCCAGGTCACCACCGGGCCCGACTACGCGGGCGGGGTCGAGCGCTCCGGGCAGCCGGGCTGGGGCGAGCACGGCACCTGCATGGCCTCGATCATCGCCGGGCACGGCCGCGACGGCGGCGGGGACGGCATGCTCGGGGTGGCGCCGAGCGCGCACATCCTGTCCGTGCGGGTCATCCGGGACGACGACGCGCCGGACCTCGACGAGGCCACCACCGACGCCACGCCGATCTCGGACGGCATCAAGTACGCGGTGGACCACGGCGCGAAGGTCATATCCATGTCCCTCGGCGGGGACGAGTCCGACGCGGGCGACGACTCCTCGGCCGAGTCCGACGCGATCCGCTACGCCCTCGCCCACAACGTCGTGGTGGTCGCGGCCGCGGGCAACGGGGCGCAGCAGGGCAACGCCGTGTCCTACCCGGGCGGCGAGCGCGGGGTGATCACCGTCGCGGCGGTGGACTCCAGCGCCCAGCACGCCGACTTCTCCACCACCGGCTGGGACGTCGCGGTGGCCGCCCCCGGCGTCAACCTGCCCTGCGACGCCTTCGACTCGGACGGCAGCTACCTCGAGGGCAGCGGCACCAGCCAGGCCACGGCGTACGTCGCCGGGGTGGTCGCGCTGCTGCTCGCGGAGAACCCGCTGCTGAGCCCGGCCCAGGTCAGGACCCTGCTGGAGCAGACGGCGGCGCACAAGCCGGCCGGCGGGCGCAACGACGAGATCGGGTTCGGCGTGGTCGACCCGGTGGCCGCGCTCAGGGCCGCGAAGAGCTACGGCGCGGTGTCCGCGGTGCCCTCGGCCGGGCCCGGGGTCGCCTCCGGCCACTTCGGCTACGGCGCGACCACCACCGTGACCGCCGCCTCCGCCGCCAAGATCGCGCGGACCAGGGCTCTGACCGGCGGCGGCGCGCTGCTGCTGCTCGCGCTCGTGGTCGCCGCGTTCCTGCTGCGCCGGCCGCGTGCGCGCGGGGCGGATCTGACGGCGGCTTACCTGCTCTCCACGCCGAACCTCGAGGTCACCGAGGTGGTGGTGGAACAGTGGCGCGGCCCGGACCGGCCCGACCTGCCGCCGCTTCAGGCGCCGGCGCCGTACAACCAGCCGCCGCCGTACCAGGCACCCTCGCCCTACCAGGCACCGCCGCCGCAGGGCTGGGCCCAGGGCCAACCCGGCCCGTACGGTCCGCCCGCACCCCCGACACCGCCGAACGCCGACCCTCGGCTAGGGTCGGACGGGTGACAGACTTCCACGGCCGCAACCTGCAACCGACCGGATTCGAGGGCGACGACGGGTCCGCCGATCCGGCCCTGATCGAGGTCCTCGCCGCGGCGCGTCAGGACGAGGCCGGGGTCTACCCGGCGTACGCCGCGCTGGCCGGGCGGCGAGTGCTGGTTCCGATCGTGGCGCTGCTCGGCGAGACCGAGGCGGCCGAGACGGTCGGCCCGGACGGGACCGTGCTGCGCCGGGACAAGGACAGCGACATGGCCGTGGTCACCCTCGTCGCCCCGGACGGGGTCAAGGCGCTGCCCGCGTTCACCTCCGTCGCGGCGTTGGCCGAGTGGGGCGCACGGTCCGGCTTCCCGCAGGCGCGCCCGATCCCGGTGACGATGGAGACGGCGGCGGCCGCGGCGCTGCAGGAGGAGGCCGAGGTACTGCTGCTCGACCTCGGCGGCCCGGGCCAGTTCGAGATCTCCGGCAGCGCGCTGCGCGCCTTCGCCCAGGGCCGCAAGCCGCTGCCCCCGGCCCTCGACCCCGAGGTCATGGACGCGGTCACACGCGTGCTCAGGGGCGTCCCCCAGCTGGCGAAGGTGCTGGTCAGCGCCCGGCTCGGGCAGGCCGCCGAGGACATCACGGTGCTCGCCCTCGGCTTCGAGCCGGGCACCGACCCTAAGCCGCTCGAGGCGCCGCTGGCCGAGGTGGCCCAGCGCATCGCCGCCGACGACCTGCTGCGCGACCGGCTCTCCGGCGGCCTGCAGATCGTGATGACGAGCGACGAGGACTAGGACTCAGGCCCGGCCGGCGCGCGGCTGGCGCACCGGGCCGGTGTACTTCTCGCCGGGTCCGGCGCCCGGCTCGTCCGCCACCGTGGACGCCTCGCGGAAGGCCAGCTGCAGCGTCCGCAGCCCGTCGCGCAGGGGCAGCGCGTGCTGTGAGCCGATCTCCGGCGCCGCCGCGGTGACCAGGCCGGCCAGCGCGGTGATCAGCTTGCGCGCCTCGTCCAGGTCCTTGGCCGGCTCGGCGCCGTCCTCGCCCGGCTCGCCCAGGCCCAGCTGCACGGCCGCCGCCGTCATCAGGTGCACCGCCAGCGTCGCGATGACCTCGACGGCCGGCACCTCGGCCAGCTCCCGGGGGCCGGGGAGGGCGGACAGGTCGGTGGCCAGGTCGGTCTCGGACATGGTGCTCCTTCGTTCTCCACTTGCGGACTCGAGCCCGCTTGGCGCCTCGGGCTCGAACCCCGCCAGTCTCGCACGCGCCCCTCGCGCCCCGTCTGCGTCCCCCGGAAGATCGCAGATGTGCCGGAGCACTCCGGATGTCTGCTAACCTGGGACTCAAGCGACCGGCCGGAGTGACACCCCGTGTGTGACACCGGCCCGCAAGTGGAGGGCCCACCTCCCACCTGATCGACCGGCGGTCGACGGGTACGGTCCCGGCGCGCGAGCCGGATCCCGCAAGGGCGGAGCGCGTGCGACGGCAAGGTGGAGCTCTGCATTGTTCCTGCGGAAGCAGGCTGTGCGGGGCTTTTTCGCGTGCCGGGGAATCGTCCCTTTGCCCCGAGGCGTTTCACGGCGGTGCGGGCTCACTCTCCCCGCACTGTCCCGCGACCGGGCGGCTACGGCTCGCCGCCCGGCCCGCATGAACCTAGGAGGCCCCATCAGCGCCGAACCCCGTATCAACGACCGGATCCGCGTGCCCGAGGTACGTCTGGTCGGCCCGGACGGACAGCAGGTCGGGATCGTCTCGATCCAGGATGCCCTGCGTCTGGCCCAGGAGTCCGACCTCGACCTGGTCGAGATCGCGCCGACCTCGCGTCCGCCGGTGGCCAAGCTCATGGACTACGGAAAATTCAAGTACGAGTCCGCGATGAAGGCCCGTGAGGCGCGCAAGAACCAGGCGCACACGATCATCAAGGAGATGAAGCTCCGGCCGAAGATCGACCCGCACGACTACGAGACCAAGAAGGGTCACGTGGTGCGGTTCCTCAACGCCGGGGACAAGGTCAAGATCACGATCATGTTCCGCGGCCGGGAGCAGTCCCGCCCGGAGCTCGGCCGCCGCCTGCTCGACCGCCTCGCCGCGGACGTGGAGGAGCTCGGTTTCGTCGAGTTCGCGCCCAAGCAGGACGGGCGCAACATGATCATGGTGCTCGGCCCGCGCAAGAAGAAGGTGGACGCGATGGCCGAGGCCCGCGCCGCCAAGGCCGCCCGGGCCGCCCAGCTCGGCGGCAGGGACGAGGCCGGCTCGGCCTCGGAGCTCGACGAGGACTTCCACGACGAGCAGCTCGACGTTCACGACGAGCAGCTGGACGCCCCCG
The DNA here is from genome assembly GCF_018139695.1 of Actinospica durhamensis. Lineage (GTDB taxonomy): Bacteria > Actinomycetota > Actinomycetes > Streptomycetales > Catenulisporaceae > Actinospica > Actinospica durhamensis. The sequence continues at coordinate 21,091 of NZ_JAGSOG010000093.1, read as the reverse complement.
AAGAGCAGCTGGACGCTCCCGAAGAGCAGCTGGACCAGGAGCAGCCGACCGACGAGCAGGCGTAACCGCCCTCGAGAGTCCGGCAGTACGACAGACGACACTCCGGCGTCGGCGATCCGCCGCCGCCCTGAGGCACGGCTCGTTCCGCGCCGGTCCGCCCCCGCGGACCCGGCCGGGCGGGCCGGCGAAGTTGAGATGAGAGGGAACGGCAGCCATGCCGAAGAACAAGACGCACAGCGGTGCCAAGAAGCGGTTCCGGGTGACCGGCTCCGGCAAGATCATGCGGGGTCAGGTGGGCAAGCGCCACCTGCTCGAGCACAAGTCCTCGCGCTACACCCGCCGCGTGACCGGCGAGGTCGTGCTCGCTCCGGCCGACGTGAAGAAGATCAAGCGCCTGCTCGGCAAGTAAGCCGCCGCGCTCTATTCCCCCTGACCCTTTGATCTGCAAGGGGACGGCTCGCACCCCGGTGCCGTCGGCCCCACCCCGAGGAGAAGATTCGACATGGCACGCGTGAAGCGGGCGGTCAACGCCCACAAGAAGCGCCGCGCGGTTCTCGAGCAGGCCAGCGGCTACCGCGGCCAGCGCTCCCGCCTGTACCGCAAGGCCAAGGAGCAGGTCACCCACTCCCTGGTCTACGCCTACCGGGACCGCAAGAAGCGCAAGGGCGACTTCCGTCGCCTGTGGATCCAGCGCATCAACGCCGCGTCCCGCGCCAACGGCCTGACCTACAACCGCTTCATCCAGGGCCTGAAGGCCGCGGGTGTCGAGGTGGACCGCAAGATCCTGGCCGACCTGGCCGTCAACGACGCCGCCACGTTCGCCGCGCTGGTCGAGGTCGCGCAGAAGGCGCTGCCTGCCGACGTGAACGCGCCGAAGGTCGCGGCCTGAACCGCGAAGCGAGCGCGTATCCGCACTCCGCACGGCACGGCATGACGGCAGGGCCGCGTGAGGCCGCGATCTCCTCGGTGAAGTCCACCAGGATCGTGGCCGCGCGCCGCCTTGCCTCTCGTGCTTTCCGGGCCAAGCAACGGCTGTTCCTGGCCGAGGGCCCGCAGGCGGTGCGCGAGGCGGCGGCCGAGCCCGGGCTGCTGACCGAGCTGTTCGCCACCGAGCAGGCCGCCGAGCGCTACGCCTCCGAGCTCGAGCTCGCGCGCGCCCACGGGGCCTCGGTGGCGATCGCCGCCGAGGAGGTGCTCGCCTCCCTCGGCGACACCGTCACCGGCCAGGGCCTGGTCGGGGTCTGCCGGTTCCTGGACCGGCCGATGTCCGAGGTGCTCGACGGCCCGCTGCGGCTGGTCGTGCTGCTCGCGCACGTGCGCGACCCCGGCAACGCCGGCTCCGTGCTGCGCGCCGCCGACGCCGCGGGCGCCGACGCGGTGCTGGTCAGCGGCGAGTCCGTGGACGTGTACAACCCCAAGGCGGTGCGCGCCTCGGTCGGCTCGCTCTTCCACCTGCCCGTGGTCACCGGCGTCGACCTGCCCGCCGCCACCGCCGCGCTGCGCGAACGCGGCGTGCGCGTGCTGGCCGCCGACGGCGCGGGCGAGGCCGACCTGGACGACGAGGCGGACTCCGGCGCCCTGGCCGCCCCCACCTGCTGGATGTTCGGCAACGAGGCCTGGGGTCTGCCCGACCCGGTGCTCGCCCTGGCCGACGAGGCGGTGCGGGTGCCGATCCACGGACGCGCCGAGTCGTTGAACCTCGCCACCGCCGCGGCCGTGTGCCTCTACGCCTCCGCCCGCGCACAGCGGCGGCGGTAGCCCGCCGCGCACGGCCCGGCACCGCCCGCGCCGTGCGTCAAGCACGAGACCCCGGCGCATGCCCGCCAAGTCTGGCGCTACGGTGGCGGCACCCGGAATGATGGGGTGTCAGCACGGCAAGATGGTTACGGGCCGCGGCGGTCACGGCCCCGCCCCATGCCGGAGTTGGACCGAGCCGCAAGGGAGACCGCACCAGGTGGAGGCGAGCAACGCGCAGGACCCCGCCACCGCGTCCGCGTACGACGAGCTGCCCGACGGCCTCGTCGTCGCCGACGCCGAGAACCGGGTGCGGGTGTTCAACCGGGCCGCCGAACGCATCACCGGCCTGCGCGCCGAGCATGCCCTCGGCCGCCCGCTCGACCTCGCCCTGCCGCTGGTGGACCTCGACGGCCGGCGCTGGTGGACCTGGACCGACCCGTACGGCGGCCTGGGCATCCGCAGCGGCCAGCCGGAGACCAGGCTGCTGCTGCCGGACGGCCGGGACGTGCTCGTCACCGCCCGCTACGTGCGCGAGCGCGGCGGCCCGGTACACCGGGTCGTGGTCGGCCTGCGCGACACCTCCGCCCGCGCCCGGGTCGAACGCCGGCACGCGGACCTGATCGCCACCGTCGCACACGAGCTGCGCTCCCCGCTCACCAGCGTCAAGGGCTTCACCGCGACGCTGCTGGCCAAGTGGGAGCGCTTCACCGACGACCAGCGCAGACTCATGCTCGAGACTGTGGACGCCGACGCCGACCGGGTCACCCGGCTGATCGCCGAGCTGCTCGACATCGCCCGGATCGACTCGGGCCGCTTGCAGCTCGCCTGCTACCCGGTCGACCTGCTCGAACTCGTCGGCGACCAGATCGCCGGGATGAACGCGGCGGGCGTGGACGTTGCACGTTTCGACGTCCGGTCCGAGGAGCAGTTCCAGGTCTGGGCCGACCCGGACAAGCTGCGCCAGGTGATCGCCAATCTGCTGGAAAACGCCGTGCGGCACGGTGAGGGGCGTGTCACCATCACAGTGGAGCAGGACGGCCCCACCGACGCCGGACCCGCCGCACCGCACGACGAGCCGCCACGGAAGGGAGAGGGACCGCGCATGGTCGCCATGACCGTCGACGACGAAGGCCCCGGCATCCCCGAGGCCATGCTCGGGCGCGTGTTCACCCGCTTCTGGCGCGGCAACCGGCGCGGCGGCACCGGCCTCGGCCTCTACATCGTCAAGGGCATCGTCGAGGCCCACGGCGGCGCCATCACGGTCGGGCGCGCCCCCGGCGGCGGCGCCCGGTTCCGATTTACCATCCCGGCGGCCTGACCGCGGCTCACACCGAGCCCTGAGGTCGCCGGTCCGGCCGCCTCGGGCGGCCTCGGCGCGCCCGCGCGCGCCCCCGCCGGGCCCGTATCGCCGCCCGCGCACTCCCCGAGCAGCCCGTCGGCCCGCGCCCGTTAGGATTGCAGGCGCCCGCCGAGAAGACCCCGCACGCCGCTGACGGCGTGGTAGAAGCGGAAGTTGAGCCGATCCTGATGTCCGCACCGAACAAGAGCTTCGACCCCGTCGAGGTCGAGGCGCTCAAGCCCGAGGCCGTCGAACGCGCCCTGGACGAGGCGCTGGCCGCGCTCGCCGCGGCCGCCGACCTCGGAGCCCTGCACGAGGCCGAGATCGCGCACGCCAAGGACCGCTCCCCGCTGGCCCTGGCCAACCGGGAGATCGGGGCGCTGCCCCCGGCCGCGAAGGCCGAGGCCGGCAAGCGCGTCGGCCAGGCCCGCGCCGCCGTGGCCCGCGCCGTGGCCGAGCGCCGCACCGTGCTCGAGGCCGAGCGCGACGCCCGCGTCCTGGTCGAGGAGTCCGTCGACGTCACGCTGCCCTGGGACCGCGCCCCGCGCGGCGGCCGGCACCCGCTGACGACGCTCGCCGAGCGGGTCGGCGAGGTCTTCTCCGCGCTCGGCTGGGAGGTGACCGAGGGCCCCGAGGTCGAGGCCGAGTGGATGAACTTCGACGCCCTGAACATCTCAAGGGACCACCCGGCGCGCAGCCCGCAGGACACCTTCTTCGTGCGCACCCCGGGCGTGGACCCGAACGACCCGACGCACACCGAGCGCGACTCGCTGATCCTGCGCACCCAGACCTCGCCGGTCCAGATCCGCACCATGCTCAAGCGGCAGCCGCCGCTGCACATGGTGTGCATCGGGCGCACCTTCCGCACCGACGCGCTGGACGCCACGCACACCCCGGTGTTCAACCAGATCGAGGGCCTGGTGGTGGACGAGGGGATCGGCATGGCCGACCTCAAGGGCACCCTCGACCACTTCGTGAAGGCGATGTTCGGCGCGGGGCTGGCCACCCGGCTGCGTCCGAACTACTTCCCCTTCACCGAGCCGAGCGCCGAGCTCGACCTGCAGTGCTTCGTGTGCCACGGCGCGTCCGTGGGCGACCCGGACCACCCCTGCCGCACCTGCTCGTCCGAGGGCTGGATCGAACTCGGCGGCTGCGGCGTGGTCAACCCGCGGGTGCTGGTCTCGGCCGGCATCGACCCGGAGCGCTACAGCGGCTTCGCCTTCGGCATCGGCCTCGAGCGGACCCTGATGTTCCGCCACGGCATCGCCGACATGCACGACATCGTCGAGGGTGACATCCGTTTCACCCTCCCGTTCGGAGTGGAAATCTGATGCGCGTCCCCCTTTCCTGGCTGCGCGAGTACGTCGACCTGCCCGAGGGCCTGACGGGCCGTGAGCTCGCCGAGCGGCTGATCCCGGCCGGCTTCGAGGTCGAGACCGTGCACGAGTCCGGCGCGGGTCTGACCGGTCCGCTGGTGGTCGGTCAGGTCCTGGAGATCGAGGAGCTCACCGGCTTCAAGAAGCCCATCCGCTACTGCCAGGTCCAGGTCGGCCCGGAGCCGGCGGACGTGCGCGGGATCGTGTGCGGCGCGCGCAACTTCGCCGTGGGCGACAAGATCGTGGCCGCGCTGCCCGGCGCGGTGCTGCCCGGCGACTTCAAGATCGCCGCGCGCTCGACCTACGACCACGTCTCCGACGGCATGATCTGCTCGGCCCGCGAGCTCGGCCTGGGTGAGGACCACTCGGGCATCATCGTGCTCCCGACCGACGTCCAGGTCGGCGCGGACGCGATCGAGCTGCTCGGCATCCGGGACGCGGTGCTCGACATCGCCGTGACCACGGACCGCGGCTACTGCCTCTCGATGCGCGGCATGGCCCGCGAGGCCGCGATCGTCTACGGCCGCACCCTGCGCGACCCGGCCCTGCTCGACGTCCCGGCCCCGACCCAGGGCGGCTACCCGGTGGTGCTGGCCGACCCGCTCGGCTGCGACCGCTTCGTCGCGCGCGCCGTGCGCGGGATCGACCCGCTGGCCACCAGCCCGCTGTGGCTGCAGCGGCGCATCCAGCTTGCCGGGATGCGCCCGATCTCGCTCATCGTGGACATCACCAACTACGTGATGCTCGAGATCGGCCAGCCCCTGCACGCCTACGACCTCGGCCGGCTCACCGGCACGATCACCGTGCGGCGGGCCGAGGCGGGGGAGAAGCTGACCACCCTGGACGACGCCGAGCGCGCCCTGGACCCGGACGACCTGCTGATCACCGACGAGTCCGGCCCGATCGGCCTGGCCGGGGTCATGGGCGGGGCCTCCACCGAGGTCCACGCCGGCACCGTGGACGTGCTGATCGAGGCGGCGCACTTCGACCCGGGCTCGATCTCGCGCACCGCGCGCCGGCACAAGCTGCAGTCCGAGGCCTCCCGCCGCTTCGAGCGGTCGGTGGACCCGAACGCGGCCGCCGCCGCGGCCCAGCGCGCCGTGGACCTGCTCGTGCTGCTCGGCTACGGCACGGCCGCCCCCGAGGTCACCGTGGCCTCCACCCGGCCGCACGCGGCCGCCCCGATCGTGATCGACGCGGGCCTGCCCGGCCGTGTCGCCGGGCTCGCCTACCCGCGCGAGACCGTGGTGCGCCGGCTGCAGGAGGTCGGCTGCACGGTCGAGGGCGCGGACCGGCTCAGCGTCACCCCGCCGTCCTGGCGGCCCGACCTGACCGACCCGAACGACCTGGCCGAGGAGGTCATCCGGCTCGAGGGCTACGACCGGATCCCGATGCGGCTGCCGGTCGCCCCGCGCGGGCGCGGCCTGACGCTGCGTCAGCGGCTGCACCGGCGGGTGGGCCACGCGCTCGCCGACGCCGGCTACGTCGAGGTGCTCAACTACCCGTTCGTCGGCGACGCCGAGTTCGACGCCATGGGCGTGCCCGCGGACGACGCCCGCCGTGACGCGCTGGCCCTGGTCAACCCGATCTCGGACGAGCAGCCCTACCTGCGCACCACGCTGCTGCCCGGCCTGTTCGCCACCCTGCGGCGCAACGTCGGGCGCGGCATGACCGACGTGGCCCTGTTCGAGACCGGCCTGGTCTACCAGCCGCGTCCGGGCGCCTCGGCCCCGCCGCGCCTGTCGGTCGCGCACCGCCCCTCGGACGAGGAGCTCGCCGTGCTCGAGGCCGCGCTGCCGGACCAGCCGCGGCACGTCGCGGCTGTGCTCACCGGCGCCCGCGAGAACGCCGGCTGGTGGGGCGCGGGGCGCGAGGCGACCTGGGCCGACGCGGTCGAGGCCGCCCGGACCGTGGCCGCGGCCTGCAACGCCGAGCTGACGGTGGACCAGGCGCAGTACGAGCCCTGGCACCCCGGCCGCTGCGCCGTGCTCTCGCTGGACGAGCGGATCGTGGGCTACGCGGGCGAATTGCACCCGAAGGTGCTCGAGGCGCTCGGCCTGCCGCCGCGCACCTGCGCGATGGAGCTGAACCTCGACGTGCTCGTGCCGGCCTCGGAGGTGCCCGTCACCGCCGAGCTGGTCTCGGGATTCCCGCTCGCCTCGGTGGACGTCGCACTCGTCGTCTCCCAGGAGGTGCCCGCGGCCGACGTCGAGTCGGCGCTGGTCGCCGGCGCCGGCCCGCTGCTCGAGGCGATCCGGCTGTTCGACGTGTACGAGGGCGAGCGGATCGAGCAGGGCACGAAGTCGCTGGCGTTCGCGCTGCGGCTGCGCGCCCAGGACCGCACCCTCAAGGCCGACGAGGTCGCCGCCGTGCGCGAGGCCGCGGTGGCCTCGGCCACCCGCCACACCGGCGCGGTGCTGCGCGGCTAGTCCCGCGCCCGCCGCTCCACCACGAAAACCGGTTGCCCGGGCCCCTGCGGCCCGGGCACCATCGTCTGCGTACCTGTTGCCGGCCGAGGAGCTCCGTAGTGCTGATTCGTGGGTTGTGTCTCGATCCGACCGCGACCACCACCCATGGAGCCCTCCTTGTTCGCCGTAGCCGCACGTTCCTTCCTCAAGGCGAGCGACCTCTCGCTCGTCTTCCACGCTGAGCCGCTGTTCGACGGCGTCGGCCTGACCCTCGCCCCCGGCGACCGGGTCGCCCTGGTCGGCCCGAACGGCGTCGGCAAGTCCTCGCTGCTCAGAATCCTGGCCGGCCTGCTGCCCGCCACCCGCGGCCGTCTTGAGCACGGTCCGGGCACCCGCGTGGGATTCTTCGCCCAGCAGGTCCCCGACCCGGACCAGAGCGTCGGCGCGTTCCTGCGCGAACCCCTCGCCGAACTCTTCGACGCGCAGACCCGCCTGCACGAACTCGAACACCGCATCGCCGAGGGCGAACTCAGCCTCCTCGACGAGTACGGCGGCCTGCTCGAACGCTTCGAATCACTCGGCGGCTGGGCCGCGAGGGCGCGCGTCGACGAGGTCGGCCAGCGCCTCGACGTAGCCCATCTGAGTGAACGCACCCCGCTCGCTCAGGTGAGCGGCGGCGAGCAGGCCAGGCTCATGCTCGCCCGCGTCCTGCTGTCCGACCCGAGCGTGCTGCTGCTCGACGAGCCGACCAACCACCTCGACGCAGACGCCGTCTCCTGGCTCGGCGACTACCTCGCCCGGTTCACCGGCGCGCTGCTGGTGATCAGCCACGACCGCGCGTTCCTCGACCGCGTGGCCACCCGGGTGATCGAACTCGACGGCATCCACGACGCACTGCAGACGTACGAGGGCGGATACACCGCGTTCCGGGCCGAGAAGCAGGCACGCTGGCAGCGCCTGCTGCTCGACTACGAGGCCCAGGAAAAGCACCGCGCCCGCCTCGCCGGCGACATCGAGGCGACCAAGGGCCACGCCGCGGCCACCGAGCACGCGACGGCGAACGACCACTGGCGCCGCATCGCGAAGAAGGTGGCGAGGAAGGCGAAGGCCAGGGAGCGCCGCCTCGAGCGCGAACTCCAGTCAGCCCGCTGGCTCGCCGAACCCGTCACCCGTCCCACACTCACCCTCGCGTTCCCCACACCGACCGGCGAGAGCGGCGACGCCGACCGGGAGCGCGCGGCCCTGCGGATCAAAGAACTGCCCGTGACCGCCGGAGACAAGCTGCTGTTCGAGATCCCCGACCTCGAGATCAGGCCGGGCGACAGAATCCTGATCAGCGGCCCCAACGGCGCCGGCAAGTCCTCCCTCCTCGACGCCCTCGCCACCCGCGCAGCCCAGGCCGACCCCAGCGCCGTGGCCGTCCTCCCGCAGACCCACGACCACCTGCGCCTCGACGCGAGCGTCATCGACTACTTCCGCAGCCGCGTCCCGGTCTACCCCGAAGACGCCGAGCAGATCCTGACGGCCCACCTGTTCGCCCCAGACCAATGGCAAGCCCCCCTCCGGACCCTCAGCGCCGGCGAACTCCGCCGCCTCCTGCTCGCCGTGGCCGTCAACCAGGGCGCCCCCATCCTGATGCTCGACGAACCCACCAACTACCTCGACTTCGACTCCCTCGACGTCGTCGAACGCGCCCTGCGCGCCTTCACCGGCACCGTCCTCGTCGTCACCCACGACCGCTACTTCGCCGAGGCGGTCACCCTCGACCGGGAGTGGTCAGTGCGCGCCGACGGGTCGGCGAAATTCGCGGAAATTCGTGGCTCCGAGACTTCTCAGAATGCCGCCATAAACGGCTCTGGCGGCACCGCGTAAGCGCTCGGACAGCCGTTCCCAGCCCCATGGTCGACCGGCTCCGCACAGGCTCTCACCGGGCCGCCTGTGCGGCCGTCATGGTAGCTCTGACCTGGCATTTTCCTGGAATTGGTCTAGGATCGAGGCAGCCTACTGATGCAACTGGAGGGGTCAAAAGTGAACCGGAAGCCCGCCCAATACGACGCCAGCCACATTCAGGTGCTGGATGGCTTGGAAGCCGTCAGGAAGCGGCCCGGGATGTTCATCGGCTCGACCGGTGAACGCGGCCTGCACCGGTTGGTGTTCGAGATCGCGAGCTGCTCGGTCAACGACGTGCTGGTCGGCCGTGCCACCCGTGTCGAGGTCACGCTTCTGCCCGACGGTGGCGTGCGTGTCGCCGACGACGGACCCGGGCTCCCACTCGACAACACCACGATTCGCGGCATCTCCGAGCTGGAGGCCCTACTGACCTACATGCACTACATGCCGACCCGCGGCCCGCGATACCCGGTGCTCGACCTCTTGGGCGTGGGGCCGAGCGTCGTCAACGCCCTGTCGAGTCGGATGCTGGCCGAGGTGCAGCGCGAGGGCGTCCGCAGGGTGCAGAGGTACGCATGCGGGGTCGCGGTGGCCCCACCCGCGGATGCCGGACCGGCGGCAGACACCCGGACCGCCATCAGCTTCTGGCCGGATCCCGAAATCTTCGAGACCACGCGGTTCTCGTTCGACGTGCTGGCCGAGCGCTTCAGGGAACTCGCGTTCCTCTACCGCGACCTGGACATCTCCCTCACCGACGAGCGTGACCCGGCCGAGCCCCGCTCGGTTCGGTTCTGCTTCCCGGGAGGCGTGCAGGACATGGTCGCCCACCTCGACGAGCACGACGAGCACCTGCACCCGGACATCGTCGCCTTCGAACAGGAGGACCCGCGGATGGAGGGGACGATGGAGGTAGCCCTGCGGTGGCGCGGTTCCGGCCAAGAGCAGACCCGAAGCTTCGCCAACAGCGTGCCGACCCCCGGTGGTGGCACACACGTGGCGGGCTTCCGCAACGGGCTCGAGGCGGCGGTCAACGCGTACGCGCGCGAACGCGGCCTGCTGACTGAGACGGACCCGGACTTCAGTTCCGCCCGGATCGGCGAAGGCCTCACCGCCGTCGTGTCGGTGAAGCTGAAGCGTCCCAGGTTCGAGGGCGCGACGCACGGCGTCCTACACAACGCCGAAGTGCTCGACTGCGTTCGAGAGGCCGTCGCGGAGCAGGTCGGCAAGTGGCTGACGGAGTGTCCGCAGCAAGCCGCGCTCGTCCTGGACCGAATTGCCCACGAGCTCACCTGATTCCCCCACGCGGCCGTACTTGTCAGTACCCGATGGCACAGTGGAGAGCCTCCGCTGACTCCGAGGACTGCCATGGGCTACGACCTGCACATCACCCGCGCCGACTTCCACTTCGACTCCGACCTCTATCCCATCTCCCGCGCGGAGTGGACCGCGTTCGCGGACACGGAGCCGCAGCTGATCAGGCACACCGGCGAGAACGGCGGGGAGTGCTGGGAACTGCTCACCCCCGCCGACGGCTCCTGGCAGATGAACTGGGTCGGCGGACAGATCACCATCTGGAAGGGGGGCCACGTCGCCACGCAACTCGCGCAGATCGCCGCGCGACTCGGCGCCAGAGTGGTCGGCGACGACGCGGAGGAACACTTCCCGGACGGCTCGGAAGTCCCCTGGCACGAGCCACGGCCCATCCTGTTCCACCGCGCTTGGACGGTCGCGGAGGCCGCGGCCGCCTGGCAGACGATCTTCGAGCGGCGCGAGGGCCTGTCGTCATCCTGGTACCCGGGGCCCGATTACGCGCCCCACGCGCTCGGCGCTTTCCGCACCTTCGCGGATCGCGCCGTCGCGACCGCGGATGTCCCGGGGGCTGACCGCCTTTCATACGGCTACGGACCCGCCGAAGGCGCCGACGGCCCGGTCTTCACCCTGCGCCTCGCCCGCCACCTGATCACCGACTCTGACGGCGGCCAAGCCCACATCGCCTGCCGCCTGGACTACCCGATAACCCAGGAGCTCGCCGCGCTCGGAACCTTCGACACCTCGTGGTCCTCTCCCGCCGAGGCCGACCGCAGCACCCGAGACGACTGGTTCGACGCCGTAGCGGCCCGGCCCGAATGGAGGCTCTTCGCCCTGATCACGCCGCGGACCTTCGACTTCGAGGCCTAGGTGGCCGCCGCTCGACGAGCTCACGTGGCCGCAGCCAACTGCCCACCAACACGGGGGTTGGCACGGCTCCGCTCCAAGTTCACTCGGATGGACGATGGCATAGTCTTCCATTTTTCTGTATTCTCATGCCATGACCCTTCGGATCGCGGTGGCCGGTGCGACCGGCTACGCGGGTGGGGAGATTCTGCGGCTCCTCCTCGCGCACCCTGCAGTCGTCGACGGCCGCGCCCAGATCGGCACGCTCAGTGCCGGTCGCAACGCGGGCTCGACGCTCGGCGAGCATCAGCCGCACCTCGTCCCGCTCTACGACCGTGTCCTGGCCGAGACCGACCAGGAGACGCTGGCCGGGCACGAGGTCGTCTTCCTCGCGCTGCCGCACGGGCAGTCGGCCGAGGTGGCCGAGCAGCTCGGCCCGGACGTGCTGATCATCGACTGCGGCGCGGACTTCCGGCTGGAGGACGCGGCCGACTGGACCCGCTACTACGGCTCTGCGCACGCCGGGACCTGGCCGTACGGCCTGCCCGAGCTGCCCGGCGCGCGCGAGCGGCTGCGCGGGGCGAACCGGGTGGCCGTGCCCGGCTGCTTCCCGACCGTGAGCACCCTCGCGCTCTATCCGGCGCTGGCCGCCGGGCTGGCCGAGCCGGAGGTCGTCATCACGGCTGCCACCGGCACCTCCGGCGCGGGGCGCTCGCTCAAGACGCATCTGCTCGGCTCCGAGATCATGGGCAACACCTCGGCCTACGGCGTCGGCGGCACCCACCGGCACACCCCGGAGATCGCGCAGAACCTCGGCCAGGGCGCCGGGGCCAAGGTCGCGGTCTCCTTCACCCCGATGCTCGTCCCGATGTCCCGCGGCATCCTCGCCTCCTGCTCGGCCAAGGCCCGGCCGGGAGTGACGGCGGAGGACGTGCGGGCCGCCTACGAGAAGGCGTACGCCGACGAGCCGTTCGTGACGCTGCTGCCCCACGGGATCTGGCCGCAGACCGCCGCCGTGCTCGGCTCCAACAGCGTCCACGTGCAGGTCGCGCTGGACGAGTCGGTCGGCCGGATCCTCGTCCTCGCGGCGGTGGACAACCTGGCCAAGGGCACCGCGGGCGGCGCGATCCAGTGCATGAACCTCGCCCTCGGCCTGCCCGAGTCGGCCGGCCTGAGCACGGTCGGGGTCGCGCCGTGACCGAGCGCGCGACCGGACTCCAGCCCCATCCCCACACCACCACCCATTCCGCCCCCACCCGCGCCGTCGCGGCCGGGGCGTGCAGCAACGGAGGAGATTCGTGACCGAGCAGACCAGCCGCGGCGTCGAGGGTGTGGGCGTCACGGCGGCCCGGGGCTTCCGCGCCGTCGGGCTCGCGGCCGGGATCAAGTCCTCCAGCGCGCCCGACCTCGCCCTCGTCGTCAACGACGGGCCCTCGCGCGCCGCGGCCGCGGTGTTCACCTCCAACCGGGTCAAGGCCGCGCCCGTGCTGTGGTCCGAGCAGGTGGTCAAGGCCGGCGAGCTCGACGCCGTCATCCTCAACTCCGGCGGCGCCAACGCGTGCACCGGGCCGGAGGGGTTCCAGGACACCCACCGCACCGCCGAGCAGACCGCCGCCGCGCTCGAGACCTCGGCCACCCGCGTGGCGGTGTGCTCCACCGGCCTGATCGGGGTCCGGCTGCCCATGGACCGGCTGCTCGGCGCGCTGCCCGCCGCCGTCGCCGCGCTCTCGGCCGAGGGCGGGGCCGACGCGGCCGAGGCGATCCGCACTACCGACACGCACGCGAAGACGGCCGTGGTCGAGCGCGCCGGCTACGTCCTCGGCGGCATGGCGAAGGGCGCGGGCATGCTCGCCCCGGGCCTGGCCACGATGCTGTGCGTGCTCACCACCGACGCGCAGGTCCCGCAGGCCGAGCTCGACGCCGCGCTGCGCACCGCCACGGCCCGCACCTTCGACCGGGTCGACTCCGACGGATGCATGTCGACCAACGACACGGTGATCCTGATGGCCTCCGGCGCCACCGGGGTCGAGCCGGACGCGCGCGAGTTCGCCGCCGCCGTGGAAGAGCTCTGCGCCGACCTCGCCCGGCAGCTGATCGCCGACGCCGAGGGCGCGTCCAAGGAGATCGAGATCGAGGTGGTCGGCGCGGCCACCGAGGCCGACGGGCTCGAGGTGGCCCGCTCGATCGCCCGCAACAACCTGCTCAAGTGCGCCTTCTACGGCGAGGACCCGAACTGGGGCCGGGTGCTGGCCGCGGTCGGCACCACCGGGGCCAAGTTCGAGCCCGACCAGCTCTCCGTCGCCATCAACGGTGTCTGGGTCTGCCGCAACGGCGGGGTCGGCGAGGACCGCGAGCTGTGCGACCTGAGCGACCGTCACATCCACCTCGTGGTGGACCTGTCCGCCGGCGGGGAGAGCGTCACGGTCTGGACCAACGACCTCACCAAGGACTACGTGCACGAGAACTCGGCCTACTCCTCGTGAAGACGATGGCGGGGGGAACCCGTTCCACCGAGGCCCTGGCCAAGGCGCACGTGCTGACCCAGGCGCTGCCCTGGCTCTCGAAGTTCCACGGCGCGACCGTCGTGGTGAAGTTCGGCGGCAACGCGATGGTCGACGAGGACCTCAAGCGCGCCTTCGCCCAGGACGTGGTCTTCCTGCGCTACGCCGGGCTGCGCCCGGTGGTGGTGCACGGCGGCGGCCCGCAGATCACCCGCGCGCTCGAGGCCTCCGGCCTGCCCAGCGAGTTCGCCGGCGGGCTGCGGGTGACCACCCCGGCGGCCATGGACGTGGTCCGGATGGTGCTCACCGGCCAGGTGCAGCGCGAGATCGTCGGGCTGATCAACGAGCACGGCCCCTTCGCCGTCGGCATGTCCGGCGAGGACGCGAACACCATGACGGCCCGTCAGCGGCACGCGATGGTCGACGGCGTCGCGGTGGACATCGGCCGGGTCGGCGACATCGACACGGTCGACCCGAAGGTGCTCGGCGCGCTGCTCGACGACGGCCGCATCCCGGTGGTCTCGAGCGTGGCCCGGGCCGAGGACGGCGGCGTCTACAACGTCAACGCCGACACGGCCGCCGCCGCGCTCGCGGTCGGCCTCGGCGCGGAGAAGCTGGTCGTGCTCACCGACGTCGAGGGCCTCTACGCGGACTGGCCCGCCTCGGACCAGGTGATCAGCCAGCTCACCGCAGACGAGCTCGACAAGCTCCTGCCCGAGCTCTCCTCCGGCATGGCGCCCAAGATGGAGGCCTGCCTGCGGGCCGTGCGCGGCGGCGTCCGTGCGGCGCACGTGCTCGACGGGCGGGTGCAGCACTCGCTGCTGCTCGAAGTGTTCACGGACGAAGGCATCGGAACGATGGTGGTATCGGCATGACGACGCACACGCACCCGCAGGCCGCCGCGGCCGGATCCGCGCCCGCGGCGCACGAGGCGTCCACCGCCCCGGCCGCGTCCGGCGCCATCTCGGCCGCCCGGGCCGAGGGCCTGCCCGTGGTGCAGGCCCAGGGCGGCCTGAGCGCCGCGTGGACCGAGCGCTACAGCAGTGCCCTGATGAACACCTTCGGCACCCCCAAGCGGGTGTTCGTGCGCGGTGAGGGCGCGCAGCTGTGGGACGCCGACGGCCGCCGCTACCTCGACCTGTTCGCCGGCATCGCGGTCAACGCCCTCGGCCACGCCCACCCGCTCATCGTCAACGCGGTGACCGCGCAGCTGACCACCCTCGGCCACGTCGGCAACTTCTTCGGCACCGCGCCGCAGATCGCCCTCGCCGAGCGGCTGCTCGCGCTCGCCGCGCTGCCCGGCAGCGGCCCGGCGGCCGAGCAGGGCCCGGCCGGCGGCCCCGACCTCGGCTCCGGCCGGGTCTACTTCGCCAACTCCGGCACCGAGGCCAACGAGGCCGCGTTCAAGCTGACCCGGCTGACCGGCCGCACCAAGGTCATCGCGACCGAGGGCGGATTCCACGGCCGCACCATGGGAGCCCTCGCGCTGACCGGCAAGCCGGCCATCCGCGAGGCCTTCGAGCCGCTGCCCGCTGGGGTCGAATTCGTGCCCTTCGGCGACGCCGCCGCTCTGGAGAACGCGGTGGACGACCAGACCGCCGCGGTCTTCCTCGAGCCGATCCAGGGCGAGCGCGGCGTGCTCCCGGCCCCGCCCGGCTACCTCAAGGCGGCCCGCGAGATCACCGCGCGCCACGGCGCCCTGCTCGTGCTCGACGAGGTGCAGACCGGCATCGGCCGCACCGGGGACTGGTTCGCGTTCCAGCACGCGGGTATCCGTCCGGACGTGGTTACCCTCGCCAAGGGGCTCGGTGGCGGCCTGCCCATCGGCGCCTGCCTGGCCTTCGGCCGCGCCGCGGAGCTGTTCACCCCGGGCAGTCACGGCTCGACCTTCGCCGGCAACCCGGTGGCCTGCGCGGCCGGGCTCGCGGTGCTGCACGCGATCGAGCGCGACGGCCTGATCGAGCGGGCCGGCGAGGTGGGCGACCTGCTGCGCCAGGGCATCGAAGAACTCGACCACCCCGCGGTCGCCGGCGTGCGCGGCGAGGGCCTGCTCCTGGCCATCGTGCTGCGCCGGGCCGCCGCGGCCGAGGTCGCCGACGCGGCCCTGGACGCCGGGTTCATCGTCAACGCGGTCAACCCCGAGTCCATCCGGCTCGCCCCGCCGCTGATCCTGACGACGGATCAGGCCCGCGAGTTCCTCGGCGCGCTGCCGAAGCTGCTGGACCACGCCCTCGACGAGGCGGGCCGGTCGTGACCGCCCCCGCCATGGCCGCGGCCACGCTCCCGGCCGCCGCTGACGGCACGCCAAACGGCGCCCGTCGACGTGCGTCCGCCCACGCTGCCAGCCCGGCCCGCGCTCACGGCTCGGTTCGAACCCTCCCGTCCGGCCGCGCCCCGTCCGCAGGCCGTCCCTCCTCCGCCCACCGCACGGAAGCAGATTTCTGATGCCCACTCGCCACTTCCTCCGTGACGACGACCTGAGCCCGGCCGAGCAGGCCGAGGTGCTCGATCTCGCCGCCGAGTTCAAGGCCGACCCGCTCGGCCACCCAGTGCTGGCCGGCCCGAAGGCCGTCGCGGTGCTCTTCGACAAGCCGTCCACCCGCACCCGGGTCTCCTTCTCGGTCGGCGTCGCCCAGCTCGGCGGCTACCCGCTCGTCATCGACGCGGCCACCAGCCAGCTCGGCCGGGGCGAGCCGGTGGCGGACACCGCGCGGGTGCTCGAGCGCCAGGTCGCCGCGATCGTCTGGCGTACCTTCGCGCACTCCCGGATCGAGGAGATGGCCGCGGCCAGCAGCGTGCCGGTGGTCAATGCCCTGACGGACGACTTCCACCCCTGCCAGATCCTGGCGGACCTGCAGACCGTGCAGGAGCGCAAGGGCGCCCTGGCCGGCCTGACCATGACCTACCTGGGCGACGGCGCCAACAACATGGCCCACTCCTACCTGCTCGGCGGGGCGACCGCGGGCATGCACGTGCGGATCGGCACGCCCGACGGCTACCTGCCCGACCCCCGCTACGTCGCCGACGCGGTCGCGATCGCGGAGCGGACCGGCGGTTCGGTGCGCGTCACCCAGGACGCCAAGGCCGCCGCGAAGGACGCGGACGTGCTGGTCACCGACACCTGGGTGTCGATGGGTCAGGAAGAGGAGAAGTCCGCACGCGCGGAGGTGTTCCTGCCCTATACCCTCGACGAGGCGGCGCTCGCGCTCGCCCGGCCGGACGCGATCGTGCTCCACTGCCTGCCCGCGTACCGGGGGAAGGAGATCGCGGCCTCCGTCATCGACGGTCCGCAGTCGGCGGTCTGGGACGAGGCGGAGAACCGCCTGCACGCCCAGAAGGCGCTGCTGGCGTACCTTCTCGGCTACCGGAGCGGCGCGCGGTAGGACCGCGCGCGTGCGCCCGTGGCGATCGGGCGCACGGTTCGGGGGAGTGGGGAGTCGGGGAGACCTCCAGACCGCTCACCCCCGGTAAGACACGGCACGGCGCGGCGAACGCTCGGGATCCGCGTCGCAGTGCGTATCCGCACGGATGCGGGGAAGAAGCCGACGCGGTGTCGCGCGGAACTTCGAGCGCCGACCGAGCCCGTCAGCCAGAGCAGTCACGGACAGTCGAGAAAGCCGAGAGGCGAGAGAGGCGAGAAGACAGTGCGTGTGGCCCGAAGGTCGGCCGCAGCGGCGGCGGGTACGACGCGCCGACCGTCCTCGGCGTGCGCTGTGCCGGGTATCGGCGTTGCCGCAGGCACGGCGATATCTCGCCGGGGCACGCAGCCGACGACGAACGCCGGGATCAGCCACGCCACCCGCGTGACGCGCACCGCGACCGCCGTCATCAGCGCCACCCCTGCCACCGCCGCCGCACCGACCGACGTTCCGATCCGCCCCGCACCCGCGACGCACGCGACCCACGCCGCACTCGTATCCACGAGTTCGCAGCCGACGCCGCGTGCCGCATCAGTCCCCGCCCACGCCCACGCCCACCGAAGGGAGACCTGGTGACCCCGCCGTCCGCCGCCGTCCCGAGGAACGAGCAGGAAAGCCCCGCTGCCGCCGCCTTCGAGAGCGCCGCGGCCACCGTCGTGAACACACGACGCGCGCGCCACCAGCGCATCGCCGACCTGCTCGCGCGCCACCAGGTGCGCTCGCAGTCCGCGCTCGCCGAACTGCTCGCGGGCGAGGGCTTCTCGGTCACGCAGGCCACGCTCTCGCGCGACCTCGACGAACTCGGCGCCATGCGGATCCGCGACCCCGAGGGCAACCTCATCTACGCGCTGCGCAGCGAGGGCGGGGACGGATCGCCGCGCGCGGCGGTCGAGTCCGGCGAGCTCGAGACCCGGCTGCGCCGCCTGCTCGGCGAACTGCTGGTCACCGCCGAGGGCTCGGCCAACCTGGTCGTGCTGCGCACGCCGCCGGGAGCGGCCCAGTTCCTGGCCTCGGCGCTCGACCACGCCGACCGGCACGGCGTCACCGCCGGAGTCATGGGCACCATCGCGGGCGACGACACCGTCCTGGTGATCTGCCGCGACCCGCTCGGCGGCCCCGACCTGGCTCGACGACTCAGCGAGGCGGCCCGCGGCTGAGATCCGCGGCGCTCCCTCACCCCACTCAGACCGCCCGGCGCCCCAGCGCCGAACCCAGCACCCGGGCACACGCCGAACCGCGGCCCGACGGGACCGGAAAGTTTCGATCATGACCGAACGTGAAGCACCTTCGAACCTGCTGTGGAGCTCGCGCTTCTCCAGCGGTCCGAGCGAAGCGCTGGCCGCGCTGTCCGCCAGCGTGCACTACGACTGGCGGCTGGCCCGCTACGACCTGGCCGGCTCGCGGGCGCACGCCCGGGCGCTGAACCGGGCCGGGCTGCTGACCGACGAGGACCTCGACGGCATGCTGGCCGGGCTGGACAAGCTCGAGCAGGACGTCGTCTCCGGCGAATTCCAGGCGAGGGTCGCCGACGAGGACTGCCACACGGCACTCGAGCGCGGGCTGATCGAGCGCATCGGCCCGGAGCTCGGCGGCAGGCTGCGGGCCGGCCGTTCGCGCAACGACCAGATCGCCACGCTGCCGCGGATGTACCTGCGCGAGCACGCCCGCGTCATCGTCGCCCTGATCAGCGATCTGCAGCAGGCGCTGACCGACCAGGCCGAGGCGCACCTCGAGGTCGCCATGCCCGGGCGTACCCACCTGCAGCACGCGCAGCCCGTACTGCTCTCGCACCACCTGCTCGCCCACGTGCACGCGCTCGGCCGGGACGTGGACCGGATGCGCGACTGGGACCGGCGCACCGACTCCTCGCCCTACGGCAGCGGCGCGCTGGCCGGCTCCACGCTCGGCCTCGACCCCGAGGCGGTCGCGGCGGAGCTCGGCTTCAGCCGCAGCAGCGCGAACTCCATCGACGGCACGGCTTCGCGCGACTTCATGGCCGAGTTCGCCTTCGTGGCCTCGATGGTCGGCGTGAACGTCTCCCGGATCGCGGAGGAGATCATCCTCTGGACGACCAAGGAGTTCGCCTTCGCGACGCTGGACGACGCCTACGCCACCGGCTCCTCGATCATGCCGCAGAAGAAGAACCCGGACATCGCCGAGCTCGCCCGCGGCAAGGCCGGCCGGCTGATCGGCAACGTCTCCGGCCTGCTGGCCACGCTCAAGGCGCTGCCCCTGGCCTACAACCGGGACCTGCAGGAGGACAAGGAGCCGGTGTTCGACTCGGTCGACACCCTCGAGGTCCTGCTCCCGGCGTTCAGCGGCATGATCGCGACGCTGGTCTTCCACGGCGAGCGGATGGCACAGCTCGCGCCGCAGGGCTTCTCGCTCGCCACCGACGTGGCCGAGTGGCTGGTGAAGCAGGGCGTGCCGTTCAAGGTGGCGCACGAGGTGGCGGGCGCGAGCGTGCGCTACTGCGAGGAGCGCGACGTCGAGCTGTCCGACCTGACCGACGAGGACCTCGCCGCGATCGACGAACGGCTCACCCCGGGCGTCAAGGACGTGCTGACGGTGTCCGGCTCGATCGCCTCGCGCGACGGTCGCGGCGGGACGGCGCCGGTGCGGGTGCGCGAACAGCTGGCCGAGGTGCGGGCGGTAATCGCCGAGCAACGGACTTGGCTGGATCAGTAGGCTAGAGGGGTCGCGCCCGGGGTGCGGCCCCTCGTTCGTCGCGCCTGCCGCGGCGGGCGTCGTGCGTTCCTTCCGAGGGAAAGTTGAGATCGTGACCACCGACATCGTCGATGAACTCCAGTGGCGGGGCCTGCTGGCCCTGTCCACCGATGAGGAAGCGCTGCGCAAAGCCTTCGCCGACGGGCCGGTCACCTTCTATTGCGGGTTCGACCCGACCGCGCCGAGCCTGCACATGGGCAACCTGGTGCAGCTGATCACGATGCGCCGGATCCAGAACGCGGGCAACTTCCCGCTCGGCCTGGTGGGCGGGTCCACCGGCCTGATCGGGGACCCGAAGCCGAACGCCGAGCGGACCTTGAACTCCAAGGAGACCGTGGCGGACTGGGTGGAGAAGGTGCGCGGCCAGGTCGGCAGCATCCTCAGCTTCGAGGGTGAGTTCGCCGCCCGGATCGTGAACAACCTGGACTGGACGGCGCCGATCTCGGCGATCGACTTCCTGCGCGACATCGGCAAGCACTTCCGGGTCGGCAAGATGCTCTCCAAGGACGCGGTGGCGGCCCGGCTCAACTCCGACGCCGGCATCAGCTACACGGAGTTCTCGTACCAGATCCTCCAAGCGCTCGACTTCCTCGAGCTCTACCGCAACTACGGCTGCACGCTGCAGACCGGCGGCAGCGACCAGTGGGGCAACCTGACCGCGGGGGTGGACCTGATCCACCGCTCCGAGGGCGGGAGCGTGCACGTGATCGGCACGCCGCTGGTGACGAAGGCGGATGGGACGAAGTTCGGCAAGACCGAAACCGGCGCGGTCTGGCTCGACCCGGAGATGATGTCGCCGTACGCGTTCTACCAGTTCTGGTTGAACGCCGAGGACTCCAAGGTGGTCGAGTACCTCAAGATCTTCACCTTCCGCAGCCGCGAGGAGATCGACGAGCTCGAGACCGCCACGCAGGAGAAGCCCTTCCTGCGGCTGGCCCAGCGCACCCTGGCCCAGGACGTCACGGCGCTCGTGCACGGCGAGGAGAACCTGCGCCGGGTCGAGGCAGCGAGCAAGGCCCTGTTCGGACAGGGTGAGCTCGGCGAACTCGACGAGGCGACCCTGCGTGCCGCGCTGGCCGAGCTGCCGACGGCCCAGGTGAGCGAATTGCGTCCGATCTACGAGCTCCTGGCCGACACCGGGGTCGTGGCCAGCCGAGGTGCCGCACGCCGGGCGATCCAGGAGGGCGGCGCATACCTGAACAACGCGAAGGTCGAGGACGTCGACGCCGCGCCGGCGGACACGGACCTGCTGCACGGCCGGTGGCTGCTGCTGCGTCGGGGCAAGAAGACCCTTGCCGCCGTCGAGGTAACGCGCTGACCTGCACGGACAGTGAGCATGGCCGGGCCTCCGGCGGGTGAGTCAAAGCATGGATAGGTCGATTTGACTCCGTCCCGCCGGAGGCCTAATGTTCTCCGAGTCGCCTGAAACCCCCTGAAGCCCGGAAACGGGTCAAGCGGTGTGTGGCGTCACCGCGCTGGTAGGGCGCGGGGCGGGACCGGTGAGAATCGGGCCGCTGAGACTCTGCTAAAGTAGAGATCA
>NZ_JAGSOG010000939.1 GCF_018139695.1 Actinospica durhamensis | reverse complement strand
GCTGGAAAGCTCTCGAGCACATCACCCTCAGCCCGAGACGAATCACCCAGATCGCTCGTGCCGCCCTCGCCATCACGCGCTTCGAGCGCCGGATAACGAGGTGAAGCTCGCTGGGATCACCTCATTGCGGCCGGGGACGCGTTCGATCAGCTGGTTGCGGGCCAGGCGGGCCAGGTCGTAGGAGGCCTGGTTCGTGCTGTACGGGCGGCCGAGCAGGCCGGTCATCAAGACGCGAAGGTGCTTGTTGGT
>NZ_JAGSOG010000938.1 GCF_018139695.1 Actinospica durhamensis | reverse complement strand
AAGGCCCCCACGGCGCCGACCGAACCCGCACAACAGCCCACCAAGCCCGCCACCGCGGCACCACCACCAAACGAACGGCCGCGACCGACCATTAGCCGATCCACGACCGCCCGTCGGCTTGTTCATTGAGAATCCGCCAACGATTTGGTGCTGCTCAGGTTGGGTGGCGTGACCGAGCGTGTTCGTGCTCGTGCATGTGGGGCGCGGCTGTCATGAGTGTAGATCGTCTGTCACCGGGCGACTGCGAGG
>NZ_JAGSOG010000937.1 GCF_018139695.1 Actinospica durhamensis | reverse complement strand
TTCGCTCACTGGGCGCTCACGCCCCCGACCGGCCGGTGACCAGGGCAACAAGAGCCGTATGACGAGAGATTGTCACGTACGGATCTGTGGGAGCCCCGGGCTGAGATGCCCGGGGCCACCCGACCGACGAGCATCACGACGTCGCGTTCCGTGGGGTGGCCCCAATGACACAAGATGCCTTCTGGCCTGGCAGAATGGAGGTTCTCTAGGTCTTCATTCATCCAGTGTCGGAAGGCATCTCGCGGATGC
>NZ_JAGSOG010000936.1 GCF_018139695.1 Actinospica durhamensis | reverse complement strand
TCTCCGCGCGGCCGATCCATTCGAGGGTGACCAGCGCGTTCTGTGTCGCCTCGGGGATGGTGGACTCCTCCGGGCGCCAGGAGCCGAGGGTCTTGCCGGTGGGGAAGTTCGCGGTCGTGCGCCGGAGCCGCCGGGTGGCGGCGTCGCGTCCGACGACCTCCTCGGTGATCAGGACTTTGAGTACCTCGGCGGGGTCCCAGCGTTGGGCGCGGGCGGTGGCGAGCACGTCGGGTGCGGCTTTGCGCAGGTA
>NZ_JAGSOG010000935.1 GCF_018139695.1 Actinospica durhamensis | reverse complement strand
CGCCACCACCGACACCGACACCTACTGCACTGGTCCGCCTGGCGAAGACGCCACCAAGCCACCGCCCGCCGATGCCACTACCAGCGACGATGCAACTCAGGGCAAGAATTGCAACTGTAGTACTAGTACTACAGTTGTAAACTGTGTCTTCGAGCTCTGCTTTATACTGTGGTGCTCGTGGATGGTATATCGGTCGAGGTCGACGAGTGGACAGCTGGGTTCGACGACCTGTTCGCCCGTATCGCGGGCA
>NZ_JAGSOG010000934.1 GCF_018139695.1 Actinospica durhamensis | reverse complement strand
ATCAACCTCGGCCTCACCCGCACCAACGGACGCTGGAACCTGCCGACACCAGCATGAACAGGCCAGTGGCGGGCCGGCTACGCCGACCCGCCACATCAGACCACGAAGATCTTCATCGGACTTCTAGGCAGTGTTGGTGAATCTGACTATCTGTTGATGCTTTCTGGCTGCGGTTTTCGGCCTGTGGCTGGCGGGGCTGTAGAACTGGGTCATGGCGCGTGGTGATTTGACGGATGCCCAGTGGGAGTCG
>NZ_JAGSOG010000933.1 GCF_018139695.1 Actinospica durhamensis | reverse complement strand
CGACTCCCACTGGGCATCCGTCAAATCACCACGCGCCATGACCCAGTTCTACAGCCCCGCCAGCCACAGGCCGAAAACCGCAGCCAGAAAGCATCAACAGATAGTCAGATTCACCAACACTGCCTAGAAGTCCGATGAAGATCTCTGTTCTGGCCCGGCCGCGCAGCGGTTGGGCCAGAATGCTGTCATGCAGGGTGAGTGGACGGGTGAACTGGCAGGTCCCGACGTGTGGGTCACGTGTCGGGAGCTGA
>NZ_JAGSOG010000932.1 GCF_018139695.1 Actinospica durhamensis | reverse complement strand
TTCCTCGACGAGACCGAACCCGGACTGTTCCAACAGCCCGGCCCGCAGGCACCGCCCAGCCCCGCCGACCAGCGACCCTGATCCAAGCCAGCGAGTGAAACGGTAGAAGACTCGCTTATCGTCCTCTGAGGGCCGCGGGCCTCGGTGCCCTGGCCGACCTGGGGTTCGTCGGGCTCGAGAAGGACAGCGACGACCCGGTGGTCGTCACCGGGTTCAAAGCCACCAGGGCCCGCAAGCTCACCGCCGGGCAG
>NZ_JAGSOG010000931.1 GCF_018139695.1 Actinospica durhamensis | reverse complement strand
GCCACGGCCTGCACTTCCTCGCGCTGACCGACGAGCGCGGCCGGCTGATCTGGATCTCCGCCGCCCGGCCCGGGCGCACGCACGACATCACCGCCGCCCGCCGTGACCACGTCCTCGAGCATCTGAGAGGGCGATAAGCGAGTCTTCTACCGTTTCGTATTAGTCATAACGTGTGGATTTGCTCGGTTTCTGCTCGTGAGCGGCCTTGGGCGTGGTGCGGTGGCGCGGTGGATGAGCGCAAGCCGTACAACA
>NZ_JAGSOG010000930.1 GCF_018139695.1 Actinospica durhamensis | reverse complement strand
CTCATGCCGACCGAGTATCGGCCACTTCCGCCCCAACGCCGCCGTGGTGCTCAACAAGTCTCCTCAGTCCGTGGTCGCTCGACAGAGCAATGATCTTCTCTGTCGCCAGATTCCACGTAACTGTTAGGTGGGTGGTCGAAAGGACGTTTTCGCACCTGTCCAATGCCCGGCGCACCGTGCGCGACTACGAGCGCTCCGAGGAGACCCACGAGGCCATGGTCCGCTGGGCGGCGATACGACTGATGACCCGAA
>NZ_JAGSOG010000092.1 GCF_018139695.1 Actinospica durhamensis | reverse complement strand
CGCACAAGGTGATCCTGGTGGCCCGGCGGGTGCCCGCGGAACGCGTCGCGCGTTTGCTCGGAATCGCCCCCGACGAGCCCGCGGTGCTGCGCCGGCGCCTCGTCACGCTCGACGGGGTGCCGGTCGAGGTCTCCGACTCCTGGTATCCGGCGCGCGTCGCCGACGGCACACAGCTGGCCGAGGACCGGCCGATCAAGGGCGGGGCGGTGCGGGCCCTGGCCGAACGCGGCTACCTCGCCGCGCGCCACGTCGAGGAGGTCGCCGTGGTGGACGTCCCGGCCGAACTCAGCACCCTGCTGCCGCACCCGCCGGTGATCGAGCTCACCCGGGCGAGCTACGCCGCTCCCGCCGATCTCGCCGGTACCGCCGCTCCCGCCGGCGCCGCCGACGGCTCCCGGAACGAGGCGGGGGGCGCGTTCGAGGTCGCCGTCATGCTGATGAGCCGGGAGATGGCGCCGGGCGTGCCGCGGCGGCTGCGCTACACCTTCAGGCCCGGGTCGACGGCAGGGTCGTGACGCTCCAGCCGGTCAGGGCGCACAACCGGGCCCTGGCCGAGTCCGGCGCCGCCGCCGGCGCGGCCGGAGGCCGGTTGCGGTGCCCGGCCAGGCGGGTGCCGGGGGCGGCCGAGGCGCGGCCCGCGGCGATGACCCGGCCGGCGGCGTTCAGCAGCACCTGCGGCGTAGCCTCGGCGCACAGGCTGGGCATGATCCGGCTCTCGATCAGGTCGCACGGGACGTCCATCGCCGCGACCCCGAGCGGCCTGCCCCCGTGGTACGCCGGGACCGCCAGCGTGAACGTGTACTGATTCGTGCAGACGTAGTCCAGGTAGGGGCCGGCCACGTGCCGCCGCCGGCCGCGGATCGGCGCGTCGTACCACTCGTTGTGGACGTAGTCGAAGAAGTCGGGACCCTGCGGATCCAGGTTGACCCGCAGCGGTTCCGGCGGGCGGCTGCCCTCCCGCCACCACCACTCCAGCCAGTGCGGCGCGTCCTTGACCACCGCGGGCGTGAAGACGAGGCCGGTGCCGACCGCGAGGGTGTCGAAGCGCTCGAGCGTGGCGTGGATCCGCGGCCGCAGCGCCGCGATGTCGGCGATCGTGTACGAGCCGGAACTCAGCTCGCACGCGGCATAGGAGGCCTCGAACTCGGCCGCGGTGCGCTCCAGGTCGGCGAACACACGCTCGAACTCGTCGGCCAGGTCGGACCAGGGATCCGCCGACGCCGCCGCGGTGCTGTCCGCGCTCTGCGCGCTGTAGAGGTCGATGCGCCACTGCATCAGCAGATCGGTCTCATGGCCGACGTGCTGGTCGGCCAGCCGCCGGGCCGCCTCGGGCCGGGCCTCGGCCACGGCGTCGACCAGGGCGGCGCGGACCCGGACGGACTGCTCGTGCTCCGCGTCGCCGAGCAGGGTCCAGACCAGGTCGCCGAGTTCGGCGCGCAGGTTGGCCTCGTGCTGGGTGATGCGCGGGGACTGGGCCGCCGCGGCGAGTTCGATGCCGAACTCGCTGTCGGCCAGCCTGCGCTCCCCGGGTGTCCTGGCCCGGGCGAGCCGCTCCACCCGGCGGCGCAGCGCCTCGATCTCGATCTCCGAGGCGCGCTGTGCGGCCAGTTCCGCCGCGGTGCCGAGCACGGCCCGGCGCTGGTCGCCGAGTTCGCGCAGCTGACGCACGCTCAGCTCGGCCAGGCCCGAGCGGCTCAGCGCGTCGCTGGAGGGCCGGGCGACGAAACTGCCGCCGCTGCGGCCCCGGCGGGTCTCGACCAGGCCGCGCTCACGCAGGTCGGACAGGGCCTCGCGCAGGGTCAGGGTGGCCACGCCCAACTGCTCGGCCAGCGCGGCCTCGGCGGGCAGGCGTTCGCCGGGGGCGACCAGGCCGCGCCGGATCGCCTCGGCGAGGTGCTCGGCCACCTGGTCGGCCCGCCCGGCGCCGCCGGCCCGGCCGTGTCCCAGTGCCCTGATGGCCCGCACCGCGGCCGTGGTCAGGCCCGATCCCGTGGACAGCGCGGCCATCGCGCCTCCCGTCCGTTCGTCTCCGCAGGGTCTTGACGCTAATACATTCAAAGATACATGATTTGCGGACTTCCCCCAGCGAGGGACCATCGAAGGAGACGAGTGTGAGCGAGCAAGCCGGCGTGTCGGCCCCGCCCGACGAGGACGCCGCCCATCTCGAACGTCTGGGTTATAAGCAGGAACTTCATCGCGTCCTGGGACTGTTCGACAACTTCAGCGTGGCCTTCTCCTACCTCTCGCCGATGGTGGGGGTGTATTCGCTCTTCGTCCTCGGCGTGGGCACGGCCGGCCCGGCCTATCTCTGGCTGATGATCCCGGTGGTCGGGTTCATGCTGCTGGTCGCCCTGGTCTTCGGCGAACTGGCCAGCCACTATCCGATCGCGGGCGCCCTCTACCAGTACGGCAAGTGGTCGGTCGGGCCGAAGTACGGCTGGTGGATCGGCTGGATCTACGGCCTGGCGCTGCTGGTGACGGTCGCGAGCGTGGACACCGGCGTCGTCAGCTATCTCACGACCCTGCTCAACAACATGTTCGGCACCCACCTGGACGGCACCGCGCACGGCACCATCCTGCTCGTCACGATCGTCCTGATCGCGGTGCAGACCCTGATGAACACGGTCGGCGCCAAGCTGATGAGCCGCATCTCCCGGCTCGGGGTGTTCGTCGAGACCATCGGCACCTTCGGCGTGGCCATCGCGCTCGCGATAGCCGGGTTCCACCACGGCTTCGGCTTCCTGTTCTCCACCCAGGGCGCCGCGCACGCCTCGGCCAACCCGCTCGGAGTCGACTTCGGCGGCCACTGGATCACCGGCGCCGCGCTGGTGGCCATCCTGGCGCACGCGTACATCTACTACGGCTTCGAGTCCGCCGGCGACATCGCCGAGGAGACCAAGTCGGCCTCGCGCGTGGTGCCGCGGGCGATGCGCTCCTCGCTGCTCTACGGCGCCGTCGCCTCGGCCGTGCTGATCATCGGCCTGCTGCTGGCCATGCCGTCCTCGGCCAAGGGCTACGCCGACGCCGCGTCCTTCAGCGGCGGGGTGCCCGCGATCCTGGCGCAGCTGCCCTCCTGGATCCAGGACGTGTTCCTGGTGGTCGTGTGCGTCGCGTTCTTCTCCTGCGGCACCGCGGTCCAGGGCGCCGGATCCCGGCTGATGTACTCCTACGCCCGGGACAAGGTGCTGCCGTTCAGCAAGCAGCTGAGCACCGTCTCCAAGCGCTTCCACACCCCCGTCAACGCCCTGATCGTGGGCGGCCTCATCCCGGTGCTGTTCACCCTGCTGGTCAACATCAACCCCTCCAGCAACGTGCACATCCTCTGGTTCGAAATGCCTGCGGGCGTCAATGCACTGACGCTCCTGGTCTCCTTCGGCGTCTCCGGCATCTACCTGTCCTTCCTGCTCACCGTGGTCGGCTCGATGGTCGCCCGGGCACGCGGCTGGGAGCCGGCCGGCTCATTCCGGCTGGGGCGCTGGGGCTGGCCGGTGAGCATCGCCGCGTCGGTGTACCTGTTCCTGATGCTGCTCAACATCATCTGGCCCTCGGGCCTGGCGAGCCCGCGCGGCAGCCTGTTCAACTTCGACTGGATCACCTTGATGGTCATGGTCGTGCTGCTCGCGATCGGCGGACTCTACTTCGTGATCGCGAAGCCCTACCGGCGGATCGCGCCCAAGGAGTAATGGGAGTTGGATGGGGGCCATGGTGAAGTCCGTCGAAGACGACCCGGCCATGGTCCCCACCGACGCCGCGCGCACCGACCCGCTGGTGCAGCTGGGCCCGGAGCAGCTGCGCCGCCGCAGCAGCATGAAGTGGCGCACCTACCCGTCGGACGTGATTCCGCTGTGGGTCGCCGAGATGGACGTGCCGCTCGCTCCGCCGATCGCCGAGGCGCTGCGCCGCGCGATCGACCTCGGCGACACCGGCTACGCGTGCGGCACCGGGTACGCCGAGGCGCTGGCCGAGTTCGCGGCGGAGCGCTGGGGGTGGAACGGCCTGCGGGTCGAGCACACGGCGATGGTGCCGGACGTGATGCTGGGCGTCGTCGAGGTGATGCGGCTGATCACAGAACCCGGCGACGCCGTGGTGGTGTGCCCGCCGGTGTACCCGCCGTTCTACGCGTTCCTCACCCACGACGCGCGCCGCGTGCTCGAGGCGCCGCTCGGCCCGGACCTGCGGATGGATCTCGACGCGCTCGAGGCCGCGTTCGTCAGGCGCGCCGGAGCGGACGCCGCGCCGCGTTCCTGCTGTGCAACCCGCACAACCCCGGCGGGGCCGTGCACACCCGCGAGGAGCTCGGCGCGGTCGCCGAACTCGCGCGGCGGCACGGCGTGCGCGTGGTCGCGGACGAGATCCACGCGCCGCTGGTCCTGCCCGGCGCGCGGTTCACCCCCTATCTGACCGTCGAGGGCACGCACGACGCCTTCGCGCTGACCTCGGCCTCCAAGGCGTGGAACCTCGCCGGGCTCAAGTGCGCGCTGGCGCTCGCCGGCCCTGGCGCGGCGCACGAGCTGCGGCGGATGCCCGAGGAAGTGGGCCACGGGCCGAGCCACCTCGGCGCCATCGCCCATACGGCCGCACTGCGCGAGGGCGGCGCCTGGCTCGACGACCTGCTGCGCGGCCTCGACGCGAACCGCGCCCTGCTCGGCAAACTGATCGCGCGTCACCTGCCGATGGCCCGCTACCGCCCGCCGCAGGCCACGTACCTGGCCTGGCTTGACCTGACCGCGCTGGGCCTGCACGAGGACGGCGCCGAGGGCCCGGGCGTGGTGGGCGAACTGGCCGGTCCGGCCGCGCTGTTCGCCGAGCGGGCCCGGGTGGCGGTCAGCTCGGGCCACGTCTTCGGCCGGGGCGGCGCCGGCTGCGTGCGGCTGAACTTCGCCACCTCGCCTACCCTGCTGCGCGAGGCTCTGGCCGCCATGGGCCGGGCCGTGGCCGCGGCGTAGCCGTGCCGTAGCCGGGGCGGGCCCGGCGTGATCCACTGGAGGAATGGACGACGTGGACAACGTGGACATCCTCGCGCCCAACGCGGTGCTGGTCGGCGGCCCCGAGCCGATCGGCGGGCGGCAGGTGCGGGTGGAGCAGGACGCGACCGAGGTGCGGGCGAGCGCGGGCGACGGCAGCGGCATGCACGCGTGGACCCGCACCGGCCGGATGGAGCCGCGGCGCGGCGGCGGCTGGCTGCGGGTGTACGTCTACGTCGGCGCGGCCGGCCAGCCGAGCGCGCTCTGACCGCGGGCGGGCGGCGACGGCCGCGCCGGCCCAGGTCAGCGGCCGGTGCTGCCGTCGAGCTCCTCGCGCAGGATGTCGGCGTGCCCGGCGTGGCGGGCGGTCTCCCCGATCATGTGCGCCAGGATCCAGCGCAGGGTGTGCTGCTCCCGATCCGGCCCCATGCCGCGCGCGGCCGGCGCGGACAGGTCCGGCGCCGCCTCGATCACCGTGTTGGCCCGGGCCACGGCCGCCGCATAGTCCGCCAGGATCTGCCCGGCCGACTCGTCCCCGCCGACCTTCATGTCCAGGTCTGCGAGCTCGACCTCGGCTCCGGCGAAGCTCCACTCGAACCAGATGCCCTCCGCCGCCGTCAGGTGCTTGATGAGCCCGAGCAGGCTCGTCCCGCTCGGCACTCCCGCGGTGCGGGCCCAGGGCTCGGGCGCGCCGTGCGCCTTCGCCGCGATCGAGGTGCGCTGGTAGTTCAGGAAGCTGAGCAGGACGGACTTCTCGTCCTGCGGGTCGAACGCGGGCGGGCGGGTGTCGGCGGACTTGCGCTGCTCGGTCACCGCCGCATCTTATCCGCGTATTGAGCCAGGATGCTGCGGCAAGGGGCGGCGCGGCGGGCACGGCGCCGTTGGCCGGGCCGGACGGCGCGGCGGCGGCCTCGAGCCGGCGGGTGAGGCGGTAGGCCAGGTAGAGCGGGATCGCGCCGAACACGCCGAACGAGCTGTCCACGGCGGTCCACCACATCGGGATGCCCCGCAGCGGCGCGCAGATCAGCGCAAGCGGGATGATCCCGGCGCAGGCGATCAGGCCGAACTTCAGCACCCAGACGTTGCGCACCGGCTCCCGGTACGGCCCCCAGAACGCGACCGCGATGCTCAGGTGCCCGTAGGCGAGCCAGTCGGTGCCGTAGGCGAGGTAGGGATACCGGGCGTACGCGGCGGTCAGACCCGTGCTGACGCGGTCGATCCACGAGGTGAGGAACGGAAGGTGCCGGGCCACCGGCCAGCCCGGGCCGTGCAGGAAGCGGTCGAGCGCGCGGGCCTCGACGCCCAGCGGGAACGCGGTGACGCCGCTGAGAATCAGTCCGATCACGAATATCAGGAGCAGTACGCGGATTCTGCGCAGGAGCGCCGTCTCGTTCACGCTCCCGATCCTAGGAACGCCGCCGCCTGCGGCCGCGCCGCGGTAGCCCCCTTCACCGCGTCTTCACAGTTCGACGTTTCCACGGTCCGCCAGGTCTGTCAGAGGGCGATGTGATACTTCGGGCGTGTACCTCGCAGACCTCTCCCTCACCGATTGGCGCACGTTGGACGCGGCGGGCGCGGCCCGGTTCGCCCAGGAGGCGGCCGATCAGGTGGACGGCCGCGTCCTGGACGTGCGCGCCGTCGCGTACTTCGGCACGCCGCTGCACCAGGTCCTGATCGAACGCGACGGCGAACGCTATGCCCTGATACCGGGCGGTACCGGCGTCGTGGGCTACGACGTGGAGCAGTGGCGGCCCCCGCCCGGGCTGCTCGCGACGTACCGGGACCAGACGCTCGGCGGCGGCTTCGGCTTCCAGGCCGACCCGCGCGAGCTGCTGGGCGAACTGCTCAGCCCCTTGCGCGCGGTCTCGCTGCCGACGCTGCTGATCGCGGTCGCGCACGAGCGGCTGACCGCCCCGGTCGAGGAGACGCCCGCGCTGCTGGCCAAGCGCGGGCTGCGGATGCCGAGCCCGGACGAGTGGGAGCACGCCTGCGGGGCGGGCGCGGCGACGCTGTGGTGGTGGGGCGAGCAGTGCCCGGACCGCTCGCCCTACGGGGACGCGGCCGGCCCGCAGCACCGGACCAACGCCTTCGGCCTGCGCATCGCCCGCGACACCTACGACGCCGAGCTGACCAGCGAGCTGAGCGTGATCAAGGGCGGGGACGGGGGCGAGTCGGTGTGCGGCGGCTACGGCAGCTTCGTGCAGTGGCTGACGCTGGCGACCGCCAACCGCAATCCGGGCGCGGCCCGGTTCGTGCACGGGCCGGACGGCGAG
Organism: Actinospica durhamensis; assembly: GCF_018139695.1. Classification (GTDB taxonomy): domain Bacteria; phylum Actinomycetota; class Actinomycetes; order Streptomycetales; family Catenulisporaceae; genus Actinospica; species Actinospica durhamensis. The sequence continues at coordinate 23,598 of NZ_JAGSOG010000092.1, read as the reverse complement.
GCGCTCTACGAGGACTTCTCGGTGCGGCCGGTGCTCGAACTGGTGTAGGCCCGCCGGGCCCGCGGCCGGGACGGCGTCTCACCCTCTCGCACTACGGCCTGCATCCCCGCACAACGCCGTGACCTGGGAAGACGCGCGGAACGCCGGGCCGCGGGGGTGATCTGGCGTGGCCCGGTCCGGGCTCGGACAGCACAGTGGAATCAGGCCGCGCGCGGCAGCGGGCTTCGGCGGCCGGTCAGCCGACCTCGATTCCGCAAGGAGAGCCACCGCCATGCGCGTGTTCGTCACCGGCGCGTCCGGGTTCATCGGTTCCGCCCTCGTCGTCGAGCTGCTCGGGGCCGGGCACGAGGTGTGCGGTCTCGCCCGCTCGGACGCCGCGGCCGAGGCGCTCACCGGCCTGGGCGCCGAGGTGCTCCACGGCACCGTGGAGGACGTCGAGCTGCTGCGCACCGGGGCGGCCGAGTCCGCGGGCGTGGTGCACCTGGCGTTCAACCACGACATGTCCCAGCACGAGGCGGCGGCCCGGGCCGAGCTCGGCGCGGTCCGGGCGTTCGGCGAGGTGCTCGCGGGCTCGGGCCGGCCGCTGGTGGTGGCCAGCGGCGGGCCGATGGGCAGCGAGCGGGACCTGCGGCCGCCGTCCACCAGCCCGCGGGTGGCCGGCGCCACCGCCGCGCTCGCGCTGGCCGAGCGCGGGGTGCGCTCCTCGCTGGTGCGGCTCGCGCCGATGGTGCACGACCGCGGCCGGTGCTCCACGGTCGAGACGCTGGCCCGGATCGCCCGGGAGTCCGGTTTCTCCGGGTACGTCGAACAGGGGGCGAACCGCTGGCCCGCGGTGCACCGCAGGGACGCCGCCCGGCTGTTCCGGCTGGCCCTGGAGTCGGCCGCGCCCGGTTCGGTGCTGCACGCGGTGGCCGAGGAGGGCGTGCCGATCCGGCACGTCGCCGAGGCGATCGGCACCCGTCTCGACCTGCCGGTGGAGTCGGTCTCGGCGGAGGACGCGGTGGAGCACTTCGGGTTCCTCGGCCGGCTGCTCGGCCTCGATCTTCCCGCCACCAGCGAGATCACCCGGGCCGCGCTGGGCTGGGCGCCGAGCGAGCCCGGGCTGCTCGCCGACCTCGAGGACGCGGAGTTCGCCGGGAGCTGATACGGCAGCCGATACGGCGCTCGCGCCGTATCAGCGCAGCAGCGAGAGCGGCCGCTCGGCCGCGCAGTCGGACGGTCCGGTGGAGTTCACGATCCGGAAGCCGGCGTCGCGCGCGGCGGCCTGCCAGGCCGCGCAGGCCTGCGCCGAGGCGGGCTCTCCCCCGGCCACCAGCAGCCGCAGCCCGCGCGGGAGCAGCAGCTTGGGGCGGCGGGCGAGCTCCCCGCCGAACTCCTCGCACAGTCCGGTCGGCAGGGTGAGCACGGTCAGGGCGCGCTCGTCGGCCAGCCGCAGGAAGTCGGCGACGTCCTCGTAGCCGAAGTCGGCGTCGCGCAGGACCAGCGTCGCGCCGGACGCGAGCGTGGTGAACACCTCCTCGACCGCCAGGCCCGAGCCGGGCGGCGTGAACTGCAGCTGCCGGTCGCCGGGCCGCAGCCGGTACTCGTGCAGCGCGGCCTCCACGTGGTCCACGGCGACGCGCTGCCCGGTCACCACGGCCCGCGGACGCTCGGCCGAACCGGCGGTGTACGTGACGTACGCCGGGCGCCCGTCCAGGCGCGCGGCCGCGCCGGTGGCGTGCACGGCGTCCTCGGTGACCAGGGCCGCGGCGGCGAAGTCGGCGCCCAGCGCGGCTTGGCGGGCGACCGGATCACGCTGGTCCAGCGGCAGGAACGCGCCGCCCAGGATGCCGGTGGCCAGCATCGCCGCGATCATGCGCACGTTCCCGGGCAGGTCGAGGGCCACGACCTGGCCCTCGCCGACGCCCGCGCAGGCGAGTTCGGCGGCGAACTGCACCGCGAGGGCCTGGAGTTCGCCGTAGGTGAGCTCGAGTTCGCCCTGGCGCACGGCCGCGGCCTGCCGGGACCGGTCGGCGGAGCGGGCGACCAGTTCGTGCAGAACCTCAGTCCGTCCCATCGGGACCTCCCATGGTCAACGCGCCGCGCGACGGGCCGGTGGGCACGGCCGGGGCGGCACGGGCAGAGATCGAGCACTGCGACGAGCTCGAGGGTGGGGTGGCACGGGTGCGGTGCGCGCGGAACGTGACACGCTGGGCGCGCTCACCCGGACGAGGTGGTGGGTATCCGGGTGCGAGACACGGTTGCGCTCGCAGGAGGGTGTCCCGCCGTTCAGCGCTCCGTGATGCTTCGGTAGCGTACTGATGTTCGCGAGTCCTGACAAGGCGGGGTCCGGGCCCCGAGCCACGATGGCGTACAGACCGGCTCTAGGTGAGATAAGGTCTGGTCCGGAAATCGAGCCCTGGGGTGGTGACGGATGACCGAGACGGTTGCAGGAACCGGCGGCATCGAAGCAGACGTGGACGTGGCGCGCGCAAACGTGCTGCAAGTGGACGGATCGGACGCGGGCACGCGCGGGCTGAGGCTGGACGGCCTCTCCGCCGTACTGGGCCGGCACCGCTGGCTGCTGTTCGCCCTCGTCCCCGGGGTGCTCGTCCCGCTGATCGTTTCCCTGATCACCGGCGGCCTTTCGATTCCGCACAACGACGGCTGGGCCTACAGCCGGATCGCGGAGCACTTCGCCCGCACCGGCCACATCTCGCTGCTGGGCTGGAACAGGTCGGCGCTGATCGGCCAGTTCATCGTGCTCGGCCCGCTGGCCGCGAGCATCACCATCCAGCAGACCTACGTGCTCGCGCTCGGCCTGATCGGCCTGGTGTGCGTCTACGACCTGCTGCGGCCCTCGCTCGGCGAGCGCAACGCGGGTATCACGGCACTGATGGTGGCGCTGTGGCCGGGATTCGGGCTGCTGGACACCTCGTTCATGACGGACGTGCCGGCGATGACGGCGATGTTCCTGTGCATGGCCCTCGGCCGCCGGGCGCTCGAGCGCGACTCGCTGGTGCTGTTCGCCCTGGCGTCGGCCGCGGGCTTCTGGGGCACCACCATCCGGGCCCAGGCGCTGGCCGCCCCGGTGGCGCTGCTGGCGTACGCGGCCTTCACCCAGCGGCGCCGGACCCGGGTGCGCCTGCTCGCGGTCGCCGCGATAGGCGTCGTGTTCGTACTCGGATTCGCCGTGTTCAACTCCTGGTTCGAGGGCCTGCCCGGCGGCGACCTGCCGCCCTACAAGCTGGTGCCCTCGCTGCTCGACACCGGGATGGAGTCGAGCCTGCAGACCTACTTCACGGTGGCGCTGCCGGCCGCGCCCGCGGTCTTCTGGGTGGCCAAGCCGCACCTGTGGCGCCGCCCGGCCCAGATCACCGCGCTGGTCACGGCCGTGCTGGCGATCCTGTGCCTGCACGACTTCGGCCGCCGGCTGTTCCCGGGCAACTACCTCGCCCAGGACGGCGCGTACGCGCCCGCGTCGATCGGCGGCGGGATGAACGTGCTGATCCCGAACGGCGAGTACTTCGTGCTGGTCGTGATAGCACTGGTGTCCGGCTCGCTGCTCGCCGGCCTGATCGTGCACAAGGCCGCGCGCGCGGACCGGCTGGTGGCCGCGTTCACGCTGGCCTTCACCGCGGGCACCATCGGCACCTTCCTGCTCAGTGAGTTCATGTACGACCGTTACCTGATCGAGATACTGCCCGGCCTGCTGGCCGTGGCGCTGCTGCCGGAGCCGGCCCGCTCCGAGGAGCGCGCCGCCGCGCGGTTCGCGATGCCCGCCTGGGCGGGCCTTGCGGCCCGCTGGACGCAGCGCGGCACGGCGCTGGTGGCCGGCGCGGTCGTGGCCGTGCTCGGGCTGGCGCTGCTGACCAGCGCGCTCGTCTCGGACCGGGCCCGGTGGAACGAGGCGGTCTCGCTGCAGTCCAAGGGCGTCCCGGCGATGCGGATCGACGCGGGCCTGGAGTGGCTCGGCATGCACGCCCCGAACGGGGTGACCAACCGCAACGCCCCGGCGGACACCCGCCCGATGTCCTTCTTCACCAACACCCCGGCGTGCTACGTGGTCTCCGAGTCCTCGAAGGCCTGGGTCTACCCGTGGACCGAGGTGAAGCGGACCGACTACGAGCGTTACCTCATCGGCGGCACCGCGCACCTGTACGTCTGGGCCACCCACGCGGAGGGCTGCGACAGCTGAGCCGAGGCGACCAGGGCCGCCGGGCAGCCGCCGAAATCGGGCGGAGCGGAACCGCGGCACCCCGCATGACGTCTAAGGCCCGCACGTCCCGAATCCGGGCGTGCGGGCCTTCGTCGTGTTCGGCCTCGGGAGGAAGTGTCATGGCACCGGGAACTCGATCGCGTCGCGCCGCCGGGCTCGGCGCCGCGGCGGGCATGTTCGCACTCTGCGTCGGCGCCTGCGGTGCGTCGCCGGGCACCCCCGCGTGGGTCGGGCCGACGGCCGCGGACGGGGCGAGGCTGCCCCGGCTCACGGCGCACTCCGCCGAGGATCCGAGCCTGCCGTGGGTGCTCACGGCGGCCGTGAACGCCGCGTCGGGCAAGCTCGAGATCCGGGTGGGGGCCGGCGGCTGCGCCCTGCCGGCCGGCTGGGACGCGGTCTGGACGGGCACGAGCGTGACCTTCGCGGTCTACGGCACGCAGGTGCAGCCCGGCGTGCAGGCGTGCGCCGCGGTGGCGACGGTGCGCTCCTACGAGGTGGACCTGCCGCAGCGGCTCGGCGACCGCCACCTCGTCCACCTCGCGTCCTCGCCCGACTTCTCGCCCCGGCTCCTGCGCGACCTGCCGAGCCCGGTCGGGTCCTCTGGGTCCTGACCCGCGGCCGCGCCGCCGCGCCGGCTAGGGAGTGTCTTCAAAGGGTCGTCGGATCAGGCCGCGGCGTCTGACGCGTGCGCTCGCAAGGCGCCGGGCCGTGCGCATACTCGGTCGTCTGTAAGCGGTCCGGCAACGCCGCGAGCGTGCGTGGCAGGCGTCGCGGCCCCGGCGAACCTTTGAAGACACGACCTAGCCGACTTCGAGCCGGCGCAGCTGCTCGGCGATGGTGTCCAGGCTCTGGAAGGTGAGCCCCAGCATCGCGACGTGCTTCCAGCGCAGCACGCCGTCCCCGTCGAGCAGGAAGACCGCGCGGCGCAGCACCTTGCCGACGGTGATGCCGTAGGCCGAGGCGACCTCGAGCCCGGTGTCCGCCAGCAGCGGCATGCCGAGGCCGTGGTGGCGGGCGAAGTTCTCGTGGCTCTCCACGGTCTGCGGGCTTATCCCCCAGACCGTCGCGTCCAGCGCGGTGAAGCGGTCGAGGCCGGACGAGTAGGAGCACAGCTGCTTGGTGCACACGGCCGTCTCGTCGCCCGGGTAGAAGGCCAGCACGAGCGGGCGGCCGCGTTGCGCGGCCAGCGAGAACTCGCCGCGCTGCGCGGCCCCGTCGGCCAGCACGACGCCGGGGAGGGTGAAGTCGGGTGCGGGCTGCCCGATCGCAGGGCTCTTAGCCACGGGAAACGCTCCTTGCTCGGTGGACGCCTCCCCCACTCTAAGGGTGCGCACCGGGCTGCGGACAGCGTCGGGAGACGGCGCCGAGAAGGTGCCCGAGGATGCCCGGAGGGTGCCGGAACAGCAGACAGCCCGCAGGTCACTTCCCCTCGGTCGGGCACGGCCTGCGCCGTACCGGAATCCGAGAGGCACCGTGGACGAACGGTGAACCTGCGGGCCGGGTGTCTGTCTGATATTCGCCTACCGCCGGTCAACACGACGGTCGGCCGGGCGGCTAGCGGACAGCCACCTCACGCGTCCTGAAACTACTCAACTCAGGATCACCTCCTTTCAGTGTGCACACCACGCTAAGCACGCCAGGCGGCGGATGCAAGGTCTTTTTTCGGCCCCTGCGGGCGGCGGCCGGGTGGCGCACGGGCCTGAGGTTCGAAACTTTCGGATAATTTGACCTAAACATGCGGGCAAATTTTCGGTAGATTACGAGGCGCCCACGGCTCACCGCCGCAGACCGCGCAGATAAGGGGCCAGATTGACCACGCCCGAGCTTTCGAACGTCCACCCGGCCTGGCTGGCGCCCGCAGCCCTGCGGGCCCTCGGTTCCCGCCGCGTCCTGGTGTGCGGCGAGGGGCCGCTCGTCGAGACCGTCGCGGACGAGGTGGAGCGCGCCTGCGCCCGGTTCGGCGGCACCGCGATACGCCGGCTCGCACCGTCCGCCGGCGGCGAGGCCGACGCCGACCTGGTGCTCACCTTGACCGCCACGGACCGCGGCCTCGGCGACGAGGGCTTCGAACTCGCCCGGGTCGGCGGGGCGAGCGTCGTGCGCGCCGACCGGCCGGCCGGGCTGCTCTACGGCTTCTTCGAGATCCTGCGGCTCGGCGGCGCCCCGGCGTTCACGGACGCGCTGCCCGTCGGCGCGCAGCGGCCCGCGCTGGGCCGGCGGATGGCAGACCACTGGGACAACGTGGCCGTCCACCCGGTCATGGGCCAGGTCGAGCGCGGATACGCGGGCGGCTCGATCTTCTGGCGGGACGGGCGGCTGCGCGAGGACCTGAGCCGGGTGGGCGCCTACGCGCGGCTGCTCGCGGCGTGCGGGATCAACGCCGTCGCGGTCAACAACGTCAACGTCCACCAGGCCGAGGCACACCTGCTCACGGACCGCCTCGACGACGTGCGCAAGCTCGCGGAACTCTTCCGCCCGTACGGGATCCGGGTGCACCTGTCGGTCAACTTCGCCGCGCCGCTGAGCCTCGGCGCCCTGCCCACCGCGGACCCGCTGGACCCGGCCGTGCGCGCGTGGTGGGCGGAGACGACCGAGCAGGTCTACGCGCTCATCCCCGACTTCGGCGGCTACCTGGTGAAGGCCGACTCCGAGGGCCAGCCCGGCCCGTTCGCGTACGGCCGCACCCACGCCGAGGGTGCCAACATGCTGGCCGACGCCCTCGCCCCGTTCGGCGGCGTGGTGCACTGGCGGGCGTTCGTCTACAACCACCGGCAGGACTGGCGCGACCGCTCCACCGACCGCGCCCGCGCCGCCCACGACCACTTCGCCCCGCTCGACGGCGCCTTCCGCGACAATGCGATCCTGCAGGTCAAGCACGGCCCGATGGACTTCCAGACGCGCGAGCCGGTCTCTCCGGTGATCGCGGCGATGCCGCGCACCCGCCTCGCGGTCGAGGTGCAGGCGACCCAGGAGTACACCGGCCAGCAGCGGCACGTGTGCTACCTCGCGCCGCAGTGGAGCGAGGTGCTCGGCTTCCGGCCGTGGGGCGAGGCGGGCGCGAGCGTCGCGGACGTGGCCCGGGGCCAGAGCCGGGACGGGTATCCGGACGGGGACGGCGGCGGCCTGGTCGTGGTCTCGAACGTCGGCGACGACCGGTTCTGGACCGGGCACCCGCTGGCCCAGGCGAACCTCTACGCCTTCGGCCGGCTGGCCTGGAACCCGGCAGCCGAGCCGGCCGCGATCCTGGACGAGTGGATCGGCCTGACCTTCCCCGGCGACGGCGAGGACGACCCGGATCCCGCGGGCCCGGCCCGGCTGCGCGCCGCGCTGCACGCGATGATGGACGAGTCCTGGCAGACCTACGAGAACTACACCGCGCCCCTCGGCGTCGGCTTCATGGTCCGGCCCAACCACCACTACGGCCCGGACGTCGACGGGTACGAATACACCCCCTGGGGCACCTACCACTTCGCCGACCGCGAGGGCATCGGCGTGGACCGCACCTCGGCCACCGGCACCGGATTCGCCTCGCAGTACCCGAAGCCGTGGTCGGAGGTCTACGAAGCGCTGGACCAGTGCCCGGACGAACTGCTGCTGTTCTTCCACCACGTGTCCTACGGCCACCGGCTGCACAGCGGCGAGAGCGTCGTCCAGCACATCTACGACACGCACTTCGCCGGGGCCGAGCAGGCACACGCCATCCGCGAGCACTGGCACGCCGTCGCGGACCTCGACCTCGTCCCGGCGGACCTGCGCGAGCGCGTGGACGAACGCCTCGACGAGCAGGTGCGCTGTGCCGAGGAGTGGCGCGACCAGATCAACGCCTACTTCTACCGCAAGTCCGGCGTCCCCGACGCGCACCGGCGCATCATCCACTGAGGCTTCCGGGCCGTGGCCGTGTCAGTCCTCCAAGTCGAAGCGGACACCGGAGTGGAACACCGTGGTCGCGGTGGTGCCGAGCGCCTGGCGGAACGTGTCGCTCAGGTGCGAGGGCGAGGAGAACCCGGCATCGGCGGCGCAGCGGGTGAGGTCGTGCCCGGCGGTGATGCCGCGCACGACGTGCAGGACCCGGCACCACTGGCGGTAGCGGCGGAAGCTGGTACCGGTCTGCCGGGCGAACAGATGCAGGAAGTGGGACCGGTCAAGGCCCAGCGCCTGCGCGCTCTGCGCGGCGCGCCGGGGCTGGGCCGGGTCGGCGCGGATCTCGGCGACGAGACGTTCGATGCGGCGGTCGGTGCGGCCGTCGGTGTGGCGGTGCATCCATCGCTCACCGGAGGCGGATGTGGGATCCGAGGCGGAGGCGAGCAGAGCGCGCAACTCCCCCGGGTCCCCGCCGTCCGCGCACGCCTCGATCAAGGCCGCTTCCCGCGCGTGGTCGAGGCCGTACGGCCCGAGGCGCCGGCGCATCGACGCGGCCAGCCGGTCGGCCGGAGCGTCGGCGGAGTCGTTGAACAGCAACAGGATCCGCCCGCCCGCGGGCGCGACGACGCGGTGCGGTATGCGGGCCGGGGCGTAGAAGCTGCGGGTGATGATCGAACCGCGCGACCCGGTCTGCACGGTGAAGGGCGCGTCGAGGCCGACCGTCAGGACCGCGACGGAGGCGGCGTGCAGGTCGGCGCCGAGGTCGGGACCGACGTAGCCGACCTGGCCGGGGCGGATCCAGGCCAGGGCCCGCGGCTCGGCATCGCACGTTTCTGGAAGTGCGGCGGGCGTCATACTGCCAGGCTAACCGAGTGGAAGCACTCTGACAGGCCCCGGCAGGAGGACCCGATGGAAGAGCACGTACAACTCGGCGACGTGGCGATGCACGTGGTGCAGGACGGGGTGGCGGGCGCGCCGACGCTGTTGCTGATCCACGGCCTCGGCGCGTCCACGGACTGGTGGGAGCCGGTCATCCCGCGCCTGGCCGAGACCTACCGCGTGGTCCGGGTGGACCTGCTCGGCCACGGCAGCACGACGCCCCCGGCCGGCGGCGATTCCGGCGCCGGCCCGAGCCCGTACGAGATCGCCGCCCAAGCCCGCCTGATCGCAGCCGCCCTCGACCGGCTGGCGATCGAGCGGGTGGCGGTCGTGGTCGGCCACTCGACCGGCGGCAGCGTCGCCACGGCGTTCGCCGAGCAGTCGCCCGCGCGGACCGGCGCGCTCGCGCTCGTCGACACCGGCCCCAGCCTGGACGCCGACACCTCCGACAGACCGCTCAGCCGACTCCTGTTCGCCCCCGTCCCCGGACGGCTGCTATGGCGACTGCTCTCCGGCACCATCGTCCGCAAAAGCCTGAGCAGCGCGTTCACCCGCCCAGTCGAGCTCCCGCCGACCCTGGCCCACAGCGCGAAGGCAATGACGCACGCCGCCCTGGCCGGCAGCGCCCAAGCGGCCATCGCCTACCTCGAACAGCGCACGATCCCCGCCCGCCTCGCCGGCCTCGACCTGCCCATCCTGGTGATCTTCGGCACCGAGGACAAGCGCTGGCGCTCCTCCTCGGCCATCCCCGATTACCGGGCCGTCCCCGGCGTCCACGTGGAGCCGTTGCCCGGCGTCGGCCACACACCGATGTTCGAGGACCCGCAGGCCACGTACACCCTCCTCGCGGCCTTCGCCGACACCGCAGCGGCTCCGCGGCATTGATCTGCCGTTGCCGAGGACGCACGGGCTCAGACGACGGATTTGCAGTACAGGCCCTGGCCGTGATCGCGTGCACGGCGGGCCAGCGCGCGGAACACCTCGATGTAGCCTTCGGCGTCGGCGGCTTCGGCGAATCTGATCTCTTCGATGTCCTTCCAGCGCAGAGCGAGCCGAGGCATCTGCTCGTCGCTGATCTCGGCGAGCGCGGTCACCCACTCCTCGGGGAGCCGTACGAGGGTCAGGCCCTCGTCCCAGGGCGATTCCCGGCCGGGACGTTGCACGCCGTACGGCCACGCCTGCTCGTCCGGCCAGAGAAGGGCGGTGCTGGTCGAGCGGGCGTCGAACGGGACCGCGCGGGCGAACGCGATCAGCTGCCCGAGGACCACGAAGGGATCAAGGTTCTTCGCATCGATCCAGTCGGCACCGTAGTCGTCCAACCCGCCGTGTTGATGCCAGTCACCGCCGGGCCCGACGGCCCAGTCGATCGCGGTGCTCGGGTCCGGTGCCCGGAAGTAGTCGTGCAGCACGCTCATGACCGGACCTCGGGCTCTGCCGGATATCCCGCTGCCTCCACCGGATATCCCGCCGCGATCGCGGCCTTGGCGACCTCGGTGAACGCCGCGTCGGGATTGAGTGCGGCAACCACCGCGGCGGTGAGCGGGCGGCCGTCGAGGATCGTCGCCACGGCGTCGACGTCGATGTCGCACTCGAAGTAGTCACGCGCGTAGTCGGCGTACGCGGTGGCGGTGCCGGCGACCAGGGTTCCGAAGAGATGATCTGCACCGTCCGGATCCCTGCTCGCCTCATCGAACTCGACCGGGCCACAGCGCCATTGCGTGTCATCGGTCTCGCGCCAGGCGCACACGGTCGCGTCGAAGAAGCCCGCGAACAGGAAGGCCGGTTCCCGAGTCCATCGCACCAGCGAGTCCGGGACGCCCTCGAGCAGGCCGGGCCAGTGCTCACGGTCGTCGTCACGCCACGGCGTGGCTTCCGATTCGTGGTCGAACCCGTAGAGGAAGACTCCGGCGGGCTCGAACACGATGGCGTAGAGGTCTCCGCTGCCGTTGCTCATCTCGGCCAAGGCCACCTTCGGGGCCCACTCGGCGGTGTGGCTGTACGTCGGATATCCGGAATCGAACACGGCGTCCAGCACCGCGAACGCTCGGCAGCGGGCGGCCAGCACGTCCGGCTCGGGCAACGCGGCTATCAGGTCGTGAACTGTCACGGGTGACATCCAACCGGACCCCACCGACACCTGTGGCTCAGCGGATCCGCCCGCTCAGCGGCTACTGCTGCCGGCCATGATGTCGGTTTCCCGAGCGGGGGCGACGCGGGAGAGCCAGTGGGCGGCTTCGGCCGGTTCGATCTCGCGCATCACCGCCTGGTCCAAAGGCGGCTCGAACGCGGGAAGCGGGCGGTCCTGCGTGGTCTGATCCCAGATCCGTTCGAGCGCCAGGTGGCTCGCCAGGGTCACGAGCACGCGCTCGGGGAGGACTTCGGCCAGGGCCATCGGGCTGGCGCCCTGTTCGACCAGGGCGCCGGCGACGACGGCCAGTTTGGCGTACGTGCCCGCCAGTCCGGGCAGCATCGGCGCGATCCGCTCGACCAGCGCGGTGGACTCCGCGACGCTCAGGCCTTCCGTGTCAGGGCGTAGACGACGGAGACCGTCGAAGAAGCGCCTGCCGCTACCTGCTGCATGGCGTCGCGTATCTCGGCGAGGTGGTGATCGAACCGGGAAGTCATGGGATCAGAGGCTAACGGCCGCCGCGGACGCGCGAGGCAGTCGCAGCACCATGACACCGCGCGGTTCGAAGCGGATCCGGTCTCCCTTCTCGATCTGCGCGCCGGTCAGCAGGTCGCTGCCGCTGTGCTGGGCTTCGACGTCGAGCGCGGTGGCCTGGTGGTTGAGGAGGAACAGCAGGCGGGTGCCGTCGGGCGCGACGCGTTCGGCGGTCTCCAGGTCGGGGACGTCGGGGTAGCGCAGTTCGATCGAGTGGCGGCGCAGCACCTCGCGAACGACCCAGGAGATGCCGGGCTGGTCGAGGCCTGCGGCGACGTACCAGCCTTCGCCCTCGCCGAACGCGTTGCGGGTGACGGCGGGGGTGCCGGCGTAGAAGTCCTGCTGGTAGACGCCGACGGCTTGGGCACCCTGCGGGATGACGAGTTCGAAGAACAAGGTGGCCGAGGACACCACCGGCTTCTCGCCGGGCGCACCGAGTCGCACGGGGTTGACGAAGCCCGGCTCGCGCGCGTCCCACTCGTCCACGCGCACGCCCATGAGCGGGCCGAGCGGGCCGGGGACGTCGGCGAGGAAGGCGTTGTCGTCCTCGTCGACGCGGCCGGACAGGAAGGTCGTGACGACCGAACCGCCGCGTGCGGCCACGGCTTCGAGCCGCTGCGCCAGATCGCCCTTGACCATGTGCAGGGCGGGCGCGAGCACCACGTCGTACGGGTCGAGCGCGGCGGTGACCGGCACCACGTCCACGTCCACGCCCGCGTCCCACAAGGCCGTGTAGTAGGAGATGACGAGCTGTTGGTAGCGCAGCAGGCGGGAAAGGCCGTCGGTCATCTCCAGCGCCCACCAGCTGTCCCAGTCGAACAGCAGCGCCACCCGGGCCGGGGTCCTGGCGCCGAGCGAGGCGCCGCCGAGCCGCTCGAGTTCGGCGCCGAGTTCGGCCGCCTCGCCGAAGACCCGGGTGTCGGAGCGGTCGCCGTGGCCGATGAGGGCGCCGTGGTACTTCTCGCACGCGCCGCGCGAGGCGCGCAACTGGAAGTAGAGGACCGCGTCCGCGCCGTGGGCCACCGCCTGCCAGCTCCACAGGCCGAGCAGGCCGGGCCGCTTGAGCGGGTTGACGTCGCGGGAGGCTGTGGTGGACGGGGTCTGCTCCATCAGCCAGAACGGCTGACCGTCCTTCAGCCCGCGCATCAGGTCGTGGGTGAGCGCCATCCGGGCCTGGGAGGTGTCGTCGGGCGGGTAGTTGTCCCAGGACGCGAAGTCCAGGTGCGCCGACCAGCGGTGGTAGTCGATCGGCTGGTACATGCCCATGAAATTGGTGGTGACCGGGACGTCCGGGCTCGACTCGCGGATCGCCGCCTTCTCCGCGACGAAGTCGGCCAGCATCGCCTCGGACATGAACCGCCGGTAGTCGAGCGTGATGCCCTGGAACGCGGTGTGCTCCGGGCCGCGCCAGTGCTCGGTCAGGGCGGACGGCGGCTCGATCTCGCTCCAGTCGGTGAACCGGTGCGACCAGAAGGTGGTGTACCAGGCCTCGTTGAGCCGCTCCAGGGCGCCGTAGCGCTTGCGGAGCCAGTCGCGGAAGCCCGCGGCGCACAGCTCGCAGTAGCAGGCGCCGCCGTACTCGTTGCCGATGTGCCAGGCGACGACGGCCTCGCTGCGGGCGTAGCGGCGGGCCACCTGGCGGGCGAGGGCGGCCGAGTACTGCTGGAAGGCCGGCGAGCTCGGGCAGGCGTTGTGGCGCTGGCCGTAGCGGTGGCGGCGGCCCTCGAAGTCGGTGCGGTTGACCTCGGGGTGCAGTCTGGCCAGCCAGGGCGGGAGCGCGCCGGTGCCGGTGGCCAGGCAGATGCCGCGGCCCTCGGCCTCGGCCCTGGCCACGATCTGGTCGAGCAGGTCGAAGTCGTAGACGTCGGGCGCGGGCTGGGTCAGGGCCCAGTCGAACACCCCGAGCGTGACGGTGTCGATCCGGGCCAGGTCGAACAGCTCGTAGTCGCGGGTCCAGACCTCCTGCGGCCACTGCTCCGGGTTGTAGTCGCCGCCGTAGCGGATCTTCGTGCTCTCCGGCAGGGTCATGCGGTGAACTCCTTCGTGACCCGGGCGATCATCGGCTGGGCGGTGCGCAGCAGGGCGGCGGCGAAGCAGACCCCGAACAGCGCCAGGACGGCCTCGGAGGCGATGTCGACCACGCCGACGGCCACGATCAGCAGACAGAGGTTGCCGAGCGCGACGGAACGGGTGGCGCCGAGGAAGTACGCGGCCAGCCGCGCCGCGTCGCGGGTGCGGAAGGAGAAGAGCGAGGTGATCACCAGCGCGTTGGCCATCCACAGCGTCGCGGCGACGGCGAACACCACCACGATCGCGGCCCACCAGGTGGGCACGCCGGAGGACCTGACGTGTGCGAGGTCCACCGCCATCACGGAGAGCACGGCCAGGTAGGGCAGCCAGAGCTTGAGCACGCCCGCGGCGTTGAGCCGGTAGCCGCGGGCGAACTCGGCGGCCGGGCGCAGGTCCGCCGGGTCGCCGCGGTGCCGGCGCAGCGCGAACAGGGCGGCGGAGACGGCCGGGCCGACCGGGATCAGGCAGGCCACCGCCAGCGGCGCGTCGGCGGCGTCGCGGGCGAGCAGGACGAGCGGGACCAGGCCAGGCAGCACGGCCAGCAGCAGCAGCACGTCCACCGTCAGCAGGCTGTAGATCGCCGAGGTGATGCGGGCCAGCGCGCCCTCGCCGACCTCCTCGGACCCGGCGGACCCGGCGGACCCGGACCCGGATCGCGATCCGATCGCGCTCGGTGCGTGGATCTGAAAGCTCATCGGTTCTCCTCCGTTTCGCTCGCGGGTGTGGACTCCGACGCCGGCTCCGTCTCGGACTCCGGGTTCGCGTAGCCGAACAGCCGGCGGTCGTCGAGCCACGGCGGGGTCTCGTCGCGCACGGCGGCGATCTCGACCAGGGTGACCTCGTGCTGGTCCAGGGTGAGGGTGAGCTCGGCGCGGCCGGCCTCGACCGGCAGGCTCAGGTGGCGGCGGGAGGGCTCGGAGCTCTCGTGCAGGGCGTCGAGCTGACGGCTGCTCGGCGCGGCCGGGCGGCCCATCTCGCCCCAGGCGGCCCAGACGTTGCCGGCCCCCTCGCTCACGCTGGTGCGCAGCACGAACGCGGTGCGGGCCGGGCCGACGGGCAGCGAGAGGCGCACGGTGTGGCCGGCCGGCGCGGGCTCGCGGCCGGTCTCGTCCACCGGCGCCCAGGCCAGGACCGTGATCCGGCCCTCGGCGTCGCGGGTGACGAGGTGGTCCTCGCCGCGGGCGAGCACCTCGGGGCCCATCCGGGCCAGGAAGGTGTAGAGGTGGTAGGTGGGCTTCTTGACCTGGCGGTGCGTCAGCAGGCCGAAGCCGCCGTGGAACAGCGCCGTCGGGACCCCGATCTCCTCGAACATGTCGCTGAAGGTCCAGTACGAGAAGGACTCGACGTGCTCGCCCCCCTCGGCCAGCACCGGCGCGAGGTAGGCGGCGTGGAACGCGGTGTCGTGGATCGGGTTGTCCGGGCGGTAGGAGGAGTTGAACTCGGTGATGTGCACGGGCAGGCCGTCGAGGGAGGTCCCGCGCAGCAGCTCGCGCGGGGTGGCGAACTGCTCGAGCAGGCTCCGGGCGGGCGCCAGGGTCTGGTAGACGCCGAAGGGCACGTGCTGGGCCGGTCCGGTGGTGTACGCGTGCTTGCTCACGAAGTCGACCGGGATGGTGCGCAGCCCGGTGAACTCGGCGAAGGGCCGCAGCCAGTGGTCCGCCCCGGGCGAGATCGCGGGGCCGCCGACCTGGAGTTCTGCGTCCACCTCCTTGACCGCGAACGCGGTGGCCTCGTACAGCCGGTGGTAGGCGCCCTCGTCGGCGTCCTGCCAGAACTGGGTCAGGTTCGGCTCGTTCCACACCTCGATCGGCCAGCGCCGCACCACCTCGAGGCCGTAGCGCTCGATCAGGTGCCGCAGCGTGGCCTTGACCAGGTCGGCCCACTCGGCCAGCGAGTTCGGCGGGGTGACGTTGCCGTGCCACCAGAACACGGTCTGCTCGCCCGAGGCGAGGGCCTTCGGCATGAAGCCGAGTTCGAGGAAGGGCTCGATGCCGAGCTCGAGGTAGGCGTCGAGGATCTGGTCCACGTAGCCGAAGGCGTAGCGGGTGTGGTTCTGGCCCTGATACGTGTACGGCTGGTGCACGCCGACGCCCTCGGCGAACAGGCCGTGGCCCCGGATGTGCCGGAAGCCGATCTCCCGCTGGATCAGCGCCAGCGAGTCCTGGTAGTCGCGCCGCAGCGCGAGCTCGAATCTGCCGGTGCCGACGCACTGGCGCCAGGCGTCGGAGAGCCGGCCGACGGCTCGGTCCGGGACGATGATGGGGCTCGGCACGGCTGTTCCTCCGCTGATCTGTTTCTTCGTGTCAATTCTGAGTGCGTTGACGCGCCGGATTCGTGACATCGCACGAATCCGGCGCATCCCAACCCGCCCCGCCCCGGCCGCCGCGTGCGGGCGGCGGCCGGGGCCACGGGCCTGGGTCGTGTCTTCAAAGTTTCGCCGGGGCCGCGACGCCCCTTTGAAGACACTCCCTAGCCGTGGGCCTTCTTGTAGGTCTGGTAGGCCTGGTTCACGGCGTCGATGTACTGCTTCGAGTTCAGTCCCCCGAGCTCGGAGACGTACTGGTCCCACTCGCTCAGCGGCCGCTGGCCGAGGATGAACTTCAGGGTGTTCTGGTTCACCGAGTCCAGCAGCGCGGTGGCCCACAGCGTGGTCTGCTGCTGCTGCTGGTCGTCGAACGGGGCCGGCGGGTCCAGCGGCAGCGTCTTGCGCTGGTTCATGACCTTCTGGAAGACCTGCTCGGCCGGCGGGAACTGCGAGTTGAGCAGGTTGGAGCTGCCGCCGTAGGCGAACACGCCGTTGAAGAACCCGTAGTCGACGTTGAGCTGCTTGGTGCCGCTCGGGTTCAGCCCGCCCCAGTTGACGTCGGGCGCGAGCTTGAAGGTGCCGTCGTCGACGCTGCCGGTGTAGGTCTGGCCCTGCACGCCCCACTTGGCGTACATCTTTCCGGCCTCGGAGTAGTACAGCCAGTCGAGGAACTGCATCATCGCGACGAAGTTCGGGCTCTTGCGCGCCGAGGAGGAGATCATCACGCCGCACTCGATCCGCGAGCCGATGTTGACCGCGCCCGCGGGGCCGATCGGCACCGGGATCTTCAGCACGGTCGCGCCCGCGACGCCGGTCAGGTCCTTCTCGTAGGTGTTGACCACCTCCTGCGCGTTGGCGCTGATGACGAAGGACTGGCTGTCGGCGAACTTCTGCTCGGCCTGCGCGTCGGACTGGGTGAAGCTGGCCGGGTCGAGCAGCTTCTGGTTGACCCAGCTGTTGAGCAGCGTGACCATCGCCTTGTAGTCGTCGGTCGCGCCGGTGTAGACGAACTGGCCCTGCGAGGCATCCCAGGTTTGGTGCTGATAGTTCCAGCCCGCGTGGGTGTTGTAGGCGTTTCCGAGGGTGGCCAGCAGGCTGTTCGCGCCGGGTCCGGGCTGGGTGGAGGACCAGCGGTCCGAGAACGGGTACAGGCTCGGGTACGCGGTCTTGAGCGCCTGGAGCATGGTGGTGAACTCGTCCCAGGTCCCGGGGACGTCGATGCCGTGCTTCTGCAGGATGTCCGAGCGCACCGCGATCGAGTAGTCCACCCACACGTTCTCGTGCAGGCCGGGCAGCAGGTAGAACTTGCCGTCGGGGCCGCGCAGCGTGTCGAGGTCCGAGTCGAGGTTCCAGTTCTGCACCGTGGCGGTCAGGTTCGGCATCAGGTCGAGGTAGTCGCTCACCGCCAGGATCGCCCCGCTGGAGATGTAGGCCTGCTCCGCCGGGTGGTAGGTCTTCGGGATGATCGCGGGCGCGTCGCCCGCGCCGACCATGACGCCGACCTTGGTGGGGTAGTCGCTCTGCGGGATGGTCGTCGCGCTGACCGAGACGTTCGTCATCTGCTTCAGATCGGTGAAGAACTCCCAGTTCGCCTTGTACGGGTAGTTGGGGTTGTTCAACATCATCATGCCGAAGTCGAGCGGCGCGGTGGCCTTGAACTGCGCGTCGGCCGCGAAGGCGTCCATGGCGCCGACCTTGTTGGAGGACAGGTCGCCTGCGCCCGAGCTGCCGCTGGAGGCGCCGCCGGGCTGGTGGGTGGAGCAGCCGGCCAGAGCCGCGACGGCGATACCGCCGCCGAGCACGCCGAGGAACCGTCGGCGGGAGAAGCTGTTCACGGGAACTCCTTTGTCCGTGGTGCGAGAGTGCGCATCGCTGGTGGTGGTGTGGGTGCTGCGATGGTGTGCGTAGTACGGATGCTGCGAGCGGCGCCGTCAGCCCTTGACCGCGCCGAGCATCACGCCGGAGACGAAGTAGCGCTGGATGAACGGGTAGATGCTCAGGATGGGGATGACGGTGAGCACGATCGTCACGGCCTGGATGTTGGCCGCGACCTGGAGCGCGGTGTCACCCGAGGCGCTCTGGTCGGTCCCGCCGGTGGCGCCGGCGATGAGGTTGCGCAGGTAGACCGTGACCGGGAACATGCTGTTGTTGTCCATGTAGAGGAACGCGGAGAACCACGAGTTCCAGAAGGTCACGGCGTAGAAGAGCACCATCGTGGCCAGCACCGCCTTGGACAGCGGCAGCACGATCCGCCAGAGGATCCCGTAGGTGTTCAGGCCGTCGACCATGGCGGCCTCCTCGAGTTCGCCCGGGAGCGATTCGAAGAACGCCTTCATCACCAGCAGGTTGAACACGCTGATGGCGTTGGGCAGCACGATCGCCCAGATCGAGTTGCGCAGCCCGAGGTCGTTGACCAGGACGTAGTTTGGGATCAGGCCGCCGTTGAAGAACATCGTGAACACCGCGATGCCGATCAGGAATCCGCGGCCCTTGACGTTCTTCTTGGACAGCACGTAGGCGTAGCAGGTGGTCAGCACCATCGCGATGAGGGTGGCGACGACGGTGTAGACCACCGTGTTGCGGTAGTTCTCCCAGAAGGTCGGGTCCGCCATCACCGTCTTGTAGGTGGTGAGGTTGAAGCCCTTGGGGATCAGGTTCACCCGGCCGGCCGCGATCGCGCCCTGCGCGCTGAAGGACTGGGCCAGCAGGTTGATGAAGGGGTAGAGGGTGATCACCATCACGGCGGTCAGGATCAGCGCGTTGACGACCTGGAAGACGCGGTAGCCCCGGCTGGTCTGGATCCTCCTGCGCACCACCGGCGCGCCGACCGGCGCGACCCCGGTCTCCGACACGGCTACCACAGGCTCGTCCCCACCACTCGACGCGAGATGAAGTTGGCCGAGACCACCAGGATCAGGCCGATCAGCGACTCGAACAGGCCGATCGCGGCGGCGTAGCTGAAGCTGCCGGACTGCACGCCGACCCGGTAGAGGTAGGTGGAGATGACGTCGCCGGTCGAGTACGTCAGGGGATTGTAGATCAGCAGGATCTTCTCGAAGCCGACCGCCATGAAGGTGCCGATGTTCAGGATCAGCAGCGTGACCATGGTCGGGCGGATGCCGGGCAGGGTCACGTGCCAGGTCTGCTTCCACCGGTTGGCCCCGTCGATCCTGGCCTGCTCGTAGAGCTGGCTGTCGATCGTGGTCAGCGCGGCGAGGTAGAGGATCGTGCCCCAGCCCGCGGTCTGCCAGACCTCGGAGGAGACGTAGATCTGGCGGAACCAGCCCGGCTGCTGCAGGAAGTCGATCGGGGCGTGGCCGAGGTGGCCGAGCATCTGGTCGATCGGACCGGTGGTCGAGGTCAGCTGGATGATGATGCCCGCGACCACGACGACCGACAGGAAGTGCGGCAGGTACGAGATCGACTGCACGATCCGCTTGAACCGGCTCGAGCGCACCTCGTTGAGCAGCAGCGCAAGGATGACCGGCGCCGGGAAGGTGAAAAGCAGCGAGAGCAGGCCGAGGACCAGCGTGTTGGTGAACACGTGCCAGAAGCTCGGGTCGGACCAGAACTCCTGGAAGTAGTAGAAGCCGACCCAGTATTCCCCGAACAGGTTCCCGCCGGGCTGGTACCAGCGGAAGGCGATGACGTTGCCGAGCATCGGGACGTAGCGGAAGACGGCGAAGAACGCCAGCGGCGCCACCGCCAGCGAGTACAGCCGCCAGTCCCGGCGCAGCGCCTGGCGCCAGGTGCGCCGGCGCAGGCGGCGGGCGGGCCGGGAGCCCGCCGCGGTCGCAGCCCCTAGGGGCTGGGTACTGCTCACCCTGCCGCCTCCTTCGTCGTATGCGACAGCGCTCCCGCACTTTCGATCCGGACCCGGGACATCAGGTGCCTGTGGTGGCCGACCTCGCGGACCGGGCCGGTCAGCCGCAGCGGCAGCACCGCCGCGTCGTGCCCGCTGGAGCGGCCGAAGCGCAGCTCCACGGCGCCGGGCTCGACGATCCGGGTGCCGCGCACGCCGGTGAACGAGGCCAGGTCGGCCGGGACCGCGAAGGTCACCTCGGCCTGTTCGCCGGGCTCGAGCGGGACGCGGGTGAAGCCGAGCAGCCGCACCACCGGGCGGGTGGTCTGCGCGACCGGGTCGTGCAGGTAGAGCTGGACCACCTCGGTGCCGGGCCGCGATCCGGTGTTGGCCACCCGGATCCGGACCTCGACCTCGCCGTCCACCGGCCAGTCGGCCCGCCGCCCGACACTTTCGGCCTCGGCCCCGGCGCCGTGCGCGGAGACGGCGGTGACGTCGGTGCCGAGCACGGCCGCGTCGGTCCACGCGAACGTGGTGTAGCTCAGGCCGTGGCCGAAGGGGTAGGCCGGGGTCGGGTCGACCGAGGAGACCTCGGAGCGGCGGCCCAGGATCGGGGCGAGATAGGTGGCGGGCAGGCCGCCGGCGTCCCGGGGAACGCTGACCGGCAGCCGGCCTGACGGCTCGACGGCTCCGGTGAGCACCTCGGCCACGGCCTGGCCGCCGCGCTGTCCGGCGAAGAACGCGTAGACGATGCCGGCCACGCCGTCCACCTCGGGGCCCAGGGCGTAGGGACGGCCGGCCAGCAGCACCAGCACCACCGGCGTGCCGGTGGCCACGATCGCCTGCACCAGCTGCGCCTGCACGCCCGGCAGGGTCAGGTCGGCGGCGTCGCAGCCCTCGCCGGAGGTGCCGCGGCCGAACAGTCCGGCCCGGTCCCCGACGGCCAACACGCACACGTCGTGCGAGGCGGCGGCGGCGACCGCGGCGGCGAAGCCGTCGGTCTCCGGGCCGTCCACGGTGCATCCGGGCTCGTGGGCGAGGTCGGGCACGAACTCGGCCAGCGCCTCGCGCAGCGACGGGATCTCCAGCCCGAGGCCGTGACCCGCGTGAGCGCTCACATGCGCGGGGAAGGAGTAGCAGCCGAGCATCGCCATCGGGTCGTCCGCGACCGGGCCGACGAGCGCGACCCGCAGGCCGGGGCGCAGCGGCAGCAGCCCGTCGTCGTTGCGCAGCACCGTGACGGACTCGCGGGCCAGGCGCAGCGCGATCTCGCGGTCCTCGTCCCGGTCCAGGTTCACCGCGTCCACGTCCGGGGGCAGCGGCTGCCAGTCCGGGTCGAGCAGGCCGAGTTCGGCCTTCTGCACCAGCACCCGGCGCAGCGCCCGGTCGATCAGCGCCTCGTCCACCGTGCCGGCCCGCACCGCGTCCACGAGCGGCGCTCCGAAAGTGTCGACGGTGGGCAGTTCCACGTCGATGCCGGCCTTCAGGGCGAGCCCGGCGGCCTCGGCCGCGCCGTCGGCCACGCCGTGCAGGGTCTCGAGGAAGCGCACCGAGAAGTAGTCGGAGACCAGCGTCCCGGTGAACTCCCAGTCCTCCCGCAGCAGCCGGGTGAGCAGGTCCTCGTCCGCGGCGACCGGCACGCCGTCGATCTCGGCGTAGGAGTTCATCACCGAGCGGGCGCCGCCCAGGCGCAGCGCGGCCTCGAACGGGGGCAGCAGCACGTCGGCCAGCTCGCGCCGGCCCACGGCCACCGGGGCGAGGTTGCGTCCGCCGCGGGAGGCGGAGTAGCCGGAGAAGTGCTTGAGGGTGGCCACGATCCCGGACTTCTCCAGGCCCCTGACATAGGCCGCGCCGACCAGGCCGACCAGGTACGGGTCCTCGCCGATGGTCTCCTCGGTGCGGCCCCAGCGGTAGTCGCGGGTCACGTCGAGCACCGGGGCGAGGCCCTGGTGCACGCCGACCGAGCGCATGGACCGCCCGATGCGCTCGGCCATCTCGGCCACGAGTTCGGGGTCGAAGGCGGCGCCCCAGGCCAGCGGCGCCGGGTACGCGGTCGCGCCCCAGGTGGCGAAGCCGGTGAGGCACTCCTCGTGCACCTGGGCCGGGATGCCGAACCGGCTGGCCGCGGCGATCTGGGCCTGGGAGACGGCGAGTGAGCGGGCGCCGGCCGCCGGGTCGATCGGTGCGGTGCCGAAGGGCCGGGTGAGCTGGCCGAGGCCGTGCCGGATCACCTCGTCCCAGGGCGCCGCGTCCTTCATCTCGGACTGGAGCGGCGCCACCCCGCCACCGGAGGCGTCCGCGCCGACCCAGACCCCGAACAGCTGGGCGATCTTCTCGTCCAGGGTCATCCGCGGGATCAGCGCGTCTGCGCGTTCCTCGGGCGAGAGCGCGCGATCGCGCCAGGGCGCGTCGCCGCCGGACGTGTCCGCCTCCACGGACATCTGACTGGTCATGCCGTCCTTTCGCTGCGCTGACGTCGACGACACCCGGAAGCGGCGGAACGCAGGGCTCCGCTGTCGACGGTTGTTCGAAGGCAGTTCGATGGTCGTTCGAAAGTTTCCGAAATTCATCGGGATGTGTTGCGGTAACCTAGGCGGCTCCGACGGCCGTGTCAAGACTCTCAGGAACCGATCGTTTCGGTGCTGGTAAAGGCAATGCTCGGCACGAGGCCAGGGCCTGGACCAGCTAGGCAAGCCCGAATGCTTTCATCTATGCTCGGCCCTGGACCGAGGCGTGCCCGGTGTGGTCCCCGAAAGTTTTGCGAAATATAGGTGAGATTTCGATGACCGTGCAGGCGCAAGCTGACGAAGGCCCCGTTTCGACGACGATCGCGACGATCGCCGACGAGGTGGGCGTTTCGGTCACGACCGTCTCGAAGGTGCTCAACGGCCGCGCCGACGTCTCGCCCGAGACCAGGGCCCGGGTGGAGGCCAGCCTTGAGCGGCACAGTTACCGCCGCCGCTCCCGCCCGCGCGCCGAGGGCGCGAGCCGGATCGACCTGGTCTTCCACGAACTCGACTCCGCCTGGGCGATGGAGATCATCCAGGGCGTGGAGGCGGTGACCGCGGTCGCGGGCCTTGACGTGGTGCTCTCCCAGCTCGGCGGGCGCCACCACCCGCCGCAGTCCTGGCTCGACGCCACCTTGACCCGGCGCCCGGCCGGAGTGCTGTTCGTGCTCTGCAGCCCGACCGTGGCCCAGCAGCACCAGCTGCGCCGCCAGGGCATCGGATTCGTGGTCGTGGACACCGACAGCGCCACCACCGCCTCCGTTCCCACCGTCGGCTCCAACAACTGGAACGGCGGCCTGCTCGCCACCCGCCACCTGCTCGAACTCGGCCACCGGCGGATCGCGATCATCTCAGGCCCCGAAGACGTGCTGTGTGCGCGCACCCGGCTCTCCGGCTTCCGCTTCGCGCACGAGGAGGGGGGCATCCCGGTCGACCCCGCGTTCGTGCGGCACGGCAACTTCTACCTGGAGTCAGGCTACGAGCACGGCCTGTCGCTGCTGGACCGGGACGACCGCCCCTCCGCGATCTTCGCCGGCTCGGACTTACAGGCGCTCGGCGTGCTGCGCGCAGCCCGGCGCCTCGGCCTCGACGTGCCGGGCGAACTGTCCATCATCGGCTACGACAACCTGCCGGTGACCGCGTGGACCGAACCGGCGCTGACCACCGTGAACCAGCCCCTGCGCGCCATGGCGGGCACCGCGGCGCGGATGGTGCTCGAGCTGGCCCGCGGCGACGAACTCGCGCTGCACCGGGTGGATCTGGTCACCGAGCTCGTGGTGCGCGAGAGTACCGCCCCGCCGCGCTGAGCCGCCC